>NZ_JBHLUU010000104.1:0-38923 GCF_042433785.1 Robertmurraya beringensis | reverse complement strand
CAGGTCTAATTGTAAATAAATTTCCAAATGGATGGAGCCACCTTTGTTGGGTATTTACTTTTTTGGCTCTAAATAGAGAATATAATTAAACTGAAAATTACGAAATTATTTATGCAACACTAGTGATGAATTATATATTCTCATTTGTTATCGGCATTTAGTCACAATTAGTTAATACTTTTATACTAGAACTTTTGTCCAAAAAGTTAATAAAATAAAAAAGCCTCAGAAAACTGAGACTTTTAGACTAAAGATAAACTCGAGGGATTTCGAGTTCCCTATGGTCTTTTTAAATTTTAAACATAGATAGAACATCAATGTGGTTAGATTTCCACTCCGGGTGGCGCTTTCCGCGGGCGGGGCCGAGCCGCTTCCCTCGCTACGCTCAGTCCAGGGTCTCGACTGTCCCGCTTTTCCCGCAGGAGTCGCCACCCTCCGCTCCAATCAATTTATTACACTTAGTCAACCATTTTTATCTAAAGGTAACTAACCATGATGACCAATAATTAGTTTAATGAAAGAGAACAATTAGAAATTGCTAGAGATTGATTAATTAGTTCACAAGATTATTTAGATAACCTTGCACTCTTTTATCAAAAAGGTTTTCATATCTGTAATCTCCATTTTGGAAGTTTTCTAGGTGATTTTGATCCTGTATCTATAAAAATGGCAAACGATCAAGCTAGAGACAGCTATTGATTTCTCATACATCTATCTACCCGTTGGTGAAAGACCTTTATTGGGATTAGGACGTTCAAGTATTAATCCAGTCGTTTTATTTAGTTTAGACAACACATATTTGGGAGGTTTACTTAGAAGAGGTAGAACATCTACGGCACACTCATGAAGTGAAACAAATATAAGCATGGTATGCGTTGGACAACCTTACGCGGTCTTAAAAAATTGTTATGCAGGCGTTGCTTACTTTTGCTTCTAGGAATTTTAAGAAACTGGCTACATGGACTGTGCTAGGTACTTGACGATGACTCTAAAAGTGTAATTTCATATGTTTAAAGTCAAAGTTTTAAGAGTAAATCTGCTGATTGGAGCGGAGGGTGCTTGACTCCTGGGGGATCAGCGGGACAGGTGAGACCCCACAGGAGCTTCAGCGACGAGGAGGCTCACCGCCCGCCCCCCGGAAAGCAAGCGCCCGGAGCGGAAATCAGCCTTTTTCCCACCATTCCCAAACAAAAAAAGACAAAAGGCAGCGAGAAGAACTTCTCACTACCTTTTGTAGTCAATCTGAAAGCCTCAGAAAACTGAGACTTTCGTTTTATTTCTCTTCATTAAACCATAGTGGATCTTGATTATCTTCTTCACCATTGTAGTTTATTAGCACTTCTTCTCCAGCTTTTATATCTTTGTAAGCATAAAAATCAAATGTATGATTTGGAAAGTTGATTTCATACGTTGCATTTGGCTCATACGAATGGTTGAACAGCATACCGTATCCAAGTAGGAGGGCGGAATGATTGATTCCATACTCGAAAGCATAGTCCGCGAGAAGAGTTTTTTCGATATGTTCGTGCTGGTCATTCGGATAAGGAATAACAGGTGCCTCATGGATTAATTCACCTTTTTTAATATCTCTTGTTGCAAATACGCCTCTATTGAGTTCTCCATCACTGAGTGTAGAAGTTCTTATCTCAATCACAGTTGTCACCTTCGCCTTCGTTTTTGTCTTTCATCTGATTGTATCAGTGTTGTCTGTAAAAAGGAACCTTATCGCTCTATTTGCCCATACGTATGTCCACTTGGATGCATACAGTAAAGGAGTAGGACAAATATGTAAGGAAAGAGGTAAGATATATATGACTAATAATCGAAATGTATACGGCGGTGGACATCATCATGGAGGACATCATCATGGAGGACACCATCATGGAGGACATCACCACGGTGGACACCATCATGGAGGGCATCACCATGGAGGACACCATCATGGAGGGCATCACCATGGAGGACATCATCATGGAGGGCATCACCACGGTGGACATCATCACGGAGGTTACTATGGAGGAGGCTACGGTGCCGCTCCATTAGCTGTGGGTCTTCTTGGTGGACTTGCAGCAGGAGCTTTAACTCAAGGAGCGGGTTATGGTTATGGCTATGGCTATCCAGCAGCCACTCCTTATCCAACATATAATCCATATGGTGGTTATCCGTACTATTAATAAAGGAAAGCGGCTGTTCATTAAACAGTCGCTTTATTCGTGTTATAAAAAGGCTGTTTTCGTAAAGTTTGTGGTTTTGGAAAAATCCTTGAAGCCGGATTTTTCCCGTATTATTCTGGGTTTATTGGTCTATTTTGAGAGTAGCTCTTTTCTAAGGATGCTAAAATCCAGATTGGCTGTTGAACATATAGTTTTTATTTCAAAAAAAGTGTGTAGATAGCAACAATGTTTTAGAAAAGAGCCTATAAAAAATACAACTGTACTATTAAAAAGACATTTCTTCTGCAATTAACGATATAAATTACAAAAAGTAAACTAAGGAGAAGTTGAGTACAATTTTGTAATTGTACTATGACATCATTTGTTCCCAATCACAACACGAAATGTAAGCGTTTTAATATATATTTATTACAGGAGGCATAGTAGATGATGATTGAGAAACGTCCAGCACTTTTAATGAAGCATCTTCTCAAGGTGAAAAAAACTACAATCATGCAGATAATAGATAAAACCCATTTAACTAAAAGGCAAGTATCCTATGATTTGGAAAAAATCAATCATTGGTTAAAAACTAGAGAACTTCCTTCTATTCCTTATAAGGGAACAAAATACATCGTTATTCCAGAAAAAGTGGTGGAGTATTTTTATCACCATCGTATGGATGACTCAGACCAAGACTTTATATTTTCAGAGAACGAGCGATTAAGTTTTATATATTTATACCTTTTTATTAGGGAAGAACCTATATCATCCGTCCATTTAACGCAGCTATTACAAGTTAGCAAGAATACAGTCATCTCTGACGTGAAAAAAGCAAATGAAGTGAATGCACCATTTCTTGTAGAAATCCGTTATTCCAGACAAATTGGCTATCATCTTCATGGAAATGAATTAGATAAAAGAGTGTTGGTTCAACATCATTTGTCTCAGCTAACCGATTTACCCTATTTTCATAAGCTCATGGTTTTATTACTAGGTAACAAAGAGCAGATTCACATAGATTATATTATGGGTAATCTTAATGAAATACAAAAGCAATTTCACCTCCAATTTGTTGAGGATCGCTTGAATCAATTTGCTTATTTCTTAGTTTTATATTTTTATCGCTTAAAAGAAAAGAAGTTCGTCCGTTATCATCAAGATGAAATAGAATTGATAAAAAAAGATTCAATGTGGGATGTAGCTCGAAGATTATATAAATATCTCCAAATTGAGGAATTGGAAACAGAAGTCTGTTTTATGACGATTCAATTTCTTGGGTTATCGTTAGGAAATCCACAAAGTTTAGAAAGTGATAGAGACATACTGTTTAAACTTTGTGAGCAGCTCGTGTTTAACTTTGAATCGAAAACAGCCATTGCTTTTGAGAAGAAAAACGAAGCGATTCAAACCTTGTACCAGCATTTTAAGCCTGCATATTTCCGAATGAAGTATCGAATTCCTATAGCCAATCCCCTTCTAGAACAAATCAAAACCGAACATAAAGAATTGTATACGATTGTAAGTGAGTTACTACTACCTATTGAATCTCTACTTAGCATCACGATTCCGGAAGAGGAAATTGGATATATAACGATCCACTTTGGAGCTCTATTAAAAAGTCCCAAGAAACCTGTCCCTAAAAAGAAACGAGCAATCGTTGTATGTCCAAGTGGAATAAGTTCCTCCCTTATGGTCAAACACCTGTTAGAATCATTATTTTCCGAAATTTCAGTCGAAAAAACTATGTCGTTACAGCAGTTCTCTATTGAAAATCTCGAGCAATATGATTTGTTATTTTCCACAGTAGAGATAGAGTCAAAGATTCCTTGCTTCTATGTAAAGCCGATTATGACTCCTAATGAAAAAAACATTCTAGTAAATGAAGTATACCAATGCTTATTTGGGATTCAATATAAGGATATTTCTATTAAAGAATTAATCAAAACAATTGGTCAATATGCAAATGTATATGATGAAACAGGACTGAAAAAAGCATTAAGTCAATTGACTTTTCATAAAAGAGTGGAAGTAAAGAGGGAGGAAAAACCTGTGTTAAGTGATTTATTAAAGGAAGAAACCATCCAAATAATGGATCAGCTTTCAAGTTGGGAAGAGGCTGTCACAGTAGCAGCTAAACCATTAGTCATGAATGGGGTAATCGAATCAACCTATATTGATTCAATGATCGATAATATAAAAACACTTGGACCATATGTAGTCATTGGCCCAGAGGTAGCTATTCCTCATGCAAGACCTGAGTCAGGCGTTAATAAAGTGGGAATGAGCTTTTTAAAGTTAAAGACTCCTGTCTACTTTCTAGAAAATGAAAATTATCCAGTCAGGCTGTTGTTTTGTATAGCAGCAATTGATAATACTACCCATTTAAAGGCGCTTTCGCAGTTAACCAAGCTTCTTAGTAATAGTAAAAATATAGATTTATTAAAAGAGGTCGATTCGATGGACAGCATTCTTGAGATGTTTAAACAGTATTCTATGATTTCGTGAGCAATAATTTATATATATATAGGATTTTTTAAAAATGGAAAGGGGGTGGCAAGATGATTCATACATCTACCTACAAGTTAGAAAATATGGAAATGCGTCAAATGTATGCAAACACTCTCCTAGAACTTGCGAAGGCGAATCCCAATGTTGTGGCATTGGAAGCAGATTTAATGAGTGCCATTTCAACAAATAAAATTATAAAAGAGATTCCAGACCAATTAATAAACTGTGGCATAATGGAAGCCAATATGATTGGTGTCGCTTCCGGTTTATCTCTCACTGGGAAAATTCCTTTCGTCCATACGTTTGGACAGTTTGCTACACGTCGTGCCTTTGATCAATTATTTATATCCGGTGCTTACGCAAAAACGAATATTAAAATTCTAGGATCTGACGCGGGTGTATCGGCTGAACATAATGGTGGAACGCATATGGCTTTTGAGGATCTAGGACTAGTTCGTCTTATTCCTAATGCGAAAGTGTATGAGGTGAGCGATTCTACCATGTTAGGTTACTTGCTTCGAAAGATTGAGAAGGAATATGGAATTCATTATATCCGGACTATTCGAAAAAACAGTGTGAAGCTATATGATGAAAGAGAAGTTTTTGAGACCGGGAAAGGGAAAGTATTAAGAGAGGGCGGAGATGTCACAATTATTGCTAGTGGTATCATGGTGGCAGAATCGCTGAAGGCAGCAGATCTCCTTAAAGAGCAGGGAGTTGAAGCCACGGTGATTGATATGTTCTCTATAAAACCAATCGATAAAGAGTTAATCGTAAAATATGCAACGAAAACAAAAGCGGTGGTTACAGCAGAAAATCATAATGTAATCGGAGGGTTAGGTAGTGCTGTGGCTGAGGTGTTAAGTGAGCATTGTCCCACGAGAATGAGGCGTATCGGGGTAAAAGAACAATTTGGCCAGGTTGGCAAAATGGATTATTTAATGGAGTTCTATAAATTGACAGCCACAGATATTGCAGAGGAAGCTAGAGAATTATCATTAGATAAATAATGGAACGTGGCACCCTTGTTAGTTATTGGTCAAGTAACATTCTCATATATTGGGAAAAAAGAGAGGTGAATGCTTTGGCCAAGAACTTTCGTCAAGAAGCACTATTCGAATTGAATTTCTGGTTACAGGTACTTGGAGACCATGCTCGATTTATCCAGGATTCTTTAGCACCATCGGAAACACAATACATCAGCCAAGCGAAAAACTTCATTACGGTATTTGATCAACTATTAACGATCTCACGTAGACAGCCTGCTGGAGAGGAGCTTATGCAGCTGCTACATAGAGCAAATAAAGCGGGGACAGAAATCAGAGAACTGAAACTCACTCTAGTACGAGAGCATTTGGTGGGCGAAGTGAAAATGACTTTACCACCATCTTTTCTAAGTCATATGGTCAATGAGCTAGAAGAGGCATTAAGAGTATTTTCATTTTTCCTTAAAGGAGAAATTCCTCCAACTGTTCATCCGTTACATCATGATTTATTGTGGCTATTAGATGCTGCAGGACATGCGGGGGCCTTTTTAAGAGAAATAGAAGAAATGGAGTTAAACGGAGGAATGCTATTATTTAATGAAGCTAGCTGAGACAACAGAGGTGGAGGACCCCAACTGCGATCCAACCAAACCAAGGACAACAAGTTAGGATGATTGAATTCATAGTCTCTAGTCTTTGACTGGGGGCTATTTTTAGTTCTCATAAAATTATATTTTTAAAATAATGATTACGCTTTCATGATGTATAATGGAAATATTCAAAAAACTGACAAAATGGAGCTGGCTCATGGAACTATTATTCGTTGTATTATCAGCTTTATCTGTGATCGGAGTAGGGTATATTGGTCAAAGGACCATCGGATTTGATCGGAAGGCGATTTCTGCCATGGCCTTATATTTAATGCAGCCTTTTTTGGCATTTCGGACCTTCTATACTAATGAAATTACAATGGAATATTTGTATATCTTGCTGTTTTGTGTGCTTCTTTGTATTGGGATGATTGTTATTGTACAAATTACAGCAGCCCTAAAAAAATTACCTCGTTCAAGGCACTCAGCCATGGTGCTTTCAGGTGTATTTATGAACAGTGGGAACTATGGTGTTCCTATAATCTTACTTGCTTTTGGTAACGTGGGTGTTGATTATGCGGTTATCATGATGGTTATACAATCCTTCCTTATGAGTACAATTGGGGTGTATTATGCTGGTAAGGGAAGTGAGAGAGGATATTCTGTCAAACAATCGATATTAAATATTATAAAAATGCCAATGATCTATGGATCTGTCTTAGGGATAGGTCTTCAGCTCTTAACCCTGCCAGTGCCAGATATGATCATGAAGCCTATCGATTTGATTGCTGATGCAACCATTCCAACCATTATGCTTGTCTTGGGTATGCAACTCGGAGCCATTACAAAGAAGAATGTTAGTATCGGAGATGTTTCTACAATTATGATCCAACGTATGCTAATTTCCCCTGTCTTGGCTTTACTTTTAGTATGGCTATTACCGATTGAAGGAATGCTGGCCCAAGTTCTTATTGTTCTATCAGCAATGCCCTCAGCAGCGAATACCATGATGCTTTCGCTTGAATTTGGAACAGAGCCAGATCTTGTATCTTATAGTACATTAGTGACGACCTTGTTAAGTATATTATCGGTTCCGGTCATGTTGATGTTGGTGATGTAAAAGGTTAATTTGGTTAATATAGGGAAAAGTGAACATAATATAGGACAATATGAAAAAAGGATTGTTTTCATGGAATTCTTTAGAAAGTATAAATTTTTTGGCGGAAGAATTGTTAAAACAGGGATTGCGGTGTTTCTGACTGCTCTTATCTGTGATCTTTTGTCTTGGCCTCCTATGTTTGCGGTTATTACCGCGATTGTAACGATTGAGCCAACTGCAGCTCATTCGATTAAAAAGGCGTTCGTCCGGTTTCCGGCTTCTGCACTAGGGGCCGCTTTTTCTGTTTTATTTAATTTTACCTTTGGTGATAGTCCGTTTACGTATATGCTTGTCGCAGTGATGACCATTATCGTGTGTTACAAACTTCAATTGCATGATGGAACACTGGTTGCTGTTTTGACTGGTGTGGCGATGATATCTACGGTTCATGATCATTTTCTAAGTTCGTTTTTTGTTCGCCTTGGAACAACGGGAATTGGATTAACTGTATCAGCGCTTGTGAATTTCCTTGTCATAAAACCGAATTACTCACTGACGATTCAATCAAAACTTCATCGGTATATCATTGAAACAGGCAAATTGATTGAATTACGTGGAAAAGAAATTGTGTATCAACAGCCGTTACACCAAGACACGAAGGTGAAGTATGAAAGACTTTGGAAGGATATCGAAACAGTAGAAACATTGTGTGAATACCAGAAGCTAGAATGGAAGCTGCACAATTTCGACCGGAAGGACACCAAGGAATTTCATTATGAATATAAGAAGTTAGGTACCTTACGCCAAATCATTTTTCATGTAGCGAATCTTATGGCGATTCCTCCGATCGATGCGCCAATTTGTAAGGAGAAGTCCGTCGAGCTGATGTTTTCTTCCATTAAACATGCCTTGCATGAAAAGGAGTACCGGATGGATGAAGAGCATCATCAAGTGGTGAAGAAGATTCGGTCTATCTTTAAACATTGTGTACAAGAAGATCAGATGAACCAGTCACATATTGCTCTACTGTATGAGCTCCTTTCTATAAACGACCTAATAGAGGAACTACATCAAATACAATTGTTGAAACAAAAACATCAAAAATTGATTCAGTATAAAGGTGTTAAAGCCGAGATGTAAGAAATGCTGGTAGATCATCAGCATTTTTTATTTTTAAGGGGTGTACTATTTTCAAAAGATACATATTGTGAAAAAGAGGAGCTTAATAAATTGGATGGAGGTGGGGTAATGGGAGTTCCGCCAAAGCATATTGTATCAGCCATCGCTTTCGTAAGGAATGATGATAATGAATTGCTTTTAGTGAAAAGTCCAAGGAGAGGTTGGGAGTTGCCTGGAGGACATGTTGAAGAAGGAGAGTCCATTAAGGCAGCTGCAATACGTGAAACAAAGGAAGAAAGTGGGATAGATATTGAAATTGTGAAGTTCTGTGGTATTTTTCAAAATGTAAAGCACTCCATTTGCAGTACGTTGTTCATCGGGAAAGTAGTTGGAGGTCAACTGACTAAGTCACCTGAGAGTTTAGAAGTGGGATATTTTCCGATAGAGAAAGCGCTTGAAATGGTCACGTGGAAACACTTTAAGAAGAGAATACAGTATTGTTTAAATGAAGAGGTACATCCATTTTTTGTTGAGGTTTAATTAGTCTTGTCTTCAATCATTCCCAATAAATAGAAAGGAGCTGCCTTGTACATTTAGCAGCTCCTTTCCTTATTTTACAAACGGCTGAATTCTTGGAAACACCTTTAATGCGGTTTCATAAAACACCTGGCTATGATACTCTTCCGGAATTAAGTCCTTAATAAACTGAATATAGGGGGCGATCGGCACTAATGGCCAATCCGTTCCAAATAGAAGTTTGTCATATGAGTCGGCAAAAACTAAGGCATGACGTAAATGATCAAGGAAACGACCTTCGCTTTTTAATGTTAGGTCCTTCTTTGTTCCGACAATTAATCCAGATAAATCTGCAAACACATTTGGATTTTTATAAATGATCTCTGCTCCTGTCAGTGTCCACGGGTCCCCAAAATGAGCCATCATAAAATTCACATCACGGTTGTCAACGGCTACCTCATCTATGGTGAGAGGGTGGGAGTATTTTAGATACCCCCTTTCTGAATACGTATCGCCGGTATGAAAGACAACGGGAAGATGGTACTTTGACGCCAGTCTATATACAGGTTGATAAACAGGATCATAGGCATAAAACGGATAATAACCAAGATAAATTTTAATTCCAACCGTTTTTGGTTGTAATAACATCTTTTCTAAACGAATAAGGGCATCCTTATCTAGGTTGTACGGATTAATTCCGACGCAGGTAAAGATAGAAGGCGGCAATTCCGCAGTTAAATCCAGTCCCATCGGAGTTTGTGTCTCGTAATCTGGAAACCCCATTTTATCTGTTTCTGTCAATCCCATTCCAATACCAAGCACCACTCCTGCTTCCACGAATTCTTTGAGGATACCTGAAGGTGAATAGTCGACAAATGAAATGGTTTCAGCTGTTTCATGAAATGATTTTATGTTTGATAGATGGATATGAGCATCGATGATTTTCATAATAACTCCCTTTAAAATGGTTCTTTTCTTAAACTTTATAGCTTTTTGGAACATCATTTTAATGATTGTGCTAAGTTTCCGCAGAAAATGGCATAAATTTAATAAGAAAAGAGCCTGGAAACAGAATTTTTTAGCGCAAAATAGATATTTCCACGTTAAAATCGGCTTTAAGATTTTAACAACAATCTTTACGAAAGCAGCCTTTAAAATTGGATATTTCGTAGTTTTTGAACGGCTTCTGTTGATAGTTTTCGCTCATCAAATAGCAATAAAAGAGGAGCGGTGGCTTTTTCCTCCTTATTTGCGAAGCCTGGTTGGGCTGCAACTAATTGAAAGGCCTCTTTATTCATATAGGCCTCGGTCTCTTCCATGTTCAAACTTGGAATCACATAAAGCTTCTCTTTTTTTGTAGCCGATTCAATATAGGAATCTTCGGGAAGGTACATTGGTAGTTCCTGTTTACCTGCACGATACTCTGAACGGCCACTCTTGATTGTAAGGTTCGGTAAGACTTCTCCACCGAGGAACAGATCAGTCAACCATTTTTCTCCATCCAGCCATTTCCCACCATCATGCATGACCCGTAAAAATGTTGCTAAAACAGGAACTCCAGGAAGCATTACATAATATTGAATGTACTCGACATTTTTCCATTGTGAATGTTCCTCGAATGTTGTTTGGATGGCCATTCCTCTCCAAGTATTCCCATTACGGTCACTGATATTTGTCGGTGATATGGTTGTTTTTTCTTTTAAAAGAGAGAAGGTGGTGATTCCTTCAGGAGACCATTTCATTCCTCCTGCCCATGGGCTCCACCAACTTTTGGCGGTTCTTTCAGGATACTGGGTATCTAACCACTCTAGTCCATTTACTTTTAAGGAATATAAGCCTGGATAAAAATCAGCATTTGCTTTGATCGATAAACAGCCATTCTCAACAACTATTGATCCATCTGATTCTGTAAAAGAGGAAATGTCTCCTTGTGTTGATAATAGTAGATTCTCGAAATTTGTCCGGATTCCTTCTTGTTGAAATTGAGCTGTTAGATGAGAAACAGGGTTATTTAATGAGAGCTGTTGTTCAAAGGTAATTGAGTTTTTCTCTTCCTTAGCCTGAATACGCCAGTTACTGACAGGAGTTTGGTCACAAACTACCTCAAGCGTTCCATCCAAGAAACTGTTTCTGTAAGTCTTTAACGTGAAGGAAGTAGGTGAACTAGATGGCACAATCATTTTATGCACCTCGAGATGAAGTTCATTGGTTATTTCATACGGCTCAAGCAGATGTCTTTTCTCAGCATAAGCCTGAAATTGACTTGCTTCCTGGAATGAATCAAGTGCTACAATGATCTTTTCTGTTGTAGACTTTGCTCCAGGTTTCATCTCACCTATTTTTTGCTCAATAACAAACTGCCAACCTTCTGGAGCTGCATGGCTATTTTGAGGCCATGTTACTCCAACCGTTTCCCCTTCCGTTTTGGAAAAATACCAATGACCCGTTATCATGGCTGGATTTAAATCTCCGAACTCGAGTGGACGATCTTTTGAAAAATAAACAACTCTTTGATCAAGTGGGAAGTATGTGTTGCCAAGTTCTTGAGATACAGGCTGACTGATTGCGATATTTTGGTAAGTAGTTGGATGCACATTTTCAATCTCTACCCATTGATGAACGATTCCATCTCCAAAAAGCTGCAGACACTCTGTTAAGTAGATGCCTGGAAATTCCCCCGATTGTAACACGAACTTAATCAAGACAGATGAATCATCAATATCCCAGGATACTGATGTTGGCTTCTTTTTATTAAATTCGTTTGTATATGGTTTTCCAAGCTTAGGTGCAAGGAATGAAAATAATGGCTTTTTGCTTCTAGTATTCTTTTTTAATTGGACATTAAGATCTAGCTTTCGAATATTTAACTGACTATGACCATTGTATATGTGCCAGAAAAGCGTTGATTCACCACCAAATTTCTTTCCTTCACCTTTGAAAGCAATCGAAATTTGCTGTTCAAAAGTGAGTACATGATCGGTAGACTTAGTTGAAACATGAATACTTGGATCGTAAAAGCCATGCTTTCTAACAGTAACAGGTATAGGAATCGTCATTTTTCCTGTAGCAGGAACGGTAACTTCGTATGTTTTTTGTTCTAGATTCACCAGGTCATTCTCAGGAATGGTAAGAACAAATTCGGTTGTGTTTGAGAGATTATTCTTTAGCTCAAGATGAAATTCTGTTTTTGTATCTAAAAAAGCAAAATTTCCTTCGTTGAATGCTTCAAGCTTAGCTGGTTGCATAGGAAATATTCCAAGGCTCATTTCACAAGGACTACCATTAATTTCTACGGTTATTTGGATACTCGGGTGAGTCCGCCACACACTAGGCTCTTCGCCTTTTCGTATAGTAAAAGTCTCAGAGAGAGTAAAATCTTTTTCTATATTCAGCTTTCCGGTGTTAAGCTGATATTCGACTCGAGCATTCTTAGTACCAGTTGCTTGGAAGGTAAGAGGGGTATCGGTTTTGTTCACAACTTTTAATTGATAAGTATGCTCCATTTCCTCAATCACTTCATGGTGATCCATAGTTAGCTGAACAAGGAAGTCATCGGTTTCGATTAAGGTAATGCCTCGACTCGTACGTTCGATTTGGACTCTAGCGTTCGTGTTCGGCGAACTCCAGCTATATTCGTAGAAGGTAAATCCGTTTTCTTTTATTCCGTCTGGCTTTACTTCAATTTGCCTTGTGCTAGCTTCATACCAGTCTACTTTTTCGAATAGTGGTTTAAGAAGTGGGGTGTTTAACACGTTAGGGATGAAGTTCATCAAATGGGTAGTGTCATCACGATCCTCCCAAAAGAAGCCACATTTTTTATAAAGTGGAACCGCCTTGGTGTTACCTGGCCAAGTGTATAAATCAAGACGAGGCCAGCCGAGTTCGATCGTTTTTTCAAGAGCTTTCATAACAAGCATTTTCCCGATCTTCTTTCCATGATAACTCGGAAGAACATTGAGTAAAGGGATGTATAAAGAGCCAGTATCCTCCTTATATTCAGATAATCCACAATAGCCAACGACTTCGTTTTCATCTAATGCTAGATAAAGCTCAATATTTTCGGAATTGGCTTCCTTTGTTTTCACTTGTTCTTCGGTCATAACACGAGTATCGCCGCCCCAACTGTCACGGCTTAAATTCCACATTTTTGCTACCCCTGCGGCTAATCCTTCGTGATAACTTACAATTTGTATTCCATTTTTTACAGATGGCATAAAGATTCTCCTCTCACTAAGTAGATTCTTCCTTTTTAATTTGAACTTGCTTTTCTTTCATTCTTACTTGAATCATCTCGCATCTCCTCCTTGTGTTTATAGTAGGAATGTTTTTCCATTCCAAATTTAATCGTAACCGCTTAAATTTTCAAAGTAAAGAAAATTCGGACTACAAAATAAGTGTCCACCCCACGCGGACAAAACAAGCAAATCTGTCCACGAAAGGTGACAGACACCACAAAAAGACAGAATCGGGGGTTTTGTCCACGGAGGGTGTCTGACACCGATTGGTTTGTCAGCTTTAGTCTGTTCCTTAAGTGAATTGCCGAATAAAGTCGAAAGAATTATCTGAAAATTACGTTGACGAAGTTGATGGGCTAGGATATAGTAAGACTATGATATAACAACATATAACGTCCTATAATGTTGTATGTTGATTGAAGGGAGGATAGGCAGTACCCCATACTAAAAAAATACTTAGGAGGCTTTATAATAATATGAGTATTGAACTAATCGTAGATGTGAAAAATCAAATCAAACATGCGCTTGAGGAAGTAGAGAAGAAACAAATTGATAATGTCTTTTTTGTAGCTTGTGGGGGTTCATCTGCTTTAATGTACCCAAGTAAATACGTTGTGGATCGTGAGGCAAAAAAGATGGATGCACATCTATATAGTGCAAATGAATTCATTCATCGTAATCATGCGAAGTTAGGGGATACATCTTTAGTCATCCTATGTTCTCATTCTGGAACAACCCCTGAAACAGTAGAAGCTGCTAAATTTGCCCGTGCAAAAGGTGCTCTAACGATTTCTTTAACCAATGAGCCAACTTCTCCTTTAGCTCAAGCCTCAGAAGTTGTCTTAAAGTATGAGTGGGGCCCAACAGCGAATGCATTTGCTACAAACTACTCTGTTTTGTATCAACTAGTATTTGGAGTCCTTAAAGTGGTAGAAAACAATGAAAAATTTGCAACCATCGAGAACAGCTTAGAAAACCTACAAACTGTATTTGAAAAAGCTGCTTCCAAATATCATGAGGCTGCTGTAGAATTTGGAAAACAGTATAAGGATGAGAAAATCATCTACACGATGGCGAGTGGTTCAAACTATGGTGTAGCCTATTCTTTCGCAATCTGTATTTTAATGGAGATGCAATGGGTTCATTCTCATGCGATTCATGCAGGTGAGTACTTCCACGGGCCATTCGAAATCATTGATGAAGAAACACCATTTATTATCCTACTTGGTCTAGATGAAACGAGATACCTTGAGGAACGTGCCCTTGAATTCTCCCAACGTTATGGGAAAAAGCTAATTGTTTTAGATGCAAAAGATTTTGACTTTTCTGGAATTGATGAAGAGGTACAAGGATACATCGCTCCACTCGTATTAAACTACGTTTTAAGAAGATACGCAGAAAACCTAGCAGAACAGCGCAATCATCCACTTTCTACAAGAAGATATATGTGGAAAGTAGAATACTAAAATCTAATAGGAAAAGCGAGGAGACCTTCGCTTTTCCTCTCATTGCTAGATTCATAGAAGAAAAATCTTGAGGGGGCCAATTCATGAAAAAGTTTAAAATCTTTAGTATTATCGCCGTATTAATTCTCTCAATGCTAGCAGCTTGTTCCTCATCTAGTCAAACAGCTTCAGAAGACAGTGATACTGTCGAACTTCGTTTTTTCCACAGATGGCCTACAGAACCCAAAAAGCAATACTTTGAAGAAGCAGTTAAAGAGTTTGAAGAGCTACATCCGAATATAAAAATAAAAACCGAAGCAGTTTTGAATGACTCGTATAAGGAAAAGATTCGTGTTGTATTAGGTTCAAATAATCCTCCTGATGTGTACTTTTCATGGAGCGGTGAGTTTGCTTACAATTTTGCCAGAGCTGGACAATCCCTAGACTTAACAAGCTATGTTGAGGAAGATACAGATTGGTCAGGTCAAATCATTGAGTCCCAATTTGGTCCCTTTACGTTGGATGGAAAAGTTTACGGAATTCCTTGGTCAACAGATGGAAAAGCCTTCTTCTATAACAAAAAGGTTTTTAACGATTTAAACCTTGAAATTCCAACTACATGGGAAGAGCTCCTAACTGTCTCTGAAAAAATTAAGGATGCAGGAATTACTCCAATTGCTTTCGGAAGTAAGGCGCCATGGACAATTTCTCATTATATCGGATCACTAAATGAGTATATCGTTCCGGAAGATGTTATCGCAAAGGACTATAGCCTAAGTAATTCAGATGGAGAGTTTACTCATCCTGGTTATGTAACTGCCTTGGAAAAATTCATTGAATTAGAACCATATTTTAATCAAGGAGTAAACTCCGTTGATCACCAATATGCGAGAGAGCTATTTAATGGAGGAAAAGCAGCGATCGGATACTTTCAGTTAGCTGAAATTGGTCTGATTGAGCCAAGTCTTGGAGAGGATTTAGGTGTATTCAATACACCATTTGTTGAAGGTGGAGAAGGAAATCCAAGCTCCATTACTGCTGCTCCAGAAGGAATTATGATTTCTTCTAAAACAAAACATCCAGAAGAAGCAATGGAGTTTATTAAGTTCTTAACTTCTAAGGAAAAAGGAATTGAACAGTTAAAAGAAGTAAGTGAATACAGCGCGGTTAAAGAAACGACAACTTCTGAAAACGGTTCTGCTCTACAACAAGAAGCGATCGACCTAATCGTAAATGCCGATAAGACTTACTTATGGTTTGATACGGCTGTAGATATTAAGATTGTTGACGCGTACTTAAATGGTGTTCAACAGATGTTAGATGGGAAAAAGTCAGCTGAAGACGTAATGAAAGATGTTCAAAAAGCAGCAAAAGAGTTGAAGTAATAGTTTAAAAGAAAGGTAGTGTAGGGGACCGAAACTACCTTTCTTTCATAAAGCAAAACAAGAAAAGGGTCGGAAAGGACCTAAAAAAGAGGTGAATACAGTGACACTTAGGAAAATGGCTCCCTATTTATATATTGCCCCTTGTATTTTGTTAATGGGATTGTTCGTTTATTATCCCATTGTAGAGAATTTCCGATTTGCTTTTTATGAGTTTTCTGCTTTTGCCCCAGATAAGGTGTTTGTTGGATTCGAAAATTTCCTTGCTCTGTTTCAGGATGAGGTTTTTTATATAGCTTTAAAAAATAATATTTGGTACGCAATCATCTCAATCGTATGTCAAGTATTCGGTGGCTTAGTTTTAGCTGCTATATTAGAGGATCCTTTGACTAGATTATTCAGTGGTTTTTTCCGTACCGCGTTCTTCCTTCCAGTAATCATATCCATAACGGTTATTGCTTTATTGTTCAGTTTTGTTTACAACCCGGATATTGGAATACTTAACAGTTTTCTTCGATTGCTCGGTCTTGAAGAGTGGACAAGGGCATGGCTGGGGGAATCTGAAACAGCCATTTTCGCTGTTATCGCTGTATCTCAGTGGCAAAGTATTGGGTATATCATGATGCTTTTCATCGTTGCCATTCAGTCTATTCCTCAAGAGCTCTATGAGGCAGCTGATATTGATGGCGCCAATAAATTTTATAAGTTCCTTCATATTACGGTTCCCCAGGTAAAAGAAATGCTTTTTGTAGCAACATTAATTACGCTAACAGGTGCATTTACAGTATTTAATGAACCGTATATTTTGACAAGTGGTGGACCAGGAAACGCTAGTGAAGTGCTTGGAACGCTTCTCTATAAATCGGCCTTTTTTAGAGATGAGATGGGGTATGCATCGGCAATTGCAACCATCATTTTATTACTTTCATTAGCTGTAGCAATTTTTCAAATGAAGCTATTTAAAACAGGGAAGGAGGATTAATAGATGGAGACAGATAAAGTAACATCAACTGACTATAGCATTCAATCGATCAGAGTTCGTTCCTATAAGAGGAAAAAGATTGCTGGAGCGATTCCACTCTATACTATATTGATCTTCTATTTTATGATCATTGCCTATCCTTTGTTTTGGATGGTGATTAATTCCTTTAAAACGACAGAAGAAATTTTCTCAAACAGTTGGGCATTGCCGACAACCTGGCTTGTCTCAAACTATGTTCATGCGTGGAATACAGGGATATCTGAGTACTTTATCAATAGTACCATTGTTACGTTAAGCACCTGTTTATTAACGGTTTTCTTAAGTGCTCTTGGAGCATATGGTTTAACTCGTTTTCAATTTAAAGGTAAGAAGATACTACTAATATTGTGTATGGGTGGAATGATGCTATCTCCGCAGGTGAGTTTAGTCCCTTTGTATAAGCTTATCCAGGCATTGGGTATTCATGACACTTACTTAGCGCTCATTCTTCCCTATGTGGCTTACCGTATTCCGATTACTGTTCTATTAATAAGAGCGGCTTTTCTAGAGGTTCCAAAAGAGTTGGAAGAATCAGCTTTCCTCGATGGATGTTCAACATGGTCTGTATTTACAAAAATCTTTTTGCCGCTGAACCTTCCTATTTTGTTCACAGGGATCATTATCACTGCTTACTTTACATGGAATGAATTCATGTTTGCGCTCATCTTTATTGACTCTGACAGTTTAAAAACGATTCCGGCTGGACTAATGCAATTCCGTGATGCATTACAAACAAATTGGGGAGTTCTTTTAGCTGGATTAATGATCTCTGCCATCCCGATTATTACACTGTTTTTATTTTTACAAAAGTATTTCGTTCGTGGTCTGGCATCTGGAAGTTTGAAAGGATAAGGGAGGTAATAATAATGAAGCTACTAGCAATTGGAGATAATGTAGTGGATGTGTATTTGGATCGAAATGAGATGTTTCCAGGTGGAAATGCGTTAAATGTTGCTGTATTAGCTAAGCAGTATGGAGCAGAAGATACGGGATTTATTGGCATTGTTGGAGATGATTCAGAAGGGGATCACATTATTGATTCTTTAGAAAAGAATCTTGTGAATATAAGTCATATACGAAGAGCTTATGGAGAAAGTGGAAAAGCGTATGTCGATATTGACGCGACTGGAGATAGGATTTTCGTAAAATCTAACAAAGGTGGTATTCAATCGAAGCTACGATTGAAATTGGATCCATCAGATTATGAATATATGAAAGATTATGATGTACTTCATACCAGCATTTATAGCAGTCTAGATGACCAGCTTCCCCTGGTCAAACAGCTTTTACCGATTTCCTACGATTTCTCCAATCATTTTACAGATGAGTTGCTAAAAACGGTATGTCCTCATATCACTTTTGCCTTCCTATCCGGTAGTGACCTTGGTGACAAGCAAATCGAGGAGTTAATCAACAAAATTCATGGTTATGGCACGCATTATGTAATTGTTACCCGAGGTTCAAAAGGAGTGATCATGTCGGACCGGACACAAAGTTTTATACAGGGAATAGAAGAAGCAGAAGTAATCGACACGCTAGGTGCTGGTGATTCATTCATAGCTGGGTTTTTAACTTGTTATTTGAACCACCATACAATCAAGCAGTCACTACAATTAGCTGCATTACGAGCGGCACGTACGTGTGAAGTGAACGGAGCATTCGGCAATGGAAAGCAATTAGTAAAATAAAGAAGAGGGACTGGCTGAATGCCAAGTCCCTTTTTATGTCGTAATCGTATAAGCGATAACTGTAGTTAAATTTTTAAACGTAGATAAATGAATAGGCACCTTGTTCTTATCGTAGACGATTTTGTCGATATTGAATAAAATCTCACCAATTTCGCAATTTAGGTGTTCAGCTTCTACAGAAGAGGCAGGGATTCCAGTAATGGTTTTTTTCGTTGTAATGTCCTTCATATCCACGTGATAGATATTACTTAGAACATCATACGTTGATTCATAATCAAATATATGCTCCTGAATGTTAGGAAAGCGCTCTATCGGATAATGAGTTAAATCAAGAGTAAAGGGCTCTCCTTCAATATACATTAATCTTAAAAGTTTGAGTACTGGTGCATTAACCTCTATTTGAAGATCTTCAGCAATTTTCTTTGATGCTTTTATTTCTTCATAAACTAGAACTTTCTTGCTGGTTTTCTTTCCAAGCTGTTTGCTGAAATCCGAAAAGCCCTCGATAGTCACTAATTCACGAGCAACTTTTTTTCTAGCAACGAACGTGCCTTTTCCTTGTTTTCTTTCCAACAATCCTTCATCAACTAAATCTTGAATCGCTCTTCTAACCGTAATTCTGCTTACTCCGTAAATATCACAAAGCTCTGCTTCATTGGGAATTTGTTGACCTGGTCGATAGGTATTTTGGTCAATTGCTTCTTTTATCGTGTTAAATAATTGTTCGTATAATGGACGTGAACTAGAGCTATTTAACTTCATAGGAGAACTCCTTTCAAAGTATAAATCGTTATATAATATTATATAACATTTAACAGAAAAATGTATATAATTAGTCTGAGAATTTCGAATACTAAAGTATTAAAAAGGTGAAATTGGGCAAAAAAAAGCTCTGGCTTGCCATAGAAAGGCAAGCCAGAGCTTTTAAAAATGTTAAGCTTTAACAGAAGTTTCTTTTGGAGCCCACGTCTTTTTCCAAGACATCTGTGCAATGATTAAAACGAGTAAAGCTAATACACCAATTCCTGCATATACAAGGAATCCTGTTGCATACGTGCCTGTGATTTCTCTTAACGTTCCAAGGATATTTGGAATAAAGAAACCTCCTATACCACCAGCAGCTCCTACAATTCCAGTGACCATTCCAATTTCTTCCTGGAATCGTTGTGGTACAAGTTGGAATACTGCTCCATTCCCCATTCCTAAACACATCATACCGACAAATAAAAATATGGTAACAAAAGCGATGGAAGGTAGTTGACTAACTCCCAGCATGGTTAAAGCAACACCGATAAATAAGAAGGTTAATAGACGAACGCCTCCAATCTTATCTGCGATATATCCTCCCACTGGGCGAAAGAAGCTTCCTGCTGCAACGCAAAGGGTAACAAAGTCTCCGGCTCTTACTCTTGAAAGATCGTACTGATCAACGAAAAAGATACTTAGAAAACTAGATAGTCCAACAAATCCACCGAACGTAACACTATACAATAAACAGAAGTAAAGGGCATCTTTTTGCTTAAAAACATTAAAGTATTCTTTAAGTGGTTTTGGTGCTGGCTGGGAAGGAGCATCTTTTGCGATAAGAACAAAGATGATAAACACAATAGCAAGAGGAATAAGGGCTACCCCTAGTACATTATGCCAGCCAATTTGTTCCGCAAGGCGAGGACCAAATAAGGTGGCAAATAAAGTCCCGCTATTTCCAGCTCCTGCAATCCCCATTGCTAATCCTTGTAAATGGGGTGGATACCAACGACTTGCCATCGGTAAGGCTGCTGCAAAGCTTGCACCAGCTACTCCTAATAGTATTCCAATAAAATAAAGTTCCGTTAATGTCGTTCCAAACAGCCAACCCCATAGGAGTGGCACCATGGTAACGACCATTCCAATGATCGATGTTTTCTTCGGCCCAATTCGGTCGGTTAAAACACCAAGAACGAGACGGAAGAATGATCCACCGAGAATGGGAATCGCTACAATTAAACCCTTTTGAGAAGGAGATAGGCCAAAGTCTTTGGTGATATAAACCCCAAGCGCCCCAAGTATAACCCAAATCATGAAACTGACATCAAAGTACAGAAATGACGCAAATAGCGATGGTGCATGTCCACTTTTTCTTAAATTTGCTAACTTCATAGTTTCTCTCTCCTTTTAATAGATGTGGTATTCCAAATGTGTTACCAGCCAATATAATTTTTTCGAGAAAATAAAATTTTACCTAATACATAGAAGAACGAGAAAAAACCTATCTTATTTGTCATTGGAAATCCTCCCTTGTTTAATGTCAGAGTTTTTACCATCTTTGTCTTGTTAAAGAATAGTATGCATGCTCTTGCTTTGTCTCAAAAGGTGTTAGTTAATCTAACACAGAAATTTATTGGAATTTTCAAACGGGTTGAATTTTTATACTTGTAAGCGCATTACAAAACCAAAGAAAAATCGAAGGAACTTATGTTTTTACTTCGTCTTACGAAAAAAGAGTATACCGTAGGAATGCATAAAAATACTGCCTTTCGAGGGGGTTTTTATAGTAAATAACACCCAAATAGTACATATCGTGTTAGAAAATGTAACAGGTTGAATTTCATTTCAGTAGATGTATGAAATAATAAAACGAAATTTGGTATGAGCATCCATCTACTGTTTGTTGGGGGTTATAACATGAAAAAGCAAAAGTTAGTTATGGTCGGTAATGGTATGGCTGGAGTTCGGTGTTTAGAGGAAATTCTTAAAACTGATTCTGAAATGTTTGAGATTACGGTAGTTGGGAGTGAGCCACACCCAAACTATAACCGAATCCTTCTGTCTTCCGTACTTCAAGGAACCACAAAGCTTGAAGAAATAACCATTAATGATTTTAAGTGGTATGAGCAGCATCAGATTCAACTTTTTACAGGAGAAACTGTTGTTGCTATTGATTATAAAAGCCAAATAGTGATGACGGATCAAGGCCGCAGCTTGTACTATGACCGATTGATATTGGCAACGGGTTCCGTTCCTTTTGTTCTTCCCTTGCCTGGGGTGGAGAAAGAAGGGGTCATTTCTTTTCGGACCATTGAGGATTGTCAACAAATGCAGGAAACGGCAAAGAATCATAAAAAGGCAGTGGTCATTGGTGGTGGATTATTAGGGTTAGAAGCTGCAAGAGGACTATTACACCTCGGAATGGAGGTTCATGTCGTTCATATTAGTAGTTTCTTAATGGAAAGACAACTTGATGAAACGGCAGCAAAGATGCTTCAGGCAGAACTTGAAAAGCAAGGTATGAAGTTTTTGTTAGAAAAGCAAACTGAAGAGATTTTAGGTGATCAACGTATAGAAGGACTTCGTTTTACGGATGGCACTTCAGTTGAAGCCGACCTGCTTGTAATGGCTGTTGGTGTTAGGCCCAATATTCAATTAGCTAAGGATAGCGGGTTAACAGTTAATCGTGCGATTGTCGTAAATGACTTTCTAGAGACCAGTATTCCCAATATTTTTGCGGTAGGAGAATGTGTGGAGCACCGAGGGATGGTATATGGCCTTGTGAAACCACTATATGAACAGGCAGTTGTCTTAGCAAAGCGTATTTGTGGAGTAGATGCTCAAAGTTATGAGGGGACTGTGTTAGCTACTCAATTAAAAATTTCGGGTGTTGATGTGTTTTCTATTGGAGCTTTCCAAGAGGATTCAGTAAAGAAGTCAATAAAAATACACGATGAAGTCGAGGGTACTTATAAAAGGCTTGTTTTCCAAGAAGGTAAAATCATTGGTGCGGTTCTTTTTGGGGATACGAGTGACCGTACGAAATTACAAAATATGATACTAAAAAAGCAAGATGTATCTGATGTGGAAAAAGTGACCATTTTTCAAGCAAATGGTTCAGAATCGGCTGTTTCCTCCATGGCAGCAACGGAGATGATCTGTAATTGTAATGGAGTTTCTAAAGGGACAATTATAGAAGCGGTTCAAAATCATGGTTGTTCTACTGTAGACGACGTAAAAGCATGTACAAAAGCATCCGGCTCTTGCGGAGGGTGTAAACCGCTTGTTTCAGAGCTATTATCTTATATTCATAGTGATGAATTTGATGAAATGAAGATCGAGAAACCTACGATGTGTCATTGTACAAGGTTAACAGAGGATGAGGTTGTGCATGAGATGCAGGTCCAAAATTTATCCTCTGTTAACGAAGTCATGCAAGCACTGAACTGGAAACACAAAGAGGGATGTTCCAAATGTGTTCCTGCTTTGACGTATTACTTGAGTATGATCAATCCAGAGTATGAGAATGTTCAAGAAACTTTATTTGTAAACGAAAAGATGAACGCAACATTGCAAAAGGATGGAACGTACTTTGTCGTCCCGCAAATGTATGGAGGAATGACGAATCCACATGAGTTACGAAAAATTGCCAATGTCGCAGACAAATATGGAGTATCAGAGCTAGCGATAACTAGTGAGCAAAGAATTCATTTGATGGGTCTAACAAAAGAAGAGTTACCAAAGGTGTGGAAGGATTTAAATATGCCTTTAAGTGCCACATACGGGAACAGAGTTCAGAATGTGAAAACCTGTATTGGTGAGCATATTTGTCAATGTGATAAACGAAAGGCGCTTCAACTTTCGGCAACTCTAGAAAAGAAACTCGAGTATCTTATCACTCCGTATCGAGTGAAAATAGGTGTTTCTGCTTGCTTGCATAATGGTGCAGGTTCGACCACAAAGGATATTGGCATTATTGGCACGAAGCGTGGTTGGGAAATTTATGTGGGAGGAAGCAGTGGTCGAAGTGTTAAAGCGGGTCAATTATTTACCGTCGCTGAAACAGAAGAGGAGACGGTTCATTTCATTGCTGGGCTAGTCCAGTACTACCGAGAAACGGCTAATTACTTGGAAAGAACATGGGAATGGGTGGATCGAGTGAGCTTATTACATGTGAGAGAAGTACTTTTTGATTTCGAACTCCGACAGCAGTTGTTAGAACGAATTGAAGAGGATTGCTTAATGATCAAGGGACCTAAAGATGTTCCTATTTTTTAAAAGTAAGTTCCAAAGAGTATAAGGATTGAGGGTGATGATGTGACTGAAATGCTATTAAAATACTTTCGAACAAAACAAAATCATGTAGAGTCAGAGAAAACATATGACTCACAGTGTCCATTCTGTAGTATGCAATGCAAAATGCAGCTCATAGAGCAATCTATCGTTACGCGCAAGAAATATACGACTGTTGGATTAGATAATCCAACTACACAAGGAAGATTATGTGTGAAGGGCATTAATGCCCATCAACATACTTTTCATAAAGACCGATTAAAGTATCCGCTTATAAAGGTAAACGGGGAGTTTGTACGTGCTACATGGGAAGAGGCACTAGCAGTCATCAAAAGTAATATTCAATCCATTCAAGAACGCCATGGAAAAGATGCAATGGCGGTGTATGGAAGTGCCTCCATCACGAACGAAGAAGCTTATTTGCTTGGAAAGTTTGCTCGTGTTGCGTTGCAAACAAAGTACATTGATTACAATGGCAGGCTTTGTATGTCATCAGCCGCTTCGGCTGCTACACAAACCTTCGGGATGGACAGAGGATTTACCAATAGCATAAGTGAAATTCCTTCTTCTCGCTGTATTATTTTGGCTGGAACAAATATTGCAGAATGCCAACCGACCATCATGCCTTATTTTGAAAAGGCAAAGGAAAACGGTGCTTATATTATTGCAATAGACCCTCGTGAAACGGCAACAACGAAACTAGCAGACTTGCATATTAAGGTGAAGCCTGGAACAGATGCCGCTTTTGCAAATGGAGTCTTAAAGGTAATTATCGAAGAACAGCTTACTAACGAACACTTTATCTCAGAAAGAGTGAACGGATTCGAAGAAGTGAGGGAGAATGTAACCTCGATGACTCTTGAGGAAATCGAATCTTTTTCCGGTGTTCCGATTGAACAGATTCGTAAGGTAGCTCACCGGTTTGCAAAAGAAGAAACAGGAATGATTTTTACGGCACGCGGAGTAGAGCAACACACAGATGGCTCGGCTGCAGTTAGAAATTTCCTAAATATATTACTTTCGGTTGGAAAAATTGGAAAACCAGGATGTGGGTACGGAGCGATTACTGGTCAGGGAAATGGTCAAGGAGCAAGGGAACATGGGCAAAAGGCCGATCAACTTCCTGGTTATAGACTTATAGAAAACGAGGATCATCGAGCTTATATTGCAAAGGTATGGGGAGTGAACGAAGCTGAGCTGCCGAGAAAGGGTGTCTCTGCATATGAAATGTTTGAAAAAATTCATGACGGTGATATATCCGGGATGCTTTTGATGTGTTCTAACCCCATTGTCTCTAACCCCAATGCACATTTTGTGGAGGAAGCCTTACAAAAACTTTCTTTTCTTGTTGTAGTTGATTTATTCGTATCCGAGACTGCTCGATTAGCAGATGTGATATTACCGGCTTCCTCCTACTTAGAGGATGAAGGAACGATGACCAATGTGGAAGGAAGAGTCACGTTAAGAGAGGCCAGTTATCCTTGTCCAGAAGAAGTAAAGCATGATTGGCAAATTCTTTGCGAAATTGCTCAGGAGCTTGGGAAGGGGAAGTATTTTCCTTTTGAATCAGCAGAAGATATTTTTAACGAACTTCGGATTGCTAGTAAAGGTGGGATTGCTGATTATTATGGAGTGACTTATGAACGACTACGAGAGGAAAAAGGGCTGTTATGGCCTTGTCCAACTTTAGATCATAAAGGAACAGTGAGGCTTTTTGAAAATTCTTTCGCTCATTCTGATGGAAAAGCAAAGATGGTCTCTGTTTCTAATGTCGCGCCGGTTTCAAAGGATGAGGTATGTGAAGAGTTTCCACTTTATTTAACAACAGGACGAGTGATGTCTCACTATTTAACAGGTGTTCAAACACGCAAAAGTGCTTCATTAGCAGCAAGAAATGTGGAATCACATGTGGAGATTCATCCGGCCACGGCTTTAAAATACGGAATTAGAGACGAAACACTTGTGAAGATTGCGTCCAGAAGAGGCAGTATTGTTGTTCGAAGTAAGCTGTCAGATAGTATTCGTCAAGACACACTGTTTGTTCCTTTTCACTGGGCCAATTCACAAAATGTGAATTTCCTTGTCGGAAAGGAATTGGATCCAACCTGTCGTATGCCTGGATTTAAATTAAGTGCGGTAAAAATAACCTCTGCCATGGATGTCGGATGACGATAATTTTGGGTGATTTTCTCCTTTAATATTCGGAAAATTCGGTTTACGAACTAAAAAGCGTGTGAGGTAATCTAACATGTTAAACAATTTTACACAAATCATGTGTTACAGTTTAAGAAACTTTCTTGGGGAGGCGCGTTAATTTGGGAAAGAAAAAACTCGTTCTTGTTGGTAACGGTATGGCAGGAGTTAGAACCATAGAAGAAATAATAAAGCTTACAAAGGATCAATTTGAAATTACGATTTTCGGTAGTGAGCCACATCCGAATTATAATAGAATCCTACTTTCAAAGGTTTTACAAGGAGACACAGAGGTTGCTGATATTACGCTTAATGATTGGAGCTGGTATGAAGACAATGATATTCAGCTTTATACAGATGAGACCGTGGTTAAGGTTGATTCCGATCGAAAAGTAGTCGTTACTGATGCGGGAAGAATAGAACCATACGATGAAGTGATAGTGGCAACTGGGTCTGTTCCTTTCATTCTTCCCATTCCAGGTGCAGATAAGGAAGGGGTTACAGCATTCCGAGATATTAAGGATACGGAAATTATGCTAAAGGCCTCTAAGAAATATAAAAAAGCAGCTGTAATCGGTGGAGGATTGTTAGGACTTGAAGCGGCAAGGGGACTTCTAAACCTTGGGATGGAGGTTAATGTCATCCATCTAGCTCCTTATTTAATGGAGCGTCAGCTTGACCCAATGGCTGGAAAAATGTTGCAAACAGAATTAGAAAAGCAGGGAATGACGTTTTTATTAGAAAAACAAACAAAGGAGATTTTTGGAGAAGAGCGAGTCGAAGGTTTGCGTTTCAGTGACGGAACGGAAATTGAAGCGGATCTGGTTGTTATGGCGGTTGGTATCAAACCTAATATCTCCCTAGCAGTGGAAAGTGGGTTAGAGGTAAATCGGGGAATTGTTGTAAATGATTATATGCAAACAAATATCCCTCATGTATATGCGGTTGGGGAATGTGCAGAACATAACGGAATTCCATACGGACTTGTTGCCCCGCTTTATGAACAAGGGAAAGTATTAGCGAAAACAATTTGTGATGTAAAGACGGAGCCGTATAAAGGTTCTGTATTATATACCCAGTTAAAGGTATCAGGAGTAGAAGTATTCTCTGCCGGTGATTTTACGGAAGGTGACGATAAAAAGGCTGTTAAAGTTTTTGATGAGCAGGATAGCTATTATAAGAAGCTCGTTCTTCGTGGAAATCAAATCGTTGGTGCGGTTCTTTTCGGTGATAGCAGCGACGGAAATCGTTTGGTTTCTATGATTCAAAAGCAGGCTGACATTTCAGACACAATGAAGGTTTCCCTTCTGCAGCCAACTGGCCAAGAAGCAGGGGCAAGTCTAGTAGCAACAATGAGTGATGATGAAATCATTTGTGGATGTAATGGAGTCTCAAAAGGAGCAATCGTATCAGCTATTCAAACACAAAGCTGCACTTCTGTTGATGAAATCAAAGCGTGTACGAGCGCTTCTCGTTCTTGTGGTGGTTGTAAACCACTCGTAGCAGAAGTTCTTCAGCACACATTAGGTTCGTCATTTGATAGTAAGCAGCAAAAAGAAGCAATCTGCGGATGTACGACTCTTTCTCGTGATGAGGTAGTAGAAGAAATCAAAGCAAAAGGTTTAACACATGTAAAAGAAGTTATGTTTGTACTTGATTGGAAAACCGAAGAGGGTTGCTCGAAATGCCGTCCAGCTCTTAACTACTATTTAGGAATGGTTAATCCAACTGGATATGAAGATGAAAAAGAATCAAGATTCGTTAATGAACGTATGCACGCTAACATTCAAAAGGATGGAACTTACTCTGTTGTGCCAAGAATGTATGGTGGAGTGACCAATGCGAATGATTTAAGACGAATTGCTGATGTGGTTGATAAGTATGAGATCCCACTAGTAAAGGTAACCGGAGGACAACGAATCGACTTGTTTGGGGTAAAGAAGGATGATCTTCCAAAGGTGTGGGAAGATCTTGATATGCCATCAGGATTTGCTTACGGAAAATCACTTCGTACGGTTAAAACCTGTGTGGGTGAACAATTCTGTCGTTTCGGTACGCAAGACTCAATGGGACTTGGAATTCAGTTAGAAAAGAAATATGAAGGTCTTCAAACACCGCATAAGGTGAAAATGGCGGTTTCAGCTTGTCCAAGAAGCTGTGCGGAATCAGGGTTTAAGGATATTGGATACATCGGCATTGATGGTGGCTGGGAACTTTATATTGGTGGAAATGGTGGTACTCATGTGCGTGGTGGAGATCTTCTTTACAAAGTAAAGACAGAGGAAGAGGTTATCGAGATTACGTCTGCTTACCTTCAATATTATCGAGAAACAGCGAACTATCTTGAAAGAACATCTGCTTGGGTGGACCGAGTTGGTTTGGATCATATCCGTGAGGTATTAGATGATAAAGAAAAGCGTAAAGAGCTAAGTGCTCGCATGGATAAAGCCTTATCTGTAATTGAGGATCCTTGGAAGGCCATTATCGAGGACAAAAAGCTGAAAAAAGAACTGTTTGAAACAGTGGTCACGTCGTAATACAACGATCAAAGGAGGAGATCTTCGTATGGTTAATAAAAACATCAGTAAGGTATTGATCAGCTCCCTTCAAGAGCTGCCAGAGCGCTTAGGGAAAACATTTCATGTGGGAAACATGGAACTTGCGGTATTTAAGCTTTCCAACGGAACGGTTCGTGCGATTGAAAACCGTTGTCCTCATAAAGGTGGTGTATTAAGCGAAGGGATTGTCAGTGGTGATTCGGTCTTCTGTCCAATGCATGATTGGAAGATCTGCTTAGAGGATGGATTAGTTCAAGCACCGGATAAAGGTTGCGTCAAAACTTATTCAACGGTTATTGAAGGAGAAGACGTGTTTCTTCTTATTGAATAGTGATTCTATGCATACAAAGGAAAGGGGTTATACCGTTGTTCTTGAGGGGAACGGAGAATTCCTTTTCTTTTTGCTTGAATATTTATTAGGGTATATAAATAAAAACACAAATTCATCTTGAAAAAGTATTCTTTTATGCATTATAATTCAGAAGGTAGTTGGAATTATACATTACAAGTTTCTGTTATTTTAAAAATTCGGAAAATTCCACTTGAATATGAAGTATTTTCTGCTTTAAAATGGAAAAAGGAAGTTTTTCCTTCACCAAATCCAAGAAGGTGACGAGACGAATATGGAACAAAAGACGGTAACACAAATGATTAAAGGAAACTTTTCGGCATTATCATCAGGGCAAAAGAAAGTAGCAGAGTTTTTACTAGAGCATTTGGATGAAGGATCGCTGCTCACGGCTTTCCAAATTGGGCGAAAAGTGGGTGTTAGTGAAACAACCGTCATTCGCCTAGCGTATGCACTCGGCTTTAGTGGCTACTCAGAAATGCAGGAAACGATTCGAAGAGAGTGGCTAACACATGTACAACCAGGAAAAAGTGAAGGAAAACCTTCAAGTAGAGATGGCTTTGAAGAAAATCAGTTGTTTCATCAAATCATTGAGAAGGAAAGCCAAGTTCTTAATCAATTGCTTAATCAATTAGAAATAGACCAAATATGGCAAGTAGTGGATGAGCTTCATCAATCAAAGCAGATCTTTATCGCTGGCTTTGGTAGTTCCTACGCTGCTGCTTACTGGTTGTATTACGCACTAAAACAGATGAGAGAGAACGTGGTTCTCTCAAGCCCAACTGGTTTTTTGCCTGAAGAAATTTGTGAACTTGATGAACAGTCGACCGTTATTATGTTTTCCTATCCTCGTTATCGAAGAGAATCACTTAAGCTAGCAAACTATGCAAACAATCAAAAAGCAACCCTCATAGCGATTACAGATCGGCAGCTTTCGCCTATTGGCCAGCTAGCTCAATTGACCTTAACGACAGAGGAGCATTTGGAATCGAGTCATCATTCGATTGCATCTGTGATTGGTTTGCTTGAGGTGATCATCTCTGGAATGAACAAAAGAAACACTCAAAACAGCCATGTCCGTCAGAAGAAATTAGAGCAGTTATATTCCGAGCAAAATATTTTTTTAGAATGAAAAAATAATTACTTACGAGGAGGTTTATCCTATATGACCAATGCTTCAAATGTTAGAGCAGAAAGAAAGGAAGCGTCACAAAGATCCTTTTCTGTTCAAGATTATATGAAATTTATCTTACCATCCTTGATCGGTATTATGTTATTTATTATTCCTATTTCAAATGGTGAAGGAATTACAATCCCAGTTGCCTTCCTTGCCAGTCTATTAAATAACGTATTTGTTGATCAAATTCCAGCCTTTGCAACGGGTGTCATTATCTTATCTGTTTTAGGATCACTTATTGCAGTGATTGCCAAGCCAAAATTTATTACCGAAAATTCCTTCTTAAATAAACTTTTAAATGTAAGCAAATTTTGGTTGATTGCACGTGTATTAGGGGCAATATTTACAGTGATCGCACTAACTGAAGTTGGACCGGAGTTTATTTCCTCCGAAAATACAGGAGGGATGTTGCTATTTAGCTTACTTCCGATTCTTTTAACCACATTTTTACTTGCAGGATTTTTATTGCCACTTCTTTTAAACTTTGGTTTGCTAGAGTTTTTTGGGGCGTTAACTATGAAGATTATGCGACCAATTTTTAAACTGCCTGGACGATCTTCTCTTGACTGCTTAGCATCATGGGTAGGCGATGGGACAATCGGTGTACTGCTAACAACTAAACAATACGAGGAAGGCTATTATACAAAAAGAGAAGCAGCGGTGATTGCCACAACCTTCTCCGTTGTTTCTATTACTTTTACGATTGTAGTTATTCAGTACTTGAATCTTGATAAATACTTTCTTCATTATTATGCAACGATCGTTATTGCTGGATTAGCAGCAGCTGTGATCATGCCACGTATTCCGCCGCTTTCTAGAAAAGCAGACACTGGCTATGAGCATGCTACGTTAGTAAAGGAAACGAGTATTCCAGCGGGTACATCGTACGCAAAATGGGGATTAGCACAAGCAGTTAGTAAAGCAAAGACAAATACAAGTGTAAAGGCAACATTAAAAGAAGGACTTCAAAATGTGCTTGATATGTGGATGGGAGTTCTCCCAATCGTTATGGCTATTGGAGTCACTGCTTTAGTGATTGCAGAATTTACTCCAGTATTCTCCATACTAGGAAAGCCATTTGAGCCGATCTTAACGTTAATGCAAATACCAGAAGCAGACCAAGCGGCTCAAACGATGGTGGTTGGATTTGCGGACATGTTCTTACCAGCCATTATTGGTAGTGGAATCGAAAGTGAATTAACTCGTTTTGTCATTGCTTGTGTATCCGTTACCCAACTGATTTACCTTTCAGAGATGGGAGGGTTACTACTAGGATCAAAGCTACCTGTTAGCTTCAAGGATTTAGTGCTAATCTTCTTAATTCGTACGGCTATTACTTTACCGATTGTTGCTGTTGCAGCACATATTATCTTTTAACTAGAAGGGTTCTGACACAAATGGTTCTTTTGGAAAACTTTATTGATACAGAGCGGAAACAAATTTTGAATACGTATAAAGAACTTCATGAGCTTGCCGAGCCAAGCTGGAAGGAAGAAAAAACCTCTCTGTATGTAAGGCAAAAGCTAGAAAGGGCTGGATTTGATGTCCAAACCTTTCAAGGTCATTATGGATTGATTGCTGAAATTAAGGGTGAAAGTCATGAGGTAATCGCGGTTCGTGCGGACATGGATGCTCTTTTGCAAGAGATAGATGGTGTCGTACAAGCGAATCATTCATGTGGTCATGATGGTCATAGTACGATGGTGTTATTCACAGCACTTGCACTTGCTAAAATAAAACATCATCATACCATTCGCTTTATCTTTCAGCCAGCAGAGGAAAAGGCAGAGGGTGCGCTAAAAATGATTGAAGAAGGCGCGCTAGAAAATGTAAAGTTTCTTTGTGGAATTCACTTGCGCCCTGCATTTGAGGTCGCAAATGGAATGGCTGCTCCAGTAATCTTGCATGGTGCCTCAAGCTGTATAAGAGGTACGATCAAAGGGACACCTGCACATGCTGCGAGACCGGAGGAAGGCAATAACCCTATTGAAGCAGCGGCCCTTTTGGTTCAAGCTTTACAAAAGATTCATGTCCAAACCGATGTGTCATACTCGATTAAAATGACTGAGCTGCATTGTGGAGAAGCATCGAATCTGATTCCAGAAACGGCACGATTCAGCGTTGATCTTCGGGCAAAATCAAATGAAGTCATGGAATTGCTTATAGATGAGGCGAAACAAACGATTCGATCCATTGAGGAGCTCTCAAAAACAAAGATTATTTTCCAACAAGATAGTTATTCTCCTGCTGCAGTGAAGAATGAACATGCAGTGATGCTGGCCGAAGAAGCCATTAAATCCGTGCTGGGAGAGAAATGTTTCGTACCCATGTGTGACTCTCCGGGTGCAGAAGACTTTCATTTCTACACACTAAAGCAACCAGATATGGTTGCCACCATGATTGGATTAGGTTGCGGATTGGAACCAGGCTTGCATCATCCAGAGATGCGATTTGACATTACAGCATTACTTAATGGAACAAAAATTTTAACAAAGCTGTTATTGGAAGCGGACAAACAGACTTGGTAACAACTCCGGTGAAGGAGGGAAGACATTTGAAAGATGAAGTAATCATTCGCAACCTTCAAACTGTCACAGAGTTAGAAAAAGTACGTGAATTAGAGGCACTCATTTGGAGTTTGGAAGATTCTGTGCCGGTTAACCAAACGGTAGCCGCTGTAAAAAATGGCGGCTTCGTTCTTGGTGCTTTTCTCCATGAGAAGCTGATTGGTTTTCAATATAGCTTCCCAGGGTTTGATGGTGCGAAAGTGTATCTTTGCTCTCACAGCCTCGGAATTCATCCCGATTATCGTGCATTTGGTGTCGGCGAGAAACTGAAATGGGCTCAGAAGGAAACGGCGCTTCTAAAGGGCTATGAGTTAATCACATGGACCTATGATCCGCTCGAAACCGTAAATGCAAACTTAAATTTACATAAACTTGGCGGCGTCTGTTGTACGTATTTGGAAGATGTATACGGCGAGATGAATGATGGGTTGAACTCAGGAATGGCAACCGACCGTTTTTTAGTAGAGTGGCGACTAAAGTCCGATGGTGTGAAAAGGGACTTAGACCAAGATGCTCTGCACGTAATAAGTACAGATCAGTGTAATGGAAACTTAACTCCTGTGGAAATTCATTTAAACCTTACTGCTGACAAGCTTTTTGTATCAGTACCTGGGAATTTTCAAGCGATAAAGACTATTGATTTCTCCCTTGCCAAGCAATGGAGAGAGGTAACTCGTAAGGCGTTTATGCATTATTTTCATAAAGGTTATACTGCTACTGATTTACGGAAGGAGAAAGAAAACCAATACTACTACGTTTTACAAAAGCTATAGCAAGGGGAATGTGAAATGGAAGTAAAGAGCATCATTTTAAGACATGTAAAAATGGACCTGTTAACCCCGTTCACTACAAGTGTCGGTACCGAGGTGGATAAGGACTTTATAATCGTGGAGGTACAGTCGAAAAGTGGTTTATCAGGATGGGCGGAGTCTGTTTCAATTATGGAGCCAATTTATAACGAAGAAACGGTAAAGACCAATTGGCATATCATGAGTGATTTTCTAATCCCCCTATTATTAAAAGAACCCCTTTCCCATCCGGATGAAGTGTCTGAGCGTTTTCAATTTATCCGAGGCAATTATAATGCAAAGGCTGCATTAGAGTGTGCTGTCTGGGATTTATATGCAAAAGAAAAAAATCTTTCCTTATCAAAAGCGCTCGGTGGAGTAAAGGACCAGATTGAAGTAGGAGTAAGTGTAGGTATTCAAAAGTCAGAAGCGGGGATGCTTAAGCAAATTGAAGAGTATCTAAAAGAAGGGTATAAGCGTATTAAAGTGAAAATAAAGCCGGATTGGGATACTCAAATATTGAAATCCATTCGCCGAGAATTTCCTACGATTCCTTTAATGGCTGATGCCAATTGTGCTTATACATTAAAGGATATCGATCATCTTCAAGCATTAGATGAATTCAATTTAATGATGATCGAACAGCCGCTTGCCTGTGATGACATCATTGATCATGCATCGTTACAAGCGAAGCTTTCGACACCTATCTGTTTAGACGAAAGTATTCATTCTGCAGAAGATGCGAGAAAAGCTATACAGCTCGGAAGCTGCAAAATCATTAATTTAAAAATTGGTCGAGTTGGAGGACTTACAGAGTCAAGAAAGATACACGATCTATGTGTGGAAAATGAGATCCCCATGTGGTGTGGTGGAATGCTAGAAGCCGGAATTGGAAGAGCCCATAATATTGCAATAACATCTCTAGCCAATTTTACGCTTCCAGGTGACACAGCCCCTTCATCGCACTACTGGAAGGAAGATATTATTTTACCGGAAGTAGAAATGAGCGAAGGATTTATTTCTGTACCGGACTTACCTGGAATTGGGTTTGAACCGAATAGGAAGAAAATCAATCAAGTGACACTTGAACAAAAAATCTTTTCATAGATAGTAAGGATATAGACTACTTTCCAGTCTATATCCTTTTTTATACTTTTTTTAGCATTTGGAAATAGGGTGAAAATAGACGATAATGTACTCATACATAGTAGAGGAGCGAAAATAATGTTGTCACAAAAACGGGAAAACATAAAAATTGGTAGCCAAGTAAAAGTGGTACAAAAAGCAGATCAACGAACAGGGAAATTAACAGAAGGTGTAGTTGCGAAAATCCTTACGAATAGTCCTACTCATCCACATGGTATCAAGGTGATGCTAGAAAATGGTGTGGTTGGGAGGGTAAAGGAAATATTATAATTTTCCATTAGTAGGTATTTTACATACAAAGGAATTTTTATTTTGTTCACGTGCAAACTAATGGTAGGAAAGTTAATTTTTGACGCGTGGAGGAAAAGAACATGCCTGATACACCTTCAATGACATCTTCAGAAATTGGAGCAATATGGATTACCTATCAACAAAAAACCATGCTTTTTCAAATGCTAGACTACTTTATTAATAAAGCGGATGATGATGAAGCAAATGAAATCATGAGCTCCCTAAAAGGAGATATTCAACCATTTATTACACAAATGGTATCTATGTTTAATGAAGAGGGAATACCCATTCCAATTGGCTTTGTATCACAAGACGTAAATATAGATGCACCGAAGCTTTATGATAATGGCTTTGATATTATGTTCGTCCGGTTAGTAAAAGAAATCAGTTCGGGGATGCATACCTTAAACTTAACCATGGTTTATCGGGAAGATATTATTCTCCTTTTTAGAGATCTAACAAAGATGACTCAAAAATATTACGATGATTGTACAAGGTATTTGCTGAAAAAGGGTCTTCTTCCGAGGGCACCATATGTCTCAATTGAAAAATCCATTGAATTTGTTAAAACAAATAACTACCTTGACGGGGCAAAACTATTTAGTGAAAAAAGACCCCTAAATGCGGTGGAAATTGCTCATATTTACCGTGGGGTTGAGTCGAATGTGACAGGGATGCAAATGATTTTTGGTTTTGCTCAGGTGGCGAAAGAAAAAGAAGCTAAGAAGTATTTTAATAAGGGTGGAGAATTGGCAAAAGCAATTATAAAGGATATGAGTGAGCTTCTTCTTCAGAACAATATACAAGTTCCAACAACGGCTGGTGGAAATATAACAGATTCAAAAGTTCCACCATTTTCGGATAAAATCATGATGTACTGTATCAGTCTATTCTGCAGCTTTTCGTTAGGAGGTAATTCAATCGGAACCGCTTTTAGCACTCGCAACGATTTACCTTTAAAATTTGCTGCATATATGAAGGATATTTTTGAATATGCCCATGAGGGAGCAAAAATAATGATCCAGAACGGTTGGATGGAAGAGCCACCACAGACGATCAAGTAAATTGCTTTCTCTGGGTGGAATTAAATAAACTAAGAGCAGGAGCAAATCCTGCTCTTTTTCTCGATAGATGGGAGTGTAACGGAATGAAAATAAGTATATTAGATCAATCCCCTTTAGTTTACGGAAAATCTCCACAGCAAGCCTTACAAGCATCGGTGGAGTTAGCAAAATGGGGAGAACAGCTAGGGTACACTCGATATTGGATTGCAGAACATCATGATTTTCCTGGTCTTACTTGCCCTGCACCGGAAGTGATGTTGGCGTATGTTGGTGCTAACACCTCAACTATCCGAATCGGTGCTGGAGCTATCCTGCTTCCTCATTATAAACCTTACAAGGTAGCAGAAAGTTTTAATTTACTAGCAACTTTGTTTCCAGGAAGGATCGACTTAGGCATAGGCAGAGCGCCTGGTGGTTCGGCGGAAGTAACAGAGGCTTTATCAGGTCAATTTCTACAACAGGTATGGCGAATGCCAGAAAGCTTTGAAGAGCTCTTACATTTTTTGCATAATGATTTCCCGGATGATCATTTATATGCAAATGTAACTGCTTCACCAAGTCCTGCTTTTCCACCAACTACATGGTTACTAGGTACAAGTGGAAAGAGTGCAAAGCTAGCAGCGGATAAAGGAGTAGCTTATGCTTTTGGTCATTTCATGAGTGAAAAGCCAGGTCCTGAGATTGTAAAGAGCTATATTGATCATTTCCAGCCAAACCGAATAGATGCTCCAGAAACAATTGTTGCCGTCTCCGTTATATGTGCAGAGACCACTGAAAGAGCAGAGGAACTTGCTATGAGTGGGCTTCTATGGAACCTTCAACTTTCTAAAGGGAATGGTAGAAAAGGTGTTCCTACATTAGAGGAAGCAAAGCAGTACAAATATACGGAGGAAGAGATTAAAAAAATGGAACATATGAAAAACAAAATGGTGGTTGGTAATCCAGGGGAAGTAGTAGGGAGACTAAAGAGCCTTCAAAAAGTATATCAGACAGACGAGATCATGATTGTTTCCATAACACATTCCTATCAGGAACGGTTACGCTCGTATGAGCTAATTTCTGAAGAGTTGAAAAAAACGTATGAGAAATAACGGCCAAAAGGAAAATTAGCTGATAATCGCGGAAGAATTTACATTTATGAAATTATTTTAACTGAAAAATTTTCTTCCCCTTAGTAGGTAACCTTCCCTATCAGCTTAATATAATAAAGTAAGACAAGACACTGGGAGGGGGAAGGGTTGAGGAAGCTTTTTGGACTACTATTCATTTCAATTGTGTTACTCATTGGGTGTACAAAGAATACGGGCGATCCCGTTACACAACCATCTGTAGGCGAGAACCCGGCAAACGAGGAGCCTGTAGATCATCCTAGTCAAGATCAGGATGATGGAGAAGATACAGATGACAACCCAGGAACAACTGATCAAGGAAGTCCTGGTGTGTCAAAAGTGAAAATATTTCTTATTGGAATAGACGACAATGGAGCGAGCGGAAAGAAAATAGGTGCAAACGACAGTGCGATACCTGTACTAGTCGATATTGAACCAACGAAGGCGCCATTAAAGGCTGCACTTACCAAGCTATTATCCTTAAATGAACAAATGTATGGTCAATCAGGCTTTTATCATTCTCTTAATCAATCAGACTTAGAAGTTAAAAGCGTCATAATTGACGATGGTGAGGCAGTTATTGAACTTACAGGTATTTTAAAACTAGGTGGGGTACTTGATAACCCTCGGGTAAAGGCGCAAATTGAAGAAACGGCACTTCAGTTTGATAGTGTGAACAAGGTGTCTGTATTTATTGACGGGGAAAAACTTGATGAAGTGTTATCACTTAAGTGAGATTCATATAGACTGTAAAGCTTGAAGTGAGGACTTCAGGCTTTTTTTTTACATAAGCGTCTTGCTGATTACAAACACTAGACTTGGAATAATTTTTAAAAATTGTGGTGATAAAATGTTATGTCAATCGAGTGAAGAACTACAGGCATTAGTCGAAGAAGCAAAAAAATGCACCATTTATGGAAAGGTTGCCGATTATATTCCTGCTCTTGGAAAAGCCAATCGGGATGACCTTTCCATTGCCATACATTATCCAGATGGAAGCTGTATTTCAGCGGGAAACATAGAAAAGAAAATTAGCCTGCAAAGTATTTCGAAGGTAATTAGTCTAGCTCTGGTCTTAATGGATCATGGCCCTGATTATGTTTTTGAACGTGTGGGCATGGAACCAACGGGAGACCCATTTAATTCGATTGCAAAGCTAGAAACGATGGCGGTAGCAAAGCCGCTAAACCCAATGATTAACGCAGGTGCGCTCGTTGTCACCCATATGATCAAGGGTGATTCCATTGAAGAACGATTTGGTCGATTGTTAACTTTTGTTCAACAATTAACTGATGACCCTGATGTAAGCTATTGTCAAGAGGTAGCTAGCTCAGAATTAGAGACTGCGGACTTAAATCGTGCACTAAGCTTTTTTATCAAACAGCATGGAATCATTAATGAAGATGTGGAACAATTATTGGATTTGTATACAAAGCAATGTGCGATTGAAATGAATTGTTTGGATTTAGCTAGAATTGGTGTGGTGTTTGCTATGGATGGAAAAGACCCTGTGACTGGGAAACAACTGATGCCTGAAGAAGTAGCTAGAATATGTAAGACTTTTATGGTCACTTGTGGGATGTATAATGCATCAGGTGAATTTGCCATAAAAATAGGAATTCCTGCCAAAAGCGGAGTGTCCGGCGGGATCATGGGAGCTGTTCCTGAACGGTTTGGGATAGGTATTTTTGGTCCAGCACTAGACGACAAAGGAAATAGCATTGCTGGAATCAAATTATTGGAATTGTTATCGAAAAATTATAAGCTAACACTAGTGTTGTATAAATAATGTCATAATTTTCAGTTTAATCATCTTTCTTGATTAGAGCCAAAAAGGTAAATACCCTATTAAAGGTGGCTCCATCCATTTGGATTTTATTTACAATTAGACCTGTG
>NZ_JBHLUU010000103.1:0-36982 GCF_042433785.1 Robertmurraya beringensis | reverse complement strand
GTTTGCATGTGAAAAATGTGGGGGTGAAATGTATCCTGAGTATTATAAAGGGGTACATGGCATAGAGTACAAATTATCGGATATTCTCTAACCATGAAAAGGACCGGGCTATGCCCGGTTTTTCTTAAAAGAAAAGAAAGTATAAGAATTTCAACTTTGAAAATTGTCTAGCTCCAGCGCCCTAGCGCTTTTCTTATATAGAATAAAAAAGTGCAGACGATACCAAAACAATGCTAGTGTTAACGCTTACATACCAACATACGACATTTATATAATTAACTTGTAACCAAATGAGACAAATATTAAGGGGGAACAAAAATGAAGAAGTTTTTGAAAACGATTTCTCTAATGCTAGCTTTTATGTTAGTGGCAGGTGTGCTAGCCGCGTGTAACAGTGAAAGTAGCGGTGGTGGAAGCAGCAGTAGCAAAGTAAGTGTAGGAATCGTATTACCAACTAAAGACGAACCAAGATGGGTTCAAGACGAACAAAGATTCAAGGATGCTTTATCAGGCTCAGAATATACTACAGAGATTCTTTTTAGCCAAGGTTCATCTGCTAAGGAAAAAGAAAATGTAGAAACATTATTAAACAAAGGGATTGAAGTACTAATCATTAGCCCTCAAGATGGGGATGCAGCAGCGGCTGCTGTTGAAGCTGCGAAGAAGGACGGAGTTACGGTTATTGCTTACGACCGTTTAATTACAAACACAGATGCAGTAGATTACTATGTAACATTTGATAGTCTTGCTGTAGGTGCGGCACAAGGTCAATACTTAATTGATTCTGCAGAAGGTTCGAATGTTCCATTGTACTTATATGCTGGTGCGGCTTCAGATAATAACGCTTTCTTGTTCTTTGAAGGAGCTTGGAGTGTTCTTCAACCGAAGATTGCTGATGGAACATTTACCATCGCAAACTCAAGTGAAGCTGAGAAGTTAAAGGATAAAGAGGAATTAACTCGTGATGAAATGAGTAAAATTCTTGGCCAAGTAACAACAAACTGGGATCCAAATGAAGCGAAAAACAAGGCTCAAACACACCTAACAGCTGTTGGTGCAGATATGAAGGGTGATGTGGCTATTCTAGCGCCAAACGATGGTACAGCTCGTTCTATTGCAGACGTATTCTCTTCTGACGGAGAAGTTACTAGCTTTGTGGTAACAGGACAAGACGCTGAAAAAGCATCTATTCAATATGTCATCGATGGCAAACAATCGATGACGGTATTCAAGGATGTTCGTACCCTTGTTACGGATGCAATGGGAATGGCAGTTGATATTCTTGATGGAAAGACACCTGAAACGACAGGTAGCTACGATAATGGAGAAGTAGAAGTAAAAGCGAAACAAACAGATGTTATCGTTGTTGATGAGGAAAACGTGAAGAGTGAATTAATTGACTCAGGATACTACGAAGCTAGCGAATTTACTGGACTTTAAAAAATAAACAGTAGTTGTTGCGAAATAGTGGTAGAGTAGTCTATCACTATTTCGTAGTTGTAATAGTTGTCTTGAAAGAGGGGGCATACAAATGAGTAAGTATATTTTGGAGATGAAACAAATCTCCAAGCATTTTTCAGGAGTAAAGGCACTAAGCGATGTGAATTTCAAAGTGGAAAAAGGTGAGATTCATTGTCTAATAGGTGAAAATGGTGCAGGAAAGTCCACATTGATGAAGGTGCTAAGCGGGGTGTACCCTTATGGATCCTACGAAGGAGATATTTTGTATGAAGGAAATGTACAACAGTTTAATAAGATTAGTGATAGTGTAAAAACAGGAATCGTTATTATTTATCAGGAGCTGGCTTTATTTCCTGACCTAACTGTATATGAAAATATTTTTGTGGGTAATGAAGTGAAAAACGGTGGAATGGTGGACTGGAATAAAACCATTGCTGAATCAAAAAAAATGCTGAACAAGGTGAAGCTAGATGTCAATCCAGACACACTCATTAAAGATTTAGGAGTAGGGAAACGTCAACTAGTTGAAATTGCGAAAGCTCTAAGCAAGGACGTTAAGTTGCTTATTCTTGATGAACCAACCGCCGCACTAAATGAGGATGATAGTGAAAATCTGCTGGAGTTATTACGTGAACTTAAAAGCCAAGGAATCACGTGTATCATGATTTCCCACAAGCTAAAAGAAGTCATTTCTATTGCAGATAAAGCAACGGTTCTCCGTGATGGTCAGACGATTTGTACATTGGATGCTGCCAAAGGAGAAATCAATGAGAGCAATATCATAAAGAACATGGTGGGGCGTGCAATAGAAGATATTTACCCAAAAAGAGAAAAGCAAGCATTCGGTGGGAAAATTCTTGAATTGTATAATTGGTCTGCCTATGACCCTCAATTAGGTAGACAAGTCGTGAAAAATGTAGATCTACATGTAAAGAAAGGTGAAATTGTAGGGATCGCAGGACTAATGGGTTCTGGACGTACGGAACTTGCGCTGAGTATCTTTGGTAATGCAAAGTCCTATAAGGTTGAAGGAGATTTAGTCATAGCAGGAATCTCAAAAATGCTCAAGCATCCAAGCGATGCGATAAATGCAGGAATTGCGTATGTTACCGAGGACAGAAAGGGCGATGGTCTGTTTTTATATCAGGACATTAAAAGCAATATTTCGGCTGCAAATCTTAAGGGAATTTCCTCCAATGGCTTGATCAATGACAATGAAGAGATTAAGATTGCCGACCATTATAAGAAATCATTAACGATAAAGGCCTCTTCCTTAGAGCAAATAGTTGGGAACTTAAGTGGAGGAAATCAGCAGAAGGTATCATTAGGAAAATGGCTGTTTGTTGGGCCAAAGCTGTTAATTCTAGATGAGCCTACTCGAGGGATAGATGTGGGTGCGAAATTTGAAATTTATACAGTTATGAACGAGTTAATTAAACAAGGCATGAGTATCATTATGATTTCATCTGAACTTGGTGAAGTATTAGGAATGAGCGATCGGGTGTATGTAATGGCTCAAGGTGAAATAAAAGGTGAGTTGTCGATAGATGAAGCAAACCAAGAAAATATTATGCAGCTTGCTACGCAATAGGAGGTTAATACAATGAGTCTTTTTAAAGAAGCGAAAACATTAATCAGTGAGAATATTCGTGACTATGGTATGTATATTGCCCTTTTTGTCATCATTCTTACCTTTTCATTTATGACGGACGGATTATTTATGTCCTCCCGTAATATTAGTAATTTACTAGATTCTGCAGGGTATATCGCCGTTTTAGCTGTAGGTATGACACTCGTTATTGTCATTAGACATATCGATTTATCTGTTGGGTATGTAGCTGGTTTTCTTGGAGCAATCGCCGCTATCCTCCTTACACAAGCAGGGGTGTCTATTTACATTACGATACCTATCATTCTCATTTTAGGAATTGTTGTTGGTTTACTAAATGGCTTTTTAGTTGCCCAAATTGGAATACCTTCCTTTGTTGCTACATTGGCAGGCTGGCTAGTTTTTAGAGGAGCCTTGCTACAGGTAACAGAAAAGACAGGGACAATTATCATTCAAGACGATAGATTTAATGCAATTGGTAATGGTTATATTCCTTCCATTCTTCAAATCAACGGTCTTCATTTACTTTCCTTATTAGTCGGTTTAGTAGGAATTCTATTTTATATCTATGGTGAAATTTCTACACGCAGAAACAAAATTAAGTATGACTTTGAAGTGGTATCAAAGGGGATTTTTATTTTAAAATTGGTGTTCGTTTCAGCCATTATCGCCTACTTAACATGGATCTTAGCGGGTTATAATGGATTTTCATGGACAGTCATGATTATCCTGCTAGTAGTGATTGTGTATCACTTCTTAACCACAAAGACGGTGCTTGGAAGACATGTATTTGCAGTAGGTAGTAACCCAGAAGCAGCCCATCTTAGTGGGATCAATGTAAAGAAAATTACTTATATGGTATTTGGTTCGATGGGAATGTTAGCAGCTCTTTCAGGTATTCTATTTACCGCACGCTTACAATCTGCAACAACAACAGCAGGGACTTTATTTGAACTTGATGCTGTAGCAGCAGCATATGTTGGTGGAGTTTCTGCGGCTGGAGGAGTCGGAAAAGTAACGGGAGCCATTATTGGTGCAATTGTTATGGCTTCGTTATCTAATGGGATGAACCTACTAGGAGTTGGGATTTCTTATCAATATATCATCCGAGGTGGTGTATTAGCCTTAGCCGTAATTTTTGACGTAATGACTAGAAAAAAACGATAGATACGTAGAAGAGGGATTACAATAGGTAGTCCCTCTCTCTTTCTATTTCTGACAGAAAGTCTCCGCTTCTTCCCTCAATAAAAAAGCTGAAAATTCCAACTAAATATATTGAAGAATGGCAAGTAGATGATATGATGAGAGTAGTTTACTATAAGTGGAAGGGGGATCAGTCATTTGCGAAAAACTAGTATATTATTACTATCCCTTACTTTCATTATCCTTTGCTATTTTACTTTTGTATCAGCAAAAAAAGTTTTTCGCTCAGATTGGCAGTTATCTCAAGAAATCAATCATAATGTAGATCAGCACCGTTTGGTATTAATTACTCAAGATATGGAAACATCCTTCTGGGATCAGGTAGAGAGTGGCGCTCGAAAGCAAGCCTTGAAGGAAGGGGCAAGTCTAGAGGTTTGGGGTAGCTATGGAAACAATCAGGAGGACTTTTTAGAGAAGATCGAAATCGCACTTTATTCAAAAGTAGATGGGATCATTGTACAAGGTTTAGATAACGAAGATTTTAAAGATCTAACAAAAATAAAGGCATCGTTCTATGGTATTCCTATCATTACTGTCGCAAATGATGTTCCAATGTCAGAGAGCTTTAGAAGAACTTTTGTTGGTTCTGATCAGTATCAAGCGGGCCGAATGCTTGCAAATGAACTAACGAAAGAAATGGGTACTTCTGGAACCGTCGTGTTAATGTATGATAGTGAGCATGAATATTACCAGTCACAGAGATTAAGTGGAATACAAGATGTGTTAAATGTGTATCCAAATATTAAAACGGTTCTTGCTCAAACTTCGGAAACAAGAGAACAAGTTCTTACCACCACTCAAGATGTGATGAATCGTAATCCAGATGTGGATGCATTTATAGCAGTTAATGCGAATTTTTCTGCGGGCATGGTTCAGGAAATTGGAAAGCGTTCTCAAGTAGAGCCCTATTTCATTTATTCGTTTGACGATGGTCCCGAAACGTTAACTCTTCTAAAGGAAGAAAAGCTAGACGGAATCGTTAAGCAATCCCCAGAGATGATGGGGGAAATTAGCGTTCAATTGATTATGCAGTGGTTAAATGGTGAAACGGTACCTCTCAATATAGACGGGTATTTTACAGATATTCATTTCTTGAAAGCGGTAGACGTCCAATGAACAGTATTCAGAAGAAAATTCTTACATTAACAACAGTAGTTCTTGTGATTATGTCCGTGATTTGGGTAGCGCTTACATATTATAATCATAAAACACAAAATCAATATAATGAGATTCTTCAACGATATCTTAGTCTGAACGAGGTAACGAGTGCAAGCCAACAACTAATCACCGATCTCAATAACTATATGCTCAAGCCTACCTCTGAAAATCTAGATCTGCTCGAGCATAGCAAAGAAGAATTAATAGGAGCGAAACTAGATGTGGATACGTTAAGGAACCCAGAGAACCATTTCACTTTGTCCAATTATATTAACCTGATTGATAGTCTTCAAGAAACAACAGACAGGTTTCTACTCTATTATTCTGAAAAAGATACGGAGGCCTCCACGAAGGAATTTACGGAGGCGATGAATATTTCCAATTATATTTCTGAGATGACTCTGACCTTACTGGATAAAGAATTAAAGACCCATGACAAGTTTTATCGAAGCATCATCGAACGATCTGGAGAGGTAATCAAACTTGGCATGTGGTTGTTGTTGCTAATTACCTTTGTACTTATTTTCATTACGTATTGGTTTTCATTGGGTATTACGAGACCTGTGCTCAAGTTAACTCAAGCAGCCAACGAACTATCCAATGGAAAATTTGATGTTGAAATAAAAGTGGAGACAAATGATGAGATTGCCTTTCTTGCTCGAACCTTTGACCGAATGCGTAACAATATTAATAACCTAATCTCGGAAATTAAAAATAAGGCACAGCTAGAACGGGAACTTCAAGAGAATAAGATTTTATTACAAGAAAGTCAATTTCGAAGTCTTCAGAGCCAGATCAATCCGCACTTTTTATTTAATACTCTCAATACACTATCAAAGAAGGCGTATTTAGAGGGATCTGAAGAAACTAGTGATCTCCTAGTCAGTGTGGCAGGATTGCTTCGATATAATTTAAAACAAATTGATCGATCGGTGACTTTGTATGAAGAGGTTGCTGTATTAAAACAATATATGGATATTCAAAAAGCAAGGTTTACTGAGCGTCTGAAATTAATCTTGGAAGTTGATGAAGACTGCCTATTTGTGCGTATTCCAGCTCTTACTCTTCAACCGATTATTGAAAATGCAGTGATTCATGCCATTGAACCTCGAGAAGAAGGTGGTACGATCTGGTTCCGAGTAAAAGATGGAGAAGACATGATTACCATTGAAATTGAAGACGATGGAAAAGGAATGGACCAAGAGAAAATTCAGCAAATTCTAGAAGAGAACACGATGGAAACGGAAGGCCATTCTACAGGAATTGGATTCAGCAATGTTGTAAAACGACTGCGTTTATTTTACGGGTATGATCATGTGATTGATATCTTTAGTGATAAGGGAAATGGGACGAAGGTGGCATTATATATTCGGAAAGAAGGGGTGAAAAAAGGATGATCAAGCTCCTAATCGTTGATGACGAACAAATAGAAAGGGAAGGCATGCAAGCCATTTTAGAAAAAACCTACCCTGAACATATAATCCAACAAGCGAAAAATGGGAAAAGGGCTATTCAAATGGCTACAGAGTTTCAACCTGATGTGATATTTATGGATATCAAGATGCCTGGTATGAACGGACTTGAGGCAGTAGAACAGATCAGTGCGAATCATCCACATATCAAATTTATTATGGTGACAGCGTACGACACTTTTGATTATATGCGTCACGCCATTAAACTTGGAGTGAAGGATTATTTGCTCAAGCCGAGTAAAGCAAGTGATATTGTAGTAACGGTAGGCAAGGTTCTGAAACAGATTGAAGAAGAACGAAAAACTCTTGCACTAAGTCAGTATCAACAAAGTGCACTACAAAAAACACTTTCACTCGTTGAAACAGATGTGGTAACACAATTATTGTTTGATCACGTTCATGAAGTCCACGTAGATATGCTTGTAGAGATGCTTGATATTCGATCGACAAATGAAATGTTTGTTATGCTTGTTCTGATTCCCACAGGGTCAGAGCATGAATATTCCAAAGTAAAAGAAAAAGTTAGACAAACAAAGAGTGGATGGGTCGGAGCCCTCTACGGAAATCAGCTCCCCATTATTGTTTTCAGACAGCCAGATAAATCCTACCGTTCTCAAGCTACATCGCTTGCACGAGAGATCCTTTCCCTTTCTCATGCACAACACGGAACAGGATGGTTTATTGGTGTTGGTGAGGTATGTTATTCACTAGAGCATATCAGGCAATCGTATCAAGATGCACTTGTTGCAACAATGGATACAACGCTCCCAATGAAGTACCGTTTCTATAAGGATATATCCCTTTCAGGAGATTCAAGTCATGGACAGATTGCTCCGCACCAGAAAAAAGAATTCTTGGATCAAATACGCCTTGGAAACTGGAATTATATCCGGCTGAACGTGCTCAATATATTACAAGTATACGAGAATGATGAAACAGAATTGTTGCAAGCTCAACAACGGATGTTAGAAGTACTATGGATCGTATCTCGTGTTTTAAGTGAAGTGGGAGTAGAAACAGATAGTCCCTTATATCCTTCACAAGCTAGTGACTACCGTCAACTGAGATTAGAAACGATACAAATACTAGAGCGGATGCGACAGTCGTACGTCAATCATTACGAAAAATTAGAATCAGATACGATTCAACAGATCAAACAATACATTATTGATCATTCCCATGAGGATATATCATTAGATGCCCTAGCAAAGAAAGTAGGGCTCAGCCCCATATATATAAGTAAGATGTTTAAAGAAAAGCTTGGAATTAACTATATCGACTTTCTAACAGAGTGTAGGATTGAGAAAGCAAAGAAATTAATGTGTGATCCTGAGAAAAGTATAAAGGAAATTACCTTTGAAGTTGGTTATCATGACCCAAATTACTTCAGTAAGGTGTTTAAAAAAATGGTTGCGGTTTCACCAAATAAATACCGAAAGACGCTTCTTGGTATTTAGTTTAGTCGGAAAAGGAGAGGGAGCAAATGGATCGGGGATTTTCCAATGCTAGATTGATTATGTTCACACTCACGCTAATCTTTTTTACATCTGCTTGTGAGAATGCAGCTGAAACTAGAGCAACGACAGACCCTTCTGCAGTTGAAAAAAACCATTCTCCTGGTCAACCATCAGAGGAGGGAAAAATCAAAATTGGATTTTCTATGGATACATTAGAGGAAGAACGGTGGTTAAGAGATCGAGCCCTTTTTAAAGAAGCGGTTGAAAATTTAGGCGCTGAAGTAGAGATAATGGCTGCGAATGAAGATGATGCCAAACAAATTTTACAAGCAGAAACACTAATCAGCCAAGGAGTTGACCTATTGGTTGTTGTACCCAACAATGCAGAAGCAACAGCAGCTATTGTGAATAAAGCGCATCTAGCAGGAATAAAAGTCATTTCATATGACAGGCTAGTAAAAAATGCGGATATTGACATGTACATTTCCTTTGATAACGAGCAAGTGGGTGAGCTTCAAGCAAAGGCCATTACGGAGTTAGTACCAAAGGGGAGATATGTATTAATAGGAGGTGCTAGTACAGATTATAATGCTCATTTGTTGAAAAAAGGGGTGTTTAACGTACTACAGCCATACATAGACAGAGGGGACATTACAATCGTTTATGACCAATGGACTGATAATTGGACTCCAACAAATGCTTATAAGAACATGGAAGTAGCTTTAAAAGCTAATAATAATCACATTGACGCAGTCATAGCTGCTAATGACGCAACAGCAGGCGGTGCAATTGCAGCTCTCGAAGCCCATGGACTGGCAGGGAAAATACCTGTAAGTGGTCAAGATGCAGAGCTTGCAGCTGCCCAGCGCATTGTGGTTGGAACACAACACTTGACTATTTATAAGCCCTTGAACATGCTAGCAGAGAAGGCCGCTGAACTAGCGGTTAAGATGGCAAAAGGGGAAAGTATAGTTGCTGATAGAAAGATAAACAATGGGAAAATCGAAGTTCCTTCAGTTCTACTAGCGCCCATTGCGGTTGATAGGCATAATATAGATGAAACGATTATCAGAGATCACTTTCACTCGAGGGAAGATGTTTATATGGTAGATCAATAAAGGAAAGGGCCCTGTCACCTAAAACTACTCATTATTAAGGGGGATGAAAATGGAGCATATTGTAATTACTGCTGTATTAAAACCAAAAGAAGGCCTGCAGGGGCAACTATTATCAGAACTCAAAAAGGTACAAGTGGCATCAAGGGAAGAGGCAGGTTGTATAAAGTATGACTTGCACCAATCTGAAGACCAAACTTTCGTTTTATATGAAGTGTGGAAGGATGAGGATGCGCTGGAAAACCATATTCAGTCGGCTCATTATCAGGAATACAGGAACAATATTGCAGACTTTATATCAAATAGAGAAGTGTATAAGCTGAAAATAATGGAATAAGTTCAAAGATTTGAGTGGCGGAACCGTCGAAAAAACCTGTTATTTGCAGGTTTTTTAGTGGTCTTTTTAAGATGGGAGCTTTTCGCCGTATCTCCTTCGAAACAAATCATTTGATTTCGAAGGACCAGATGTCTAATATATAAATATCGGGAATTGCCGATTTGATATGATGTTTTCAGATCATCTATCCATCTTCCATTGGGATAGTGATAATCGATATAGAAAGAGGCAAATGACATTGAAGCAGGAATTGGAACGCTTAAATGATGAACAAGCCGTTGAAATTTTTAAGGCATTGTCGAACCAGACGAGGGTGAGCATTCTTCAAATGTTAAAAGATCCTCACAGTCATTTTTCACCGCAAGCCCATATTATTGCTGATGAAGGATTTGAAGGCGGGGTTTGCGTAGGGGATATCCGAAGCAAGGCGGGGATTTCGCAATCCACTACTTCACAGTATTTATCGATTCTGCTGCAAAGCGGACTTGTTGAAATAAAGCGAATCGGACAATGGACGTATTATCGCCGTAATGAGGAGACGATTAAAAAGTTCGAAAAATACATTGGTACAAAAATTTAAGGAGAATTGAAGTGAGTTTATTACAGCATCGAGCATATAACAGGTTGTACCAAAAGGATAAAATGACGCTTGGTTTCGCGATTCCGACGGCAAGGATGTCCAAATATCCGATTATGGAAAATCAGCTGTCGCTTGCCCGCAAAATTGAAGACCATGGTTTCGCGGCATTGTGGCTTCGGGACGTTACGATTCAGAATTTGAATATTGATGATAATGGTCAAATGTATGATTTATGGATTTATTTGACCTATCTTGCGGCGCATACCAAGGATATTGCACTCGGGACGGCTAGTGTGGTCCTCCCTCTGCGCCATTCTGTCAGAGTTGCAAAGGAAGCATCATCTATTGACCGGTTGTTTCCCGAACGGCTGATCATGGGAGTGGCTTCAGGAGACCGGGATAAAGATTTCACAGCTTTGGGAATTTCCAAGCTCGAAAGTGGAGGGCTGTTTAAAAAGAATTATACATTCCTTGAACGGCTGTTAAAGGAGGACAGTCCGACAATCAACAGCGATTTAGGCGTCATCGATGGAACGGATATGAGAATGATTCCCAAACCTTTTTCTTCGATTCCGACTATGGTGACAGGATTCAGCAATCAATCGATTGAATGGATCGCCCAGAATGGGGACGGCTGGATCCAGTACCCGAGGATTATCCCACAACAAACTCAATTGATTAATGAGTATCGCGAGTTGTCGGAAATTCACGCCCCAGGAGTGTTTAAGCCTTTTACTCAGACTTTATTTATCGATTTATCGGAAAATCCCGATTCGTTTCCTGTTCCGATTCCGTTAGGATTTCGTGTAGGGCGCAAACAGTTATTAGAAATTCTATATCAATTTCAATCCATTGGTGTCAATCACCTGGCATTTGTATTGTATTTTTCAAAGCGCCCTCCCGAGGAAGTCATCCAGGAGCTTGGAGAGTTTGTGTTGCCTTACTTTCCGACTCATGATGTTCCAGTATTAGATTAGTTTTTAAAAAAATTAGATAAGGGAAGAAGATGAACTTATGTCTAAACATGCAAATAAACTAAACGAAATTCCATTCTCGGTGCTTGATCTTTCACCGATAACAACCGGAAGTACTCCTGCTGACTCTTTCCTCCATACATTGGAACTCGCACAGCTTGCTGAAAAACTTGGTTACAACCGTTTTTGGCTCGCAGAACATCATAATATGCCGTTTATCGCCAGTTCCGCCACTTCTGTGGTGATGTCCCATGTGGCAGCCGGTACATCAAAAATCAGGATTGGTTCAGGAGGAATCATGCTGCCGAATCACGCACCGCTCGTCATCGCTGAGCAGTTTGGCACTCTTGAATCCTTATATCCTGGGCGAATTGACCTTGGTCTGGGGCGGGCACCCGGTACAGACCAGGGGACCGCTCGTGCATTGAGACGCGACTGGGGAAGTACCGGAGATGACTTTCCTGAGCAATTAGCGGAACTCCGAGGTTACTTTGATCCATCCTTGGCCCAAGGAAACCCTATAAAAGCGATTCCAGGTGAAGGGTTGAATATTCCAATCTGGCTGCTGGGTTCAAGCGGCTTCAGTGCGCAGCTGGCCGGGGAACTGGGTTTGCCATTCGCGTTTGCCTCCCATTTCTCGCCACTTAACACTCTGGGTGCACTACAGATCTATCGCAAGGCGTTTAAGCCTTCGAATGTTCTCGATAAGCCGTATGCCATGGTGGCCTTGAATATCATTGCAGCAGAAACAGATAAAGAGGCAAAACTCCTTTTCACAACCCTGCAGCAGCAATTTTTGAATCTGATGAGCGGCAACCTTACACAGCTTCAACCACCGGTAGATGACATATCCGAAGTGGCCAGCAGCTACCAATTAAAGGCTCTTGAGCAGCAATTAGGCACATCGATTGTTGGCAGCCAGCAGACGATAAAGGACAAGCTGCATACATTTTTGAAGGAGAGCCAGGCTGATGAAATCATGGCCATTGCCCAAGTTTACGACCACAAAGCTCGCCTTCGTTCATACGAGCTTCTGGCAGAAATTACAAAAAGCGAAAGGTAAAAAGGAGGACATCAGCATTTGACATCAAGAATTCTTCCAAAGGGCATCACCATCATTAAACACGTGGCAGAGCGATACTAAATGTTTTTATACCTTTATATATCTAGCAGTATCATATACTAAACACGGTAGATTACTTGTATTTATTGTGTTAAATGAGAATAATACCCACGATGCTTTTACAAATTTAAGGGGGCTTATCATTATGAGCAAAAAAATCGCTACACTAATAACAGACTTATTTGAAGATGTAGAATTCACAGAACCAGCACAAGCATTTAAAGATGCTGGTCATCAAGTGATCACAATCGACATACAGGCTGGAAAAGATATTACTGGTAAAAAAGGTGAAACAGTAAAAATAGATAAAGGAATTGGGGAAGTTAATCCTCAAGACTTTGATGCTTTACTCATCCCTGGCGGCTTCTCTCCTGATTTATTACGTGAAGATGATCGTTTTGGTGAATTCGCAAAAGCATTTATACAAGAAGGTAAACCTGTTTTTGCCATTTGCCATGGCCCACAAGTATTAATTGATACAGACCTATTAAAAGGCGTCGACATAACAGGTTTCAAATCAATAAGGAACGATCTCAAAAATGCAGGTGCTAACTACAAAGATGAAGAAGTTGTAGTAAGCAATAATATTGTAACAAGCCGTTTTCCGGATGACATTCCTGCCTTTAATCGTGAATCCTTAAAATTATTAGCTGAATAATAGGTATTGAATAGTATCGTTTTAGAAATAAATTTCACAATAAATGATCAATACAAAAAAGATTTTAAGAAGGAAGGGTTTTACTATGTCATTAAATGGTAAACGAGTAGTTGTTTTAGGGGGTACTTCTGGTATTGGTTTAGCAACTGCCAAAGCGTTTCTAGATCAATCTGCTCAAGTGATCATTGCCAGCCGTTCTGTTTCCAAATTAAATGAAGCAAAACAAGTTCTTGGTGGAAGTGTAGAAGGAATTGAAATCGATTTTCGAAGCGAAGAAAAAGTAGCAGAATTTTTCAGTAAGGTTGGAAAATTTGACCACCTTGTGGTAACAGCAGGAGAAGGTGCGATGGGGCACTTTAGCGAACTGCCTGTGGCAAGTGCTAAAGAGGCATTTGATAGTAAGTTCTGGGGGCAATATATTACTGTCCGTTCAGCACTTCCATATTTAAGCAATGAGAGCTCAATCACCTTAACCTCTGGTGTATATGGCGTTCGTCCTCCTCAAGGCGCTACTACGTTAGCGGCAATCAATTCAGCCATTGAAGGATTGGTTCGAGGACTTTCCGTAGACCTAGCCCCTATTAGGGTAAACGTGGTTTCACCTGGAATTGTAGACACTCCAATCTATGCTGGAATGTCAGATGATCAGAGGCAAGCACTGTTCAACGGCATTGCACAACAGCTCCCTGTTGGACGGATTGCAAAGCCGGAAGACATAGCTGAAACCTATGTATACCTTGCTAAGAACGGTTTTACTACTGGGACGGCTGTTCTTATTGATGGTGGAGCTCACTTAGTATAATCGCCTAAATCGATGTTGAAAGGAAGCTTACCACCTTACCAAGCAGCAGTTCTAACTAAAATAGAAATAAGGTAAGAATTAAGTGATTTACTGGTGGCAATACTGCAATAGAGTATTGCCGCCTTTTTTGTTCATTAGTTACATAAAAGATACAAAAGGAAGTGTTGGTTTTTAATGAGTGTACAGGATGAAAATCAATTAACAAAAATAAAAAATTCCCTTGAGAGTCGTGTAGTTACATTGCCTGATGGAACTTCTCTGCCAAGAATAGGACAAGGAACTTGGTACATGGGAGAAAATCCTCAAATGAGAGATAGGGAAATCAAAGCTTTACAACTCGGTATAGAATTAGGCATGAAACTAATAGATACGGCGGAAATGTATGGTAATGGCGATTCTGAACGCTTAGTAGGTGAAGCAATTAAGGGACGTAGAGATGACGTCTTTTTAGTATCAAAGGTGTATCCTCATCATGCAGGATTAGATATGATAGCCAAAGCGTGTGAAAACAGTCTAAAAAGGCTGGGAACCGATCATCTTGATTTGTACCTTTTACACTGGCGAGGACGTGTGCCATTAGCAGAAACCATTGAAGGAATGGAAAAGCTACGCAAGGAAGGAAAAATAGTAAGGTGGGGAGTCTCCAATTTTGATACCGATGATATGAAAGAGTTATGGAACACCACTAACGGAAAAAATTGTATGACTAATCAAGTGTTATATCATCTTGGTTCAAGGGGGATAGATTATGATCTCTTACCATGGCAGCGAGAACATCACATGCCTATTATGGCATATAGCCCGCTAGCTCAAGGAGGTTCATTAAGAAGACAATTGTTAACGGATCCAACCATTAAAGAGATTGCAGAAAAATACGCTGTACAACCCTTACAAATCGCTCTCGCATGGACAATCCGTTCTAACGATTGTCTAGCTATTCCAAAAGCTGTTCAAGAAGAACATGTACTAGCAAATGCGAAAGCTACTATAATTGAATTAACAAAAGAGGATTTAAATAGACTTGATGAGGTATTTCCGCAACCGACTAGAAAAATGCCTTTGGACATTATATAGAAATTTTAGAGGATAGACAAAGAAGAGGGGATTGTATATGTTAACAGAGGTATTGGAAGATTTACTCCAGATGCAGCCTCTTGTATGAAAATTAGCTTTTTAGGAACAGCTTAACATTGACAAATAAAACTGTTCCTAAAAACATTTTTTCTGAAATAAAACCGATTAAACCACACCTTGACGTAATGTAAAAATTATTCAACTATTTTTTATTACGAAAAGGTAGAAGCAGGGAATTCATCAATTTTCATACGAAGTAAACTATAAGGTTTCTGTCGCAGGTCTTTTCCATAATGAAACCTTGCCTGCCGGTGTAATTGGTTCACAATAACATATAAGTATTGATCCGGCCCAATTGAAAACGTATCTGGCCATAAAATTCTCGGATCATGAGCGATTGTTTCCATTATGCCATTCGGCAATATCTTTCGAATACTGTTGTTTTCATAGTCTCCGGCATAAATGGTTCCTTTTGCCCCAGTGATCATTCCATCAGACGCACCTTTTTCTCCCCAGTACTCCACCTGATAAGGTAGTTCTATGTCGGGTATCGTTCTGTCTCTTAGAGCTTCTGTTGAGATCGAATACAAATGCCGACTGGTAAGTGGACAGTAAAATAAAATCTTTCCATCGGGAGAAATCGCTATACCATCAGACGCCAATTTAAATGGAGATGTGGATCCATCTTTGTTTCGGTTCATCAAAATTTCACCTTCTACTTTCGGCAAAAAATAAGGGTCGGGTGAAGTTGAATTAGCTCCATTTAACCGTCTAAACGCCTTTCCATTTTCTAAATCTACAACGATAATAGCTCCTGGTCCTTTGGAAGATGAATCCGTTATATAGGCATAACCGGCTTTTCCAACACGAAAATCGAATCGGACATCATTCAGATAAGTTGTTGGAAGGACAACATCTTCTGTAAAGGTATATACTTTTCTTATTGTATTGGTTTTTAAATCAACAGCGACTAATTTTGCCCCTCCTTTAATTGGTTCAGAAAAATTCGGTGCCGCTGTATCTAATACCCAAAGTGTTCCTCTTCCATCCGCAACTACACTTTGGACACTGATAAAAGACATTGTGATATTACCCTGATAACCCAAATTGGTTTCTAAACTAGGATAAGGCTGCAAAGTATCCCCAACAATTTCCGCAACAGTGAATTTAACGTCGTCTCCCCATTTCGGAAAGCAAATGAAAATACGACCGGTTTCTGATACGCTAACACCTGTCGGCATAGCTCCATAAAATTCATAGACTAGTTCTAACTTACCGAAATATTTTTCCATAGGTAACATAGGCTTCATGATGTCCTCCTCAAAAATTTCGCACGGGATATCACCTATATATGATTTAAAATATTTTTAGTGCCTGGTTCATAATGGGCTAAAATTTTTACATATAGTAGATAAGAATGATGAATACGGACATGATGCTAAAATACTGAATAATAATTTCTAATGGATTAGCACTCCTGTTTCACCACAGAGTAGATTTGATAAAAGGATTAAAAAAGGAAGTATGATCTATGTGTAAAAAGATGGAAAATAGGGAAGTTTAATAAATAAAAAGGAATAAGATATGATAGGACTTTTTATTGCCATTATTACTTTTAATTTTATTGCCTTTAAAACAGTGAAAAGATTCACTACAAACCAAATTGTGCATATATGGATCTTTACAATTGCTTTTCAGTGTATTTTTGATCTAATTGTTGAATTTAAATATCATGCCTATTGGTATTTTGATAAGCAGGTCGATTGGTTAGGGATGCTTGCTCATACAGTACTTATTCCTCCAGTTAATATGATGTTTCTGAATTGGTTTCCTTTTTATCAATCGGTTTGGAAAAAATTCATTTATATGTTCTTCTGGGTGATTGGAATATTAATTTATGAAACCTTAACCCTGCTGCCTGAACCTTGGGGATATTTCCACTATGGTTGGTGGAGGATTTGGCATGCAGCCATTGTGGACCCGATTTTACTCCTTATATTGTTAGGATACTATAAATGGATTTGTAAATTAGAAATGCAACTATTAGAAAATACCATTCAAAAGTAAAATGCTCTTTTTGAGGGCATTTTTTTTAAGGTTTTCTTAAGGTTCGTCTTTAATAATTACTGAAGTTTACGGCAAAGGATATCCAAAAGGATTAAAGGGGGAGGAAAAATACCGTTAGAAGCTCGTATTATGGCAGTGGCTGATGCCTTTTTAAAAAGGATTGGTAAAACAAATACGAATCTATATCCAAGCAAGAAACTGATCGATCGAATTATCAAAAGGTCGGTTCATAGTGTGTAAAAATAAGATTGATCATCATCTCACAAAAATATTCTTGACCAACGAAAAGAATACTGCTAAAATTACAAATTATCGTAGAATAATAGCTTGAGAGTTTGTTGAAAAAACAAATCTCAGCTGTAAATAATTTAATCAAGCAAGCTATGAATGTTATGGGTCAAACTATAACAGGAGCGGCTTCTGGAGAGATCGCGTATTGCGACGCCGAAGGGTTCACAATCTCAGGCAAAAGGACAGAAGAGTAAAGATACTATTTGGTATGAATGAAAGAGTAAGTAAGTTCTCTTTTTATCATTTAACCATGTGTATTTGTTATTCTGACGTTTTAAGAGATTGGAGGGAACTCCAGTCTCTTTTTTTATGGCTATTATTACTACAATAACAATTGAAAAAAACGGAGGAATATCAAGTGGCACAGCATGAATTAAAAAGGGAACTGAAAAATCGACATGTACAGCTAATCGCAATTGGTGGAACGATTGGTACAGGATTGTTTTTAGGTTCAGGAAAAGCAATTTCATTAGCAGGTCCCTCTATCATCTTAGCTTATTTAATCGTAGGGATAGCAACCTTTTTTGTTATGAGAGCATTAGGGGAGCTTTTGTTATCGAATGCGGGTTATCAATCCTTTACCGATTTTGCAGTCGACTATATTGGACCATGGGCAGGCTTTGTGACAGGATGGACATACTGGTTCTGTTGGATTATGACGGCGATGGCCGATATTATTGCAGTAGGAATGTATGTGCAGTATTGGTTTGACATCCCACAATGGGTACCAGCGCTTATCTGTTTAATCATTTTATTAGGGTTGAATCTTTTAACAGTAAAGCTTTTTGGAGAATTAGAATTTTGGTTTGCGATTATTAAGGTTATCACCATTCTTGCTTTAATTGTGATTGGAGTGGTTTTACTTGTAATTGGATTTAAAACAGACGCAGGAACGGTTTCGATACAAAATTTATGGCAACACGGAGGGTTTTTCCCGAATGGAATTAGCGGCTTTTTATTTTCTTTCCAAATGGTCGTATTTGCTTTTGTTGGAGTAGAGTTGGTTGGTGTATCAGCTGCAGAAACAGCAAATCCAAAGAAAAATATTCCTTCAGCCATTAATAAAATTCCATTAAGAATTCTATTCTTTTATGTGGGTGCTTTAATTGTCCTGCTTAGTATAAATCCATGGAACCAATTGAATGCAGATACAAGTCCCTTTGTTAAGACCTTTACTTTAGTTGGTATTCCCGTTGCGGCCGGGATCATTAACTTTGTCGTATTAACTTCTGCTGCCTCTGCTAGTAATAGTGGATTATTTTCTACCAGTCGAATTATGTTTAACTTAGGACGTCAAAACGGTGGAAGAGGTATGCTTGCAAAGTTAAACAAAAATGCAGTGCCAAGTAATGCATTATTCATTTCAACGGTCATTGTTTCGGTCGGGACACTATTGAGTAAACTGATCCCTGAGCAAGCCTTTGGAATTGTAACGACCATTAGTGCAATTTGTTTCATTTGGGTGTGGAGCATAATTTTAATCTCTCATATTAGATATAAGAAAACTCGTCCAGATCTACATCAAAAATCAATATTTAAAGCTCCATTAACACCTTTTATTAACTATGTCGTACTAGCTCTTTTTGCCTTTATTTTGCTCGTAATGCTAATTTCAGAATCCACACGTGCAGCATTATTGTTAACACCATTATGGTTTGTTTTGTTATTTGGTTTGTATTTCTTTAAAAGAAAGAAATCGGTGTAATAGTGTAAGACACTTTGTCAGGAGAGGCAAGGTGTTTTCTTTTTTTTAGGCTCTTTTCTAAAACATTGTTGCTATAAACACACCTTTAGGAAATTAACTATATGTTTAGACAGCAATCAAAATTTTTTCATCCTTAGAAAAGAGCTACTCTTCAAATAGACCAATAAACCCAGCGTTATACCAAAAACAACAATCTTTACGAAACCAGCCTTTTTTTATATATAAAAGTAGAACAAGCAATTGTTCATAAAACTCAACATAGGATAATAGCATTATGTTCTCTAAAAAGATTTTCTTGAAGGTGTAGGGGGGGCACGATGAAAAAGACATGGTTGTTAGGCTTTGGGTTTTTTAGCATTAGTATCGGTTGGTCGCTGTATAACGGATTTGTACCATTTTTTCTTGAAAATTATTTAGCGAGCACGGCACTGATTGGTTTTTTAATGACCATTGATAACTATATTGCTTTATTTTTACAGCCTTATATTGGGCAACGCAGTGATCGGACGAATACAACCTATGGCAGACGAATGCCTTACTTACTTGTGGGAATCCCTCTAGCTGCTTTGTTTTTTGCACTAATTCCATTTCACAATAGTCTTTTAACTTTAATTATTTTTATGTTGTGCATGAACCTGTCGATGGCTATATTTAGATCTCCAACCATCGCTCTCATGCCAGATATCACACCAGAATACCAGCGAACAAAAGCAAATGGAATTATTAATTTTATGGGTGGCGTTGGTGCCATATTGGCATTTAGTGTGGGCTCTTATTTGTTTAGTGTGAATGAATCCACGCCTTTTTTAGCTGTTAGCGTCATATTTTTGGTAGCATTATGGGTTTTGTACAAAAACATTATTGAAAGACGGGATGCCCTCTTCTATTCAGTTACAACTGCACCGAAGCTCAGCTATAAAAGTGAGTTAAATCGTCCAACGATCATTTTATTAGCGGCAATCTTTTTCTGGTTTATTGCGATACAAGGGATGGAAGCCTTGTTTACTTTATACGGAGTAAGTGAACTAGGCTTAACCAAAACCGCATCTGCCTTTTCATTAGCCTTCTTTTCATTAAGCTTTGTTTTGTCGGCCATTCCTTCGGGGTTGCTGGGGGCTAAGTATGGAAAGAAAAGAATGATTATCATAGGAATAATGGGTTTGATTTTTGTGTTTTTATTGTTAACTACTGTTCAAACCGTTCTATTTCTTCGGATCCTTTTATTCGCGGGTGGAGTTTTTTGGGCCTGTATTAATATTAATGCTTATCCATATATTGTCTCGACAGGTAGCGAACATAGTTATGGAACTAGAACGGGTTTATATTATTTAGTTTCTTCGCTGTCGGCCATTATTTCACCACCCATATTAGGGGTCTTTATTGATCTCTTTGGTTTTGGAATTTTGTTTTATGCTGCTGCGGGAAGTATGGTGGTTGCGTTGGTTTGTATGTTGAAAGTGAAGAAGTCGGATAAACATATTGGTTTTGAAAGATAAGAGCTCTTGAACAAGTCAAGAGCTCTTTAATAAATTACACACCTGGAAACCAACCAGGGCTATTGATAATGGCATTCCATAGAGGGTCAGGAATAACTAATTCCTTCTGCTTCTCTTTGTTTATTTTTGTTACAATCTCATTCTCTCTGTTTTCAGAGATTTTTTGAACCCAGTCTGGATCAATGATTAGTTCTCTTCCTAAGGCGAGAAGAGGAACCCCCGTCGCAAACGCTTTACGTGCATCTTCAGCTGTGTAAATAGAACCTACTCCAATCAAAGGAACACGATCATTTATGGTTTCTAGTAAATACTCAATTCTACTCTTAGAGAGATCTTCTACTCCTCTATGTGGGGTGGAAAAGAAATCCATTAATGATACATGTAGATAATGAAGGTCTTTATCAGCTAAGGCGTCGATTAATTTCAAGGTGTCACCCATTGTAATTCCTGGCGTTTCAGGTTCCTCAGGGGAAAAACGATATCCTATTAAAAAGGGAGATTGTGCACTTTCTCGGACAACACGTTTTACCTCATTTACAACTTCCAGAGGAAAAGTCATCCGTTTTTCCAAACTGCCACCGAACCGGTCTTCTCTTCGATTGGAATGAGGGGAAAAGAATTGCTGTATTAAATAACCGTTTGCTCCATGAATCTCAACCCCATCAAACCCGGCTTCAATCGCTCGACGGGTAGTTTCACCAAACGCTTTGATCATTTCTTGAACTTCTTCTTCTGTTAAGGCTCGGGGATTTATATTTGGTTCTTCTGTGGAGACACCGCCTCTTTCAGCGGGAATATCACTGGCACTTACAATTTCACCGTTTGGAACAAGCTCGGGAGGACACATTCTTCCTCCGTGAAAGATTTGGAGGATCGCTTTTGCTCCTTGCTGCTGTATAGCCTCGGCTATACGGCGTAAACTAGGAATCATTTCATCGCGATCTCCACCAAACTCTCCGTGAAATCCCTTCCCATTTGCTGTTACATATGTACAGGCAGTAATAACCATGCTAACTCCTGCTGAGCGTCTCGCGTAATAATAAACTTCAGCATCCGTCACTGTGCCGTCTGGATTGGAAGAGAAATTGGTCATTGGTGCCATGACCATTCGGTTTTTTAATGTGATTCCATTCGAAAAACGAAAGGGGGACAACAAGTCTTCATTTTTTACACTCATATAAGAATTCCTCCTAAGTTTTGTACTTTACTATACTCACCTACAAATAACATTTTATGTTTACCTGTTATTTATTTTCTTGACCGATCATAAACAGACATTTATAATTAGTAAAAATCATGATAGCTCTTCTTAATGTCCTGGAGACAAGGGGAAGGGAAATCATTTGTAATTATTAATTTTGTTTGGTTGCTTATGTAAACACAGTGTATGTGAGTATAGAAGAGACCAGCGATGATGAATTTTTATCACCGCTGGTCTCTTTTTTATTGGGCAATTTTCTAAACTGAAGGAGGTTTTTTATTTGAATCGTTGGTTAGTGGTGTTGGGGGCCGTTCTCATTCAAATTAATTTAGGGGCGGTGTATGCTTGGAGTCTTTTTAATCAGCCGCTTATCGATAAGTTTGGTTGGGCTAGGGAAGATGTGGTTGTTACTTTTTCGATCACGATTGCTGTTTTTGCATTTGCAACCATTTTTGCTGGTAGACTGCAAGATCATATTGGACCGAGGTGGGTCGCAACAATTGGAGGTTTATTGCTAGGGATTGGATTGCTGCTATCAAGTCAAGCAACTTCCCTATTACAGCTCTATTTCTTCTATGGTGTTATCGGAGGAATTGGGATTGGAATGACCTACGTTTGTCCACTATCCGCATGTGTAAAGTGGTTTCCTGATAAAAGAGGATTTATAAGTGGTGTAGCTGTCGCAGGATTTGGACTAGGTGGTCTGATTTACAAACCATTGATTGGATATCTTATTGAATTATCAGGAGTTTCTTCAACTTTTATGTATTTAGGAATCATATATTTATTGTTTGTTATTGCTGGGGCACAGTTGCTCAAAAATCCAACAGAGGAGCAGGTAGTAAAGTATCAACCTAAACAACAAACATCTATTAATCAGGTAAAAACATTTGTAGATACGAGCAATCAGTTTACACCTAAACAAATGCTTCGAACTCAACAGTTTTATTTATTATGGTTCATGTTTTTATTTGGTAGTGTTTCTGGTTTAATGGTGATTAGTTTTGCTGTCGACATCGGAGTTGAGATGGCAAATCTAGAACTTGAACAAGCAGGAAATGCGGTTATGGTGATTGCCCTGTTTAATGCGGCAGGACGTATTGTATGGGGAAAACTATCCGATCGTTTTGGACGGAAATCTACATTAATCACCATTTATGGCTTAACAGCCGGAATGATGTTTTATATGAGTACAGGAATGATGAACTATGCTCTGTTTTTAATGGCTGTTTCTTTAATTGGATTTTGCTTCGGTGGTTTTCTCGCTCTTTTCCCATCTGTTACTGCAGACTATTTTGGTGTACGAAACATGGGAAGTAACTACGGCTTTATGTATCAAGCCTACGGGTTATCTGCGTTTGTTGGGCCGATGGTTGTGAAGTCCCTTCCGTTTACCTCTGCTTTTTTACTAGCGGGTTGTATCTGTATTGTGGCAATTATTTTGGCAAGAGTGATTGAAGTACCAAAGATCATTCCTGGAGAAAGGCTTCTTGAAAGAGAAGCATAATATAAGGCAAAAAACCGAGTACTTCCCAAAATGTACTCGGTTTTTTTGCTATAAGATCATAAGGCTTTGACCTGTTCTTGAACTTTTTGTAAGACCCGATGACAAAGAAAGCTGATACAAAAAGCACAAACACTATAGATGAATAAAAAAGTAATTTGCCAAAAATAAAGGAGTAACCCTGTAGCCACCATACATATCAAGGACAAAAACGTGGTTGGTAAGAATCTTAGAGAAAAGAAAAATGAGTTTTTGACGAGATCGATTGTTTTCATTCGGTAGTGAGCAATCATCGGAAAAATATAAATCGTTGTTATTAATAATATAAATCCGATCAGTAAAAAGATAGAATAGAAGATAGGTTGTAAAGACCCGAGGCTATTCATTAAAGTAAAGTCTAAAAATAATAGACCGGAGAGCACTAACCAAATCAACCCAAGCACAAAGCTTTGTTTGAAGTTTTCTTTGAAAAATTTCATATACGAACGAAAGACACTATAGTCCTTGTGGATAATCCATTGTCGAGTGACACAGTACATTGCAACGGTCGCAGGGAAAATAGTGATAACTGGAAGACAAAAAATAAGCCATAAAATATTAAGTTGAAAAAAAGCGGTTACAATTTCTAGCATTCTAAAAAAAGCATTGTTTTCGTATTTCATCATTTTTTCACCAAGTTTCTTATTTTCTAGGATTATGATAAAAATAGCATATTCTTACCGATAAAAAAAGCTGGAATTTCTGTCACGTATTACGAGAGGAGAAGATTATGACGATTAAAGCACTATTTTTTGATTTGGACGATACCTTACATGACTCGCAATACCCTTTTGAAAAAACGGTAGAAGAACTGCTCCCGGAACTAGTTTCAGAATTAAATATGAATGAACTATCTATAAAGTTTAGAGAGGCAAGTGACTGGTTGTGGAAGGACTATGTGGCAGGGAACATGTCTCTTGTCGACCTTCGAACGAAGAGGATTATGTTAGCGTTAAAAAGGATGGATATAACGATCAATACTGAGATGGCTCAATTGTTTCAAAAGCAATACGAGTATAATCAGAGTCAGCTTAAGATGTTTCCGGAGGTACCCGATCTTCTAGGAAAACTGAAAAAGAAGGGTATTACCGTAGGAATGATCACAAACGGTCCGGTCGAGCATCAGCATAGTAAAATTTCTTCTTTAGGGCTGAAAAGTCATATTCCAAATGATCTTATTTTTGTATCTGATGGAGTGGGGGTGGCTAAGCCTAATCCAGATATCTTTCATCATGTGAGTAAACATGTAAATTTATTGCCTCATGAATTACTATACGTAGGTGATTCTTGGGAGAACGATATTGTTGGCTCATCGAAAGCGGGCTGGCATTCGCTTTGGTTTAACCATCGAAAAAAAGAGCCTGAAACCAACCATAAGCCTTTAGCAGTTATCCATAATCTATCAAGCATTTTGGATTACCTATAACAGAGCACCAACCCAACCTAATAAAGAAAGAACCCTGCGCCAATTACACGCAGGGTTCGTACCATCTAAATCAGACTAGTCTTTTTCAAGTCCATGGTTGAACTTCGCACGACAAGTTCAGGCTCATAAATCTTCGATTGAGGAACTTCTTTGTTTTCGACTGCGGATACAATCCATTTTGCTGCCTCAATCCCCATGTCCATTTTCGGATGGGTGACGGTGGTTAGCTTTACTTCTGTTGCTACTGCTAGGAGCGAGTCATCGTATCCTACAATATTTTTATACAAGGCTCTTTTCAACTTTGTTGCTTTTTGGAACATAGTTTTAACAATTGTGCTAAATTTCAGCAGAAAATAGCATGAATTTAATAAGAAAAGAGCCTGCAAATTAAATTTATAAGCGCAAAACAGCTATTTCCACGTTAAAATCGGTTTTTAGATTTTAACAACAATCTTTGCGAAACTCGCCTTATACAATCTTCTTCTATCTATATTAGATGAATCTTTACGGCTATTCATGAATAGCATATAGGCAGATAAAGCATTCGTTTAATGGAGGAGTGTTTATGCAATTTTTTTACACGGTCCGCCCTGGGGATACACTATTTCAAATTGCAAGTCGATGGAAGCTTTCTTATGAGTCACTTGCTGCGGCTAATAATCTATTGCCACCCTATACGATATATGTTGGTCAGCAACTGTCTATGCCACCAGGAGTAGATAGAGTTCGGGTAAATTCAGGTGATACCGTATTTAACATAGCTCAAACGTTTGGCGTGCCACAATCTGTGATTATACAAGCCAATCAGCTTCAGCCACCTTATACGATACAAGTGGGGCAACTACTGAAAGTACCTCCCGGAAACCCTTTCTATGTCGTTCAGCCTGGAGATACCTTATTTCAAATCGCAAACAGATACAACGTCACTACAAGGGGACAAAGTAATTATGAGCTGATTCGACAGGTGAACCAGCTTCCAAACTACAATCTTTCCCCGGGTATGCGATTAAGAATTCCGTATGCTCCACCTGGTGATCTTGGTATGATTGCGTATACTTCCAATCGGGGAGGTAGCTACGATCTATGGGTTTATCATCTTAGGAACGGACAAAATGCGCAGCTCACTAGTGGATTAGGAGAATCATATACTACTCCATTTTGGTCCCCCGATAGTACCAAGATTGCTTTTGTAGGAAGAAATGGTGTCTTGTTCATCCTTGATGCAGGGGATGGGAGCACCTCTCGGATTGACCAATTCACTGAAGGAGAAGGGATCTTTTTAGATTGGTCCCCAGACAGTCAGAGGCTTGCTTATGTAAAAGATAATCAAATCATCTTATATCGAGTGTCTACCCATCAGGTTCAACGAATAGAAGCAGTAAATGCGACGGATGTACAGTGGTTTCCGAATGGGAACGAACTCCTTTATCAAGCTCCTGATGAAAGCGGGGTTAGTCAGCTTTATCGTATAACTACGGATGGTACCGACAAACAACAAATGACTGAAAACGCGGGTGGAAGATTAAACAATGTTCGCTTATCCCCGAATGGTTTATACGTCTTATACACAAGTCCGGGGGTGAGTATTTCTATTATTTATACGATCTCACTTACAAGTGGACAGATTTTCGAGGTGAAGGGAGGCCCGCTCGCAAAAAATTATTTTCCAATATGGTCATCAGATTCTTCGACAATTGCTTATAGTGCGACAGCCTTTGAAGAGGTAGGCTATTTCTCATTGATTCGAACCACAGGCAGGAAAGGAGAGAATGATCGGACGAGAGCCATATCGTCTTGTTTCGCAACTCCTGTTACTTGGTCGCCAGAATCACCAAAATTAGCTTATCTCTCGGGTTGTAATGGAGAAGGAATAGGGAGAGAAATGTGGGTGCTAGATGTACGCCATCCTGTTCCGATAAAGATTGTAGAGGGAGGACAAATCACCTCCTTACAATGGTCACCTGTTCCCATTTCCTCTTTAAAAAAGACATTTACAAGTGATCGCTTTAACGTCCAATTTCAGTACCCGGCACACTGGAAGCAGGAGAGTGATGAAAGATATGAAGGCCCTGATGGATTTTTTCAAGTCGCTGCCATATCTTCCGAGGAACCTATCCACACGGTCTGTCAAAATGAAGCCTTCCACCAATTACTCCCGTACGGTACCAAACCACTTATCCTACAAACAAACATACAAACTCAGGAGGCTTGCTATATCTTTCCATCAGAAGATCAACCCGCTGAAATGGGAGGGCAAGCAGCACTAATTGTCAGATATCCACAACCAATTCAAATCGGAGACACCTTCTATCATTATTTTATTCTATGGGCAGACCAAAATCATTTATATGAAATTAGCTCAACACTTACTTTTTTACGATAGTGAGAGTCTTTTTAATCAAAAAATCCTCATCTTTACACCAGATGAGGATTTTTTGATGATAAATTAATCATCCAGCTCGACGAAATCTTCATGTTTGAATACCATGGACAATACTTGACGTCCATCCACCGTAGTTCCTGACAAGGTTACTACAATGCCATCTGCCTCTTCATCCGTGTCACCTGCAATAGCTACACGTAGCATATTGTTACCACTAAAGGTAGTTGGTCCAGCCTCTATTCTAACAACTGCACAATCTCCTGGTGGAATGGTGACCCTTTGACGGTAAAACTCAATCTCTTCAGGAGTATTTGGTGGGTATAGGAGTAGATCATTACATTTATGAACAGTTAATAGAACAGATGAAGTTGTGTTTGCAAGATTTTTAAACCCAACAAACAAATATCTTACTGCTCCTGAAGCTGTAGTATCAATAGATGGTGGTACAAAAAATGGTCCAGATGTGATTTTGTTAGCCATACGGAAATCCCCCTTTACTTTTTGATGCTTTATTTATATTCAGAGAGGATATTTTCCGAAATGGACAAACTGTACACATCAATCGCCTTTTTATGATACTAATAATAGTAAAAGATATACTATTTATAGATTTTCTAGTTTAATATAGTTACCTTTAATTGTTTTACTCCAAAATTGATTGCATCCTGTTGAGAAGGAATAAAGACATCAATTTTATTTCCTATTATGGCCCCGCCAGTATCTCCGGCGATCGCTTCACCGTATCCCTCCACATAAACTTTACTACCAAGTGGAATAATAGTAGGATCCACTGAAATAATTTTTGCATTTGGGTTTTCCTTTAGGTTAATTCCTGTAGCGGTAAAACCGGAACATCCTTCACATGAAGCTGTATAGGCAGTAGCTTCCATAATTAATTCCTTTGAAGCTGCTGTGTTTGTTGATGGAGCGCTTGCTGTGGAAGTACTTTCCTTTGACTCTTGTGGTTCAGGAATCACGGATTCTTCAGTTATAGCCGCCTTCGTAGTTTTTAAATCTTCATAGATTAATAGGTTTAATCCAGGGTGAATTAGATCACTATGTAATTGGTTCCAGTCTTTAATTTGTGAAACTGTTACTTCATGTTCTAAGGCTATATCCCATAAAGTGTCCCCTTGCTTAACGGTATAATTTTTATGTTGAGCAATGGTTAGAACATCCCCAGGGTAAATAAGGTCAGTAGTAAGATCATTCAACGTTTTAATATTTTCTACAGTTGTATTATTCACACGTGAAAGATTCCAAAGGGTATCTCCTTTCTGTACCGTAATCGTTGCAGCTTGTACATTTGCACTTATCGATACTGAGAGTACAGTAACTGCTACACCTGAAATCATTTTTTTAAGCATTTGTTACCCTCCATGTTCCTTGGTTTCTAATTTAAAATTATCGTAACATATATTTTTCTGAGAAAAAGAACAGGGAGGTGTTAATTCGATTACGGCTATGGCATTTTTATTACAATAGTATTTCTAATATTAGTTGAGTTGTTCTAGAGGAATTGGCAATTTAAGCACAATACTGCTAAGTTTAATGGTTTAAAAAAATAGAAAGTCTTATGCTTAATTGGGTAAACAACAGGACTAAAACAAGCGGAGATTCTCCGGTTAGACAGCAGAATATGGCTCGGATGGGTGTAAATAAGCGGAGAATTTCCGATTAAGGGAAGCAAAATTGTCCATTTTCCTGTTTTGTGAGTCGATAGTCGGAATTTCTTCGTCTATTTGAGCTTTTTATAGAGATTTTTTGAAGATAGGGGAAATTTCTCCGATTATTTATCAGCTCGTCGCAGATTCCCACATTTATTGAACAAACGGGTGCGTTAGTAAAACAAGAAAGGACATTACATGCCTTATAGGTGGTATGTAATGTCCTTTTTCATATTCTTTGGTACTCTGTTCCCAACATTATGGGTGAATGGTTACCGCCGTTCCGTTAGGGACAATCCTCGCTATTTCCTCTACATCTCTATTGTACATGCGAATGCAGCCTTTTGAGACCGCCTTTCCAATCGAGCTGGGATCATTCGTCCCATGAATTCCATAACTTTGCTTGGATAAGCTCATCCACATCGTCCCGAACGGTCCTCCGGGATTAGGTGCCTTATTTAGAATAATATAATTTCCTACCGGTGTTTCAAATAACATTCTTCCTACCGCAATAGGGTATTGTTTTTGAAGGGTACCATTTCTAAATAAACGGAGCTTGCGATTATTTATACTCACGTCAATTCGATAAGGACTGTTCTCTGGCGAAGGAACGCCTGGAATATTGATGGATTGTCCGGGATAAATGAGGTTTGGATTAATGGATGGATTAGCTCGGAGAATGGTCGCTAGCGGGGTACGATAATCCTTGGAAATTTGATTAAGGGTTTCACCTGCTTTAACTGTATGAATCAGAGGGAACACCTCCTAGGGAACTTTTTATTACATTCTATGTTAGTGGGGTAAAGTGATTCATATTTGGTTTCTTAATTTCATAAGACAATGGAAAAAGGGCTCATTCAGTAACACTGAATGGGCTTTTTTATTCCCATTTGTTTCTCCATTTCTTCCTTAATTGGACATAGTTACGCCGTATTTGCTGACTATAATTTGTCTAGATAAAGCTTTAGGAGAAACGAAGGAGGGTGTCTTCACCTTGAAAAAAAGAAAACGAATAGTAACCATTTCAATAGTTATTACTAGTGTTGCACTGATTCTATATTTATTAGCTGACCGCTATTTGATTGAGCATGTTGAGGTAGAAAATGCACTAGTCAGTTCCGAAACGACGAACTCAACAACCACATCAAGTGAAACTACTACAACTGTCGATGAGACCTACGAAACAGATGACTTGAGTTACACGAGTGATACCAAGTCAATTGAAATTGAGAAAGTAGTGACGGGTTCAGGAAGTGATCAGGTAGTGTACTACGTAGCGGATGTCCAGTTAACAGATTCAAGTAGTTTAAAATCAGGATTTGCCAATAACCAATTCGGCAATAATATTGTTCAAGTGACATCTGAAATTGCAAGTAATAATAACGCTATTTTAGCGATTAACGGCGATTATTATGGATTTCGTGAAGATGGGATAACGATACGGAATGGACAAATTTTTAGAGACAATCCAGCACGTACGGGGTTGGCCTTTTATGAGGATGGATCCATGAAAATCTATGAAGAGACAGAAACTTCTGCAGAGGAATTAATTGCAGAAGGAGTTACACAAACCTTCTCTTTTGGTCCTGCTCTCGTTGAAAATTCAGTAGCCATTGAAGATTTTGGAGATGTGAGTATTGATAAGAATTTTGGAAATCGTTCGATTGAGGATTCAAACCCGAGAACAGGGGTAGGTATTATATCTGAAAATCATTATGTGTTTGTCGTCGTTGATGGCAGAAGTGAAGGATATTCAAAGGGGTTAACCTTAGGCGAGTTTGCTCAAGTGTTTGAAGACTTAGGGGCTACGGAAGCCTATAACCTAGACGGTGGTGGTTCGTCAACCATGTACTTTATGGGAGAAGTCGTTAATAATCCACGAGGTACGGGAGAGGAACGTGGCGTAAGTGATATTATCTACATCCAGTAGGAGAGGTGAATTATATGATTATCGTCATTCCTGCTTATGAACCAAACGAGAAAATGCTTCAGTTGATAGAAGAAGTTCAAAAGAGCAGTAGCTACCAGATACTAATTGTAGATGACGGGAGTTCGGTGGAAGGTGAAGGCATTTTTGAACAGGCGGAACAAAGAGGGTGCATGGTTTTAACCCACGAGACAAATCAAGGGAAGGGAGCGGCCTTGAAAACTGCCTTTACTCATATTCACACACACTATCCAAATGAAGAGGGAATCGTGTGTGCCGATTGTGATGGTCAACATCGGTGGGAAGATATTCAGCGTGTAGCAAAAGAGTTAGCTGATCATCCTCAAACCATTGTATTAGGGGCTAGGGAATTTATAGGTGAAGTTCCACTAAAGAGTTTAATAGGAAATAAAGTAACTAGAACCATCTTCTCATTAGTTGCTGGATATAAAATAAACGATACCCAGACGGGACTTAGAGGATTTTCTGTCGATATGCTTCCATGGCTGATAGACATTAAAGGGAAACGGTATGAATATGAGATGAACCAATTGCTAGAAGCGAAATCAGCTGGTTATAAAGTTCACAGTCTGCCTATTCAAACGGTCTATGAAAATAACAATAAAGGAAGTCATTTTCGCCCTATCCTTGATTCTATCCGAATTTATCTTCCTATTTTAAAGTTTAGTTTATCTTCTGTTTCTTGTGGAGTCATTGATTTTATTTGTTTCTTCTTGTTGCATTGGCTCACGAACAATTTGTTATTCTCTGTTATCGGAGCGAGAGCAATCAGTTCCTTTATCAATTATATAATTAACAAAAATATTGTTTTTAATAGAAAGAAACAATCTCATAGAAAGCCAATCCTCAAGTACTATAGCTTAGCGGGATTCATATTAGTTAGTAACTATTTAATGATTTCTTTATTTAATGACACCGGTAAGCTCTCACTTTTTACAAGTAAGAGCTTTACGGAAGGAATTCTTTTTATGGTTAGCTATTATGTTCAGAAGAAATTTATTTTTTAAAGTCCTTTCATGAGGGCTTTTTTCTATTAAATTTTTCAGAAGGAAATCATTTAGAGTAGAGGAAATGCTACTGACACTGTAAAATTGTTGGTAGTAAAAATGGATCATAAGGAGGTTATTTTAGTTGGATTTTATTGCAATAGATTTTGAAATTGCTAACAATAAGATGAGTAGCGCTTGTTCACTAGGAATGGTCTTTGTTAAGGATAATCAAATTGTCGATGAGAAATATTTCTTAATCCAACCTCCAACCTTAACATTTCTAGACGAAACAACAAAAATCCATGGATTAACCGTGGAGGATGTAAAGAATGAAAGACAGTTCCATGAGATTTGGGAGGATATCAAACACTATTTCGAAGGCGCGACTATTATTGCGCATAATGCTCAATTTGATATGAGTGTTCTCCACTGCTGTTTGAAGGAATATTCTATTGAAATCCCTGAGTTTGAATTTATTTGCAGCATCCCTCTGAGTGCGAAGGCTTGTAGGGAAAAGGTGGGGAATTCTTTAGTAGAAAGGTTACATCATTTTGATATTCATTTAGAAAATCATCACAACGCCTTACATGATGCAAGAGCTTGCGCGGAATTAGTTACCACTTGTGTAACAGTAAAAAATAAAAAATCTCTTCAATCGTATTGTAAAACTTATCGAAGTATTCCAATTAAAAAGTTTTCTGAGCTAAAACCACAAACCTATTTTAAGCAGCAAAAGAAGAAAAAGTCTTTTACAAAAGTGGTGATTTCAGAGATTTCTGCCAATGTTCAAACCTTTAATGAAGATCATCCTTTTTTCGGGAAAAATATTGTTTTTACCGGAGAATTGAAGCTGGATCGTAAGGATGCGATGCAAAAAGTAGTTAATGCAGGGGGAACGATTAAAAGTGGGGTAAGCGGAAAAACCCACTATTTAATCGTCGGAAAGCAGGACAAAACGATCGTGGGGGCTAGTGGAATTAGCACCAAAGAAGAAAAGGCCTATTCTTTAATTGAAAAAGGGACGGCTATAAAAATAATTGGTGAAGAAGAGTTTGTAGATTTATTGGGGAGTTAAGAGAATCTCATATAAATAAACATCTCCTTCATTAAGGTGTATACTTGATGAGTTGTATAGTTTTTTAGAGGGGAATGAGATCATGAATAATACAAACGAGAAAAAGCAGAAATACCTTTACAATTATTCATGTCAAGATGATGAAGTGGAGCTCTGTGCTTTAGAGATGCGTTCTTTTTTTGGACAAGACTCTGACGATTATATAATTGAAAGTAATATAAAAATAGATCCAAGCAGAAGTCCGTTTATTCGGGATCGAATAGATATCCTATTTGAAGGCAGTGAATTGGAAGAGATTATTACAAAGGTGAAAAGTTTAACTTCATTAAAGGAAACTTATCGGGTTATTTTTTTGAAGACTTTTTCATTAGAAAAAGTAGGATTTGAAGAACGAAGACGAGTGGAAAGGGAAGTTGCTCTTCATGTGCCAGGAGAACCGGATCTAAAGAATCCTGACATTTTGTTCGGAATTATAGAAGTACACGGAAAATGGGTATTTGGTTATTATCAAAAAGGTGAAGCGGTTTGGTTACAGCATCAATCAAAACCGCATGGTTATTCTACAGCTCTAAGTACACGTGTGGCTAGAGCTGTGGCTAACATTGCCGTACCGCACCCAGCAGGAAAAAAAGCCATTGATCCATGCTGCGGAATTGGTACTGTACTCGTCGAGGCCTTATCGATGGGAATCGATATTGTTGGGAGCGATGTGAATCCCTTGATCCTTCCTGGAACACGTGATAATATTGCCCATTTTGGGTACCATTGTGAAGTTCTATTTAGGGATATTCGAAAGGTAACGGGAAGCTACGATGTGGCGATTATTGATATGCCTTATAATCTTTGTTCTGTTATCTCCCCACAAGAACAGCTTGAATTGCTACAAAGTGCCTATTCGTTTGCTGAGAAAATCGTGATTGTCACGATTGAACCGATTGATTCAATTATTGAAAACGCTGGTTTTCGTATTGTAGATCGCTGTAACGTTAGAAAAGGAACATTTACAAGACAGGTAATTGTCGGGGAAAAATAAAAGAGGGAAAAGGTTGTTACCATAAATAAGGTGACAGCCTTTTTATTTGGAAGACATTCGATTACTTCAGATTATAGATGGGTAGAATGTTAAGTAGCAGTATATTAGGCATCATTGAGATTAGGCAAATAAGATGTCGGAAAACATATTATTAAATGCTATGTAAAGGGGATTTTTGATGGATTCGATAGTAAAAGCAATGGATTTAGGTGCAAAAGGTCTTTGGTTGCCAATCACACTTGCCATTATCTTATTGTTATTTGTGTTTATTATGCCGAAGAAGGAAATGAGCTGGCGGGGTATTTATGTCACAATAGGAGTAATCGGTTTGGCTACATGGGTAGCTGATAATATTTTTGCTGGTTTTTTGGATCTAGTTGATTTTGGTCATCCCAGATATTCTGGAATTGGAGAGTTACTAACTTATAGTTTTGTTCCATCATCCCTCGCTGTGATTTACTTGAATTATTTGGGTAAGGATAGGATAATAAGTGGAAACTAGTGATAACATTTACGCTCCTATCATTTATAATTGAATGGTCGGTAGCTCAGGTAGGATACATGAAGCTCACTCATTGGAACCATCTATATAGCCTTCCAATCTTCTTTTTAGTCTACAGTTATTTCTTACCACTACACGCAAGAATAATAAAGAAAATGTGAATACTAAAGAGGCAGTAGTATAGGAAATGAACTGCCTTTTTTATGCAGATATTACGTGTTCTGTTTCCCTCTTTCATCAACAATATCTTGAATAATCTCAATATGGACCGCTGCCCACGCATTTTCTCGAAAATGAACAATGACACTTATCGTAAGGGTTACCATGTAGAAAATACCAAAGAGGAGAAAAAGGAAACTACCTTCCTTGAAAAGAAATTCCTGTAATTGTTTTGAGAAAAGAAAAAAGAACCATGGTATGGAGGTAACGAAAATAGGAATGATTCCAGACCCCTGTTTTTCTTTGGTCATACGGTAATATATTAACTTTAAAGTTGCTGTTTCAATGGTTTGATAGAACGCCCGAATTTCTTCAATCTCTAACAGTTCTCTCACTTGCCCTAATGGCTTATCATGTTTATAAACTTTGTTTAGTTTCATGTACAGTTTATGAGCATCGCCTCGAAAAGACACCTATATCACCCGTTATTATTTATTTGAAACAATTCTTCACTTAATAACATAAAATTCCCAGAAAGAGAGTCTTTATTCGATAATAATGTCTATTTTTTCAAACACATAATAGTTTTGATGGTAAAATAAGGATAACGGGTAATCTTTGAAAGGGGATGGTTCGATGTTGTTAAACCAAGATACCCAATACATTCGAGAGGCATATTTAAAAAAGGAACAAATTGTTTCATATGATGAGTTTCCTTTGAATCTACCCATCATCCGAAATTTTCAGGATGTAATCTTCCATCCCAATGTTACTTATATCATTGGTGAAAATGGAATGGGGAAATCGACATTACTTGAGGCCATTGCCATTGGTTTAGGATTTAATCCAGAGGGCGGGACGTTAAACTTTAACTTTTCAAGTTATGATTCACACTCAAATCTGGACAAATATATACGAGTTGTGAAGGGTGTTCATAAGGCTAAGGATCATTTTTTCTTTCGCGCGGAAACCTTCTATAATGTGGCTACCAACATCGAGGAATTAGACAAAGAACCTTCTTCAGCTCCTAGAATTATTGATTCCTTTGGCGGTAAGTCCCTTCACGAACAATCACATGGTGAATCCTTTTTTGCTGTATTCACTGAACGTTTCCGGGGGAACGGTCTATATATCCTTGATGAGCCGGAAGCAGCTTTATCACCATTAAGACAACTCTCCATGTTATCAAGAATCAATGATCTTATTAAAGAAGGATCACAATTTATTATTTCAACACATTCACCTATATTAATGGCCTATCCCCATTCAAAAATCATTCAATTGACCAAAGAGGGGATGGATGAAGTTAAATTGGAAGAAACCTATCATTACTCGATTATGAAACAGTTTTTCGAAGATAGGGATCGGTTGCTTCACCATTTGTTTAATGAGTGAAACCTATTTGATACATATTTCGTGGGATGGGAGGAGAAGAGGAAGGATTAACCTTCCACTACTTTTGGATTTCTTCTAAAGAAGAGGTGGAGCTAAGTAAAGGCCATGGTGATTACTTGGATAAAGTCCTTTAGAAGACCATTTCGTAGTGGAAGTTAATAAATTTGTCTGATACCTGATAATTGAATGGTAAATGGTTGGTGTGTCTCATCTTTAAGCAACAGGGACTGTTTGATTAGATCGAGCTTGTAAACACGTCCTTTAATCGTTTTCAAGGAACCATTTGAATAATAATCAATCGAAATTAACTTATTTACGGATAGTTTTTTTAAAAACAAAGTAACTCCTCCTTTAAAATGTTTCTTACAGGAGTCATTATATAAGATACTTTTTAACACGAAGTTAATAACATATTAAGAATATATTAAATATAAACCAATTATTGGAAATCTGTTGTAATAAGATTCAGGAGTGAAAGAAATTGTGATTTTAAATAAAGAAGAATACCAGGTGAACGGACTACATTATACGATTAGGTCAGCGGTTGAAACGGATGCTGAGACTTTGTCGGAACTAAGGCTACAAATTGATGGTGAAACTGAATATATGGATAGAGAAAGAGGAGAAGGATTCATAGATGCTGCGGGCTTTGAGCAGTTAATAAAAAGTGATTCAGAGAGTGGTAGAAACATATTTCTAGTGGCAGTGGTGGATGGTCGTATAATCGGGTATTCAAGATGTGAAGGTTCTAATTTAAAGAGACTATCACACAAGGTAGAGTTTGGTATTTGTGTGTTGAAAGACTTTTGGGGGTATGGAATTGGCAGGAACTTATTAAAAGAATCTGTCACTTGGGCTGACTTCAACGGCGTGAAGAAAATAAATTTACATGTATTAGAAATAAATACGAAAGCCATTCAGCTCTATGAAAAGTTTGATTTTACTATTGAAGGTCACTAGTGTTGCATTAATTTAATTTCACTATTAAAAATACTCAAAATGTTCAACTTTATTATATTGTGCAAAGAAAAAGTCCTTTATAATGGATAAGTCAGGTGGTAACCCGTCCAAATCCACTA
>NZ_JBHLUU010000102.1:0-32431 GCF_042433785.1 Robertmurraya beringensis | reverse complement strand
TGAGCCAGGATCAAACTCTCCAATAAAGAGTAAGATTAGCTCTTAAAGTTAAAACGTTGGCTAGTGTATTTTTCAACACTAATCATTTTTGTTGACGTATGATTTGTTTAGTTTTCAAAGAACAATTATTATCGTCTCGTTCAGAGGCGACTTTATTAATATATCACAGCGTTTATATCGTGTCAACACTGTTTTTCAAAAACATTTCCGTCAGCTACAAATTGATTTTAGCGACATTTCGTAGCGACGGATATTAATATAACAAGAATCCAACCTCAGGTCAACAGAAAAATCATGTTTTTTTACGATAATTTTTCAGCAACTTTATAATTTCTATGAAAAACACCTTGCCCCTTTGTTTCCTGATTAACAACCTCAATATATCCTTTTTCTATTAAGTACTCTAATAACATACTTAAGTCTACCGAGTATTCCTTCAGCTCATTATGACTCAAGATTTCTTGGAACGCCCAAATGTCCTTTTGTGCTAAGACTTCTTGAAGATGCATAACGCCTACTTTCGTTCTTGAATGAATAAGGAACTCACTTGCTAAAAATAATAGTTCGAGCCTTTTCTCAATTGATTCTTCACTCGTTACAAGCTCTGAATACAATTTGAAAATTTCAGGTTCAATTTGTTTTACCTGATGCCATACAGTCACTTCAGGATGAAAGCCATTTTCTATTACAGCAAGTCTTGCTAAATGATGAAGAGAGTGAACCACATGATTATATGCATCTAAATGATGTTTATTTTCAAAGAAGGCCTTTCCATCCATATAGCGACGAATCAGTCTTGCAAACTCGAGTCCCATCTTTACCTTCCTACCATAGAAAGGAAATTCCATAAGCTCTTTTTTCAAATTATAAAGGTACTCATTACGATCGAATTGAATTTTCCCGTTATAAAACCAATCAAAAATTTTACGATTGGTACCGAGAAGAATCCACTCATTAATTTGCGCTTCTGTTACAACATGTAAAGCAGCTTTTTTATGTTCATAGGTGTAATGCTTAATAAAAACCGCTTGTTCCGCTTCCTTAACAACAATAAGTAAAACAGCATCAAACGTATCTGTAGTAGGAATGGATTTTTGCTTCTTTTCTATAAATAAGACACCAAGTGTGTTCGCTTGGCTTGCCCGTTCCTGATATAAAGGACGGAGAAAGTCTTCCATAGGAATTCCTCCCAATTCTTGATAGGCTATAATTTCGACGTCGAACATAAAACTCCTTCAAAATAAAAAGTCAAATTTCGACACAGACCTCCTTATTATATATTTATCTCTTCAATAATGGTATGATATATTTAGCTTTTAGGAGGGAATAAAAATGGGTAAATACTCTAGCAAAATTAACAAAATCCGTACTTTTGCGCTAAGCTTAATTTTTATTGGATTCATCATTATGTATATAGGAATCTTTTTTAGAAATGCTCCCTTAGTTATGACTTTCTTTATGCTTCTTGGGCTTTTATCAATTATTGCGAGTACGGTGGTGTATTTCTGGATCGGAATGTTATCTACGAAGACCGTTCAGGTAGTTTGTCCAAATTGCCAGAAAACCACTAAGGTGTTAGGCCGAGTGGATATGTGTATGTATTGCAACGAACCGCTTACACTTGATCCGAGCTTAACTGGTAAGGAATTTGATGAAAAATACAACCGTAAAAACAGCAAAAAAGCTGACATGTAAGTCAGCTTTTTTTATTTCCGTCTTTTTCGCTTAATGAGCTTCTTTAATTGCGCAATCAGGACAAGTTCCGTAAATCTCCATTCGATGGTGACTTACTTTAAATCCTGTAACATGAGATGCTAATTGTTCTACTTCATCAAGACCCGGATAGTGGAAGTCAACGATCTTTCCACACTTTTCACAGATCACATGATAATGATGGGTTGTAATAAAATCGAACCTACTTGATGCATCACCGTAAGTAAGTTCTTTTACAAGTCCAACCTCGCGGAATACTCGTAAATTATTGTAAACTGTAGCCACACTCATATTAGGGAATTTTCCTTCAAGAGCTTTATAAATATCATCAGCAGTCGGGTGTGACATGGAGTTTATTAAATATTCAAGTATCGCATGACGCTGGGGAGTAATACGGACTCCAGTTTCTTTTAACGTGTCAAGTGCTTCTTTCAATTGATGCGACACCGCCATGCACCTCTTTCCTAGTAAAAATTATTACTTTATAATATTTACAATTAGTGTACTAATATGTGTTATACTTTGTCAATATTCCTGCAGTGTAAATGATAAATAATTATTCTTTTATATTAACTAGAATATCATTAATACCTTTCTTACTATTCACATATCTTCCTGCGACAAATAACAAATCAGATAGGCGATTTAAATAGGCAATTATCATCGGGTTTACTTGTTCAATATCTACTGCACACCTTTCTGCCCGCCTTACAATTGTCCGTGCCATATGAAGGGCTGCGGCCGAAGCATTCCCCCCTGGCAAGATGAAATTTTTCAATTCTTTTAGCTTCTCATCCCACCAATCAATACACATCTCGAGTTCCCTTACATGTTCTTCTGTTACTGCGCTCGTCACTTTCTTTCCTATTGGTGTAGCAAGTTCAGCTCCAACATAAAAAAGAGTCGTTTGTACATGACTAAGTGCAACTTTTATATCCTTCTCTGCTTCTTGATCATCTAGAACCAAAAGACTTAAGGCAAGACCAATCGCTGAGTTCGCTTCATCACATGTTCCATACGCTTCCACTCTTAGATCACTTTTCTTTACACGTTCACCATAAAGCAACGATGTTTTTCCTTTATCACCTGATCTAGTATAGATTTTCATACCCCACCTCTTTAGTTAATTCCTCTTATTACTATATGTATGTAGTTGATATTTCAATTTATTCAAAAGAATGACTAGCACACACATAAAAAAAACAGGCTATGATTAGCCTGTTAAAAAGTATCTGAGGAGGTATGCCCTAATATAATGTATTCACTACTTGTTTATTTGAATGGACAATAGCCTTTATATAGAAAATTAGGCTGTAATTTTTTCTTTTAAGAATTGTAATGCCTGTTCCACATGACCTTTCACAGACACCTTTCTCCATTCCTTCACAACGATTCCTTCTTCATCAAGAATAAAGGTTGACCGCTCAATTCCCATGTATTCTTTGCCAAAGTTTTTTTTGAGCTTCCACACACCAAATGCCTCTGACAACTTTTGTTCTTCGTCTGCTAATAATAGAAATGGAAGATCATATTTATTAATAAATTTTTCATGTCTACTCATCGGATCTGTACTTACGCCAATAATAACAGCGTTCAAGTCAGCAAAACTTTCATGCTGATCTCGAAAATCACAAGCTTGTGTCGTACAGCCAGGCGTCATATCCTTTGGGTAAAAATACAACACAATATTCTTCCCCTTAAAATCTGAGAGACGGACAGTCTCTCCATTACTTGCAGGCAATGCTACATCCGGAGCTGCTTTTCCTAATACTCCCATATATACCCCTCCAATATTTATATACAGTTAGCCTATCTAACTTACAACTAAAATACAACTTTGGCGGTGGCGTATTTAGTTCTTTTCCATATCAATGACTGCTCTTGCTACAAAGGCAGCGGGAATTGTATATCCTATTAGCGCTTGAAACACCGCAATCCCCCGCGCGATCCCAACTGGCGATATATCACCATACCCTACTGAGAAGAGTGTAATGGCACTGAAATAAATACTTGTTGCTAATCCCTCTATATAATGAAAGGAATTATCTGCTTGGTTCGTTTCAAGCAAGACATCGTGACCATGTATTTCTAATAATAGATATAACAAGCCAAACCCAATGGTTACTGTGGCGTAAATAAAGGCAAGAAAGAGAAAATTTTCGAAGGACACCTGTTTCCCTTTTATTTTATTAGGGACAAATAGCAGTCGTAAGCTCATAAAAAGACAAACGAAAATAATTAGTAATGACAGAAAAAAAATCATATTCTTATCCTCTTTTCAAATGAACTCCCTCACTTTACTATACGCACCTCTCAATTAGGTTATGACTGCATGTACACGGTCTTTAGTTCCCAGCTCCTCGATATCTTTTAACTCCCTCATTCCATACATATACGGAAATCGCAAAAAACACCACTCCGATAACAGGGGTCAAAAAGGAATACACATACCATTCTTCTCTTCTCAAGAAAAACGCTGCTGGGTAAACTCCCACAAATGCAAAAGGTAGGATCCATGTGAGCACAAAGCGAATTACCGTGTTATAAATATCTACCGGGTACCTTCCATAATTACCAATATTGTACATCATTGGCATTATGGAAGTTCTAGCATCCGCCCAAAAACTAATACAGGCGATAAGAATAAAAACACCTGCATACACAAGAGCTCCACCTATTACAAAAACTAAAAACAAAATCGGGTCGTACCAATTTAGAGAAAGTCCAAGTCGAGCACCAGCATATGCCATAACCACAAAACCTGTAATCGCGCCAAATAGAGATTCCAATTCCATACGTTCAAGGACAATTTGAAACAGACTGTGTATAGGTCGAGTTAAGATTCTATCGAGCTCTCCTTTTACAATATATCTCTCATTAAAATCCCAAATATTAAAGAAGGATGAGAATAATGCAAATGGAACAAGAAAGAATCCATAAATAAAGATAATCTCATCCCGACTCCAGCCGTTTAAAAAATCGGTATGTCCAAAAACAACAATAATGAAAATTAAATTTACCGCTTGAAAAAGCAAATCTGATACTAGTTCTACAACTAGGTCTGAACGATATTGAAGTCTAGTTTTCAGATATTGACCAATATATTGTGCAAGCATTTGTAAATAAAACATTCTTTTACCCTCCTTGGATGACAAGCATTTTCTTGGCTAATATCCAAAGAGCCTGTATCGGAACAATTAAGATTAACACCCACAAACCTTGTAGCATGATTGCCTGTAAGGTCTCACTAAAGGAGAACCCATTTGTAAATATCATGCTTGGCACATAACTGATTCCTTGAAAAGGGAGAAACTTAAGTACGTCTTGAATTCCCTGAGGAAAAAAACTGAGCGGTAATAAAAGTCCAGAAAACAAATCAATAATAACCCGTTTTGCTCTTATGAGACCTGTATTATTAAATAAGAAAAAAGTAGTCATTCCTGTTAATAAATTGATTTGAGTATTTATTAAAAAACTTAGGACAATGGAAACAAAAAAGAGAGCCCACGTGTATATATCTGCTGAAAATCGAATGGGAAAAACCAACGAAACGATAAGCATTCCAGGGACAGAAAAGAAAAATAAACGGAAGATGCCTTCACCTAACCCCTGCATCGTCTTCATCGTCAAATAATTATAAGGCCTAATTAATTCAACAGCTACCTTTCCTTCCTTTATTTCCATAGCCATTTCACGGTCAATATTATTAAAATAAAATGCCCGAGCCATCCAAGCGACCGCAACATAAGTAGTCATCTGGAGAACCGACAAGCCCTCAATTGTCTCCTTTCCCCCATAAATTGCTTTCCACAAAAAATAATAGGCGCCGATATTAATACTATAAATTAAAATACCTGTGTAATAATTTGTACGGTACGCTAACATCATTAAGAATCTTATTCGGATCATCTCAATATACTTATCCATCCTATACTTCACCTTTCTCATAAATCTTACGGATAATTTCTTCAGTTGAAACCTCCATAATCTTCACATCTTTTATTTGAAAGGAAGAAATAACTGTGGCAATTAAATCTGAGACAGCATTCGCTTCATCAGTCGTATAGGCAGTAAAAAGCTGTTCTTTTTCCTCTAACTCCCATTTGACAGGTAGCTCACGTGTTACATTCTCTAAAACCGCAAGATCAACACCCTCTAAAAATTGAAATTGAACCTCTTTTCCTTCACCCCATGTTTCTTTTAAATCTTTTAACGCTCCATCGTAAATAATATGACCTTCATCAAGCATAACGACACGGTCACAAAGTGCTTCAATATCTGTTAAATCATGAGTGGTTAACAAGATGGTGGTATTATATTTCTCATTTATTTCCTTTAAGAAATCACGAATTTTTAATTTTACAAGTACATCTAGTCCGATGGTTGGTTCGTCCAAGAATAATAATGGTGGATTATGAATGAGAGCAGCAGCAAGCTCACAACGCATCCGTTGGCCTAATGATAACTTTCGAACAGGCTTATCTAGTAGTGGTTCAATATCCAGTGTTCGGATAACATGTCCCATGTGACGGTCATACTCTTCATCAGAAACTTTATATACCTTTTTTAATAAACGAAAGGACTCTTGAACGGCAATATCCCACCAAAGCTGGGAGCGCTGACCAAACACTACACCAATTGTCTGAACAAAAGCCTCCCGTTCTTTATGAGGATTCATACCATTCACTAACACATCACCTGCAGTAGGTGTTAATATACCAGTTAACATTTTAATTGTTGTCGATTTACCAGCACCGTTCTCACCGATATAACCAACCATTTCTCCTTGCTTAACGGTAAAGGTAATATCATTAACGGCACGAAGCACTTTATAATTTCTCGAAAATAAGTCTCTAAACGCTCCCTTTAGACCCGAACGTGAAGAATACGATTTAAATTCCTTTCTTAACCCATTTACTTCAATAGCATTTTTCATCTTGTTTCCTCCATATCTATCAAACACAAATCTTAGTGTACCCAAACCACTACTTCATCTCAACCAAATACACTTATCTGAAAAATTCGCGAAGATGAAAAATGAAAAAAACATGCTAAAATAAGGTCATTCGATTTAACTAGGAGGAATAACATGCAATTTACGAATTCTGAACGATTACATAATGAAGCATTAGAGGTTATTGTTGGTGGGGTGAATAGCCCCTCCCGTTCTTATAAAGCCGTCGGTGGCGGTGCACCAGTGGTTATGGAAAGAGCCAACGGTGCATATTTTTGGGACGTTGACGGCAACCAATACATTGATTATTTAGCTGCTTATGGTCCCATTATCACTGGACATGCACACCCTCATATTACGGAAGCCATAAAAAAAGCCGCTGAATCTGGTGTACTATATGGAACCCCTACACCTCATGAGGTAAAGTTTGCAAAAATGCTTCAAGAAGCCATGCCAAACTTAGAAAAGGTTCGATTTGTCAATTCTGGAACCGAAGCGGTTATGACGACCATCCGTGTTGCTCGCGCTTATACTGGGAGAGATAAAATCATTAAGTTTGCTGGTTGTTACCATGGACACTCCGATCTTGTTCTTGTTGCTGCAGGATCAGGACCATCTACTCTAGGCACTCCGGATTCAGCGGGTGTGCCAAAGTCAATAGCTCAAGAAGTCATTACTGTTCCATTTAATGATATAGAACCATTTAAGGTAGCTTTAGAAAAATGGGGCGATGAAATTGCAGCTGTTCTCGTTGAACCGATAGTCGGCAACTTCGGAATTGTTGAACCAGTAGAAGGATTCCTACAACAAGTGAATGATTTAACTCATGCAGCAGGGGCTCTTGTTATTTACGACGAGGTAATTACCGCCTTCCGTTTTATGTACGGTGGTGCACAAGATTTATTAGGAATCCAACCAGACTTAACCGCATTAGGAAAAATTATTGGTGGCGGGCTTCCAATCGGCGCCTATGGAGGTAAAAAAGAAATTATGGAAAAGGTTGCACCATTAGGTCCTGCTTACCAAGCAGGTACGATGGCAGGTAACCCCGCATCAATTCTTTCAGGAATTGCTTGTTTAGAAGTTTTAAAACAAGATGGAGTGTATGAATATTTAGACGGGTTAGGTGCCGTGCTCGAGGAAGGAATTTTACAAGCAGCGGAAAAACACAACATCTCTATCACCATTAACCGATTAAAAGGAGCATTAACCATTTATTTCACGGATGAAAAAGTATTTAATTACGAACAGGCTGAAAACACTGATGGAGAGATGTTCGGTAGATTTTTCAAGCATATGCTTCACCAAGGAATTAATCTAGCACCTTCTAAGTATGAAGCATGGTTTATTACAATTGCCCATACAAAAGACGATATTGAAGCAACCATTTTTGCGGTTAATAATGCATTTGAGTTATTAAAGAGCGAATAATTATTCATATTTTTATACATTACGGAACTTTACAAAAGTTCCGTTTTTTAATTTTTACTTATTGAAAACGTTTCCATAGCTAGTATAAGGCTATAAATTTCCAATATTTTTTCCTTTCTCCCTATCCAACTTTTTGCATATTTAATTGATTTCTGAAAATTCATATGATATTATAAATTAAGCAATTTTGTTTTATGTTCGACCGTTCTTGTAGCCAGTGTTCCTTCCCAAAGAAGGTAAAGATCAAGGTAAGTTAACCCCACCTTTAAAACACTGACTCGTTAAACCAACGCTTGTATCCGCAATTATTTTAAATTCGTTTTTACAAATAGATCTTTGATCAGGAGGTGAAACGGCTTTTGAGGGACCAAATATTCCCGATCAGCCGAAAAGTATGACAGAACAATGGACCCCTTCTTTATTTAAAGAGTTCTACCGCGAAGAGCATGATGCATGCGGTATTGTATCGAGCTTAGAAAAATCAAATAAGCCTACAAGAGAGAATATCTTTAATTGTATCAACGCACTTGTCACCATGAATCACCGAGCAGGATTTATTAACGGAGAAGGCGATGGAGTAGGTATTCACATCGATATTCCTACAGCATTATGGAAAGAAAAGCTAACTAATGCAGGAGCTGACGAAAGCATCGTTGACAATGACAACTTTGTCGTAGGTCATATCTTCATTAGTAGTAAGCACACTCCTGAAGAAATTAAAACTGACTTGATCGCTAAATTAAAGGATTCAAATTTTACTATTGTATTAGAATCAGACGAAGTAACCAATTCTTCTGCATTAGGACCTATTGCGATTCAAGAAAATCCTGTGTTCTGGCAGTTTGCTGCTTTAGCAGATGTTTCAGGTCATGAGCTTTCTAACAAGCTTTTTAATCTGATTATCGATTTTGAAAAAAATGAAAATGTACATGTAGCATCCTTAAGCCAATACCATGCTGTATATAAAGTAATGGGTGCTGGTGATATTCTACCTAAGTACTATGCTGACTTAGCAAATCCTATTGTTGCTTCTACTATGACACTGGGACACAACCGATACTCAACTAATACATTGTCTAGCTTTTTCCGTGTTCAACCTTTCAGCGTACTTGGACACAATGGGGAAATTAACACCATTGCTAAGCTAAGAGACGAAGCTCGATTAATCGGTGTACCTCTTGTAAAAGATGGTAGTGACTCACAAGACTTAAGTAGAACAATGGAGACGTTGATTTGTCGTGATGGATACTCACTATTTGAGGCACTTGATCTAGTCTTCCCTCCAATCGTGAACGAAATCAAATCATACCCTGAACATTTACAAGATTTATATACTTATATGCGTGAGGCGTGGGGACATTTCGCACAAGGCCCTGCTGGAATTGTCTCTCGTTTTGGTGATGAAGCAGCATTTAGTGTGGATGCCCTTGGATTACGTCCACTATGGATGCTTGAGACAGAAACGTCATACCTGTTCTCTTCAGAACCAGGAATTATTCCATCAAGTGAATATGTAAATGAACCAAAGCCATTAGCACCAGGTGAAAAAGTAGGTTTCAAGTGGGATGGCGACACATTAAAGCTTTATGAGCATGATGATTACCAAGCTGCTGTATACGAAAGATTTTCTAAGCGTTGCGACATTAAGGATGCGAGAGTACGTCTTGATACACCAGCTCTTGATAAAAATATCTCAATGAACTACCCAACAAAATTACACAACGGACAATACAAAGCATTTGGCTGGGAGCGTGACCACGTTCAGTTAGTAGAACAGATGGCTGAAAAAGGTGTAGAGCCTATTCGTTCTTTGGGCCATGACTCACCATTGGCTTCTCTAAATCCTGAGCGTAAAAATCTGGCTGACTATATTAAAGAGAGTGTTGCGGTTGTTACCAATCCAGCAATCGACCGTGATCGTGAAACCGAACACTTCTCAACTCGCGTCATAATTGGCCAAAGACCTTCTTTATTCACAAGCAATAAAAAAGGAAATGTAGTAGAATTAACGACTCCTATTTTAATAGAAGGATCAGCTGGTTATGAGATTAGTAAAGAACTAAATCAACCTAGCTATGATCAATTAACGAACCATTTTGGACAACAAAAGCTTGTAGCTTATATTTCAACAACTATTAAGACGGATGAGACAGTTGCTGAAGCACTATCTCGACTACAATCTGAAGCTGTTGAAGCTGTAAATAGCGGAAAAACACTTCTAGTCCTTGACGATAACCATGCACATCATGATGGTCATTTTTGGCTTGATCCTCATTTAGCAACGTCTGCTATTGATCAAGCACTTGTAAAAGCAGAGGTTAGAAGAAATTGTTCCCTTCTCCTTCGTTCTGCTTCCATCCGTTCATTACATGATGTGATTGTCGCTTTTGGTCTAGGAGCAGACTTAATTAGCCCTTACTATATGTTTATCACTGTATATGATGAATCAACAAAGCCATTGGTGAACCTATACTCCGCCCTTACAAAAGGCCTTGAGAAGGTTATCTCTACCATTGGTATCCATGAGCTACGTGGTTATAGCCGCCTGTTCTCTGCAATCGGCTTAAATGATGAAATTGCAAACGCACTTAAAGTCGTTAATTTCTTTGGTTCTGAACAATCTGTGCATAATTTTGCAACACTAAAAGAAGATGCCATTGCAAGAGCCACTGACTATCATAATGAAAAAGAAAGAATCGGAAAAACATTCAATCTCTTCCCACGTATTTGGAAAGCAATTGGAGAAGTTGCATCCACCGGAGACTATACTCCATTAAAGGAGAAAATCTCTGAACAAGAAGAGCAGAATCCAGTTACGATTCGTCACTTAACAAGTTTAAAGAAAGTAAAGTCTACTGTGAAAGCAGCAGATGTTAGCTTAAAAGTAGGAGATCATGATCTTCCATTCGTTATCGCTTCGATGTCATTCGGTTCTCAAAATGAGATTGCTTTCCGCGCTTATGCTGAAGGTGCAGATCGACTTAACATGGTCAGCTTAAATGGTGAAGGCGGAGAGATTAAGGATATGCTTGGTAAGTATCCACGTACACGTGGACAGCAGGTAGCTTCCGGTCGTTTCGGAGTTAACGCTGAATTATTAAACTCTTCTAACCTACTGGAAATTAAAATTGGTCAAGGTGCGAAGCCTGGTGAAGGTGGTCACTTACCTGGATCAAAGGTTACTGCAAAAATTGCTGAAGCACGTAATGCAACGATCGGTTCTGACTTAATCTCGCCATCGAACAACCATGATATTTATTCCATTGAAGATTTGGCACAAATGATTCATGAATTAAAAACAGCTAATGACAAAGCAAAAGTGGCTGTAAAAGTTCCTGTTGTACCAAACATTGGAACCATCGCCGTTGGGATTGCAAAAGCTGGAGCAGATATTATTACCCTAAGTGGATTTGACGGCGGAACAGGTGCAGCAAGAATTCATGCCCTTCAACATGTTGGTCTTCCAGTAGAAATCGGTGTTAAAGCAGCTCACAACGCCCTTCTTGAAGCAGGACTGCGAGATCATGTAGAGCTTTGGGCTGACGGTGGAATTAAGAGTGTTCAAGACGTCATTAAGGTCATGCTTCTTGGAGCTAACCGTATTGGTTTCGGAACACTTTCCATGATTGCTATTGGATGTACCACTTGTCGTGGATGTCATCTAGATACATGTCACGTTGGAATTGCGACACAAATTGATTCTGAAGCACAAGCTAAAGAACATGGTTTAAGACGTTTCGTTCCTAGACAATCTGACTTAGCAGTCCAAGCGATTGTAAACTTTTACACAGCATTTGCCAATGAGCTGAAAGAGCTTACTGCATCACTTGGAGTAAAGAATCTTCAAGACATCGTTGGTCGCTCTGATCTACTTGAGCAAACAAAGGGTCAAGATCAACTGAACTTAACATATTTGTTAAAGCCACTTGAAATTGGTCAGCTTCATCATAAGGAAGCTGCAGCTACTGCAGAGGAAAAGCAGCTCCAAGTTGCTGTTGGTGCAGAGTATTTAGATGCAAGCGTTGATGAGTTACACCAATCTCGTGAGTTCCACAGTGTTACATCTGAACAAAGAGTATTAGGTAGCCGAGTATCTTGTCACCGCGTACGTGGTCGCTTAGATGGATCATACCGCAATCTACCTCCTGTTCAGTTGAAATACAAAAAAGGCTCTATCCCTGGAAACGGCTTAGGTGCTTATAACAGCGATGGAATCAGTATTGAAGTGAACGGTGGCGCACAAGACGGTACAGGTAAGACATCTGTGGGTGGAAAAATCCTTATCTTTAAAGCTCAAGGGAAAAACGGCAAGTACTTGAACGGTTCCGTTGGTAAAGGGTTTGGATACGGAGCACAGCATGGTCTTTTAGTTGCACAAGGAAATGCCGATGCTCGTGCTGGAATTCGTCTATCTGGTGCAGATATCATTATTGGTGGTCAAATAACGAAACCAATTCCAACTGTTGAAAATGGAAATATCGGAGCAAGAGCAAATATTAAAGGTTTTGCCTTCGAATACATGACAAATGGCCGCGGCCTTGTTCTTGGTGATCCAGGACCATGGATTTGTGCAGGTATGACTGGTGGAGTTGTTTACCTAAGACATCAGCCAGAAATGGGCTTAACAAAAGAAGCGTTACAACGAAGAATTGCTAAAGGTGCCAAAATCTCTATCACGAATTTATCAGAAGAAGGCAAGCAAGATATCAAGGAACTTCTAGGTCAATATGTTGCATTGCTTCAAGAGCAAGGTCAAGTAGAAGAAGCTAATCAACTTGCTGAGCTTTTAAAACAACCTGAACAGCACTTCGTTCAAGCAATACCAGTAAAAGAGCAAGCCGATCCATCGGTTTCTACAGAGTGATTTTTAATAGAGCTTGTACAAAAAAATGCCCCTTTCTGTGGGCATTTTTTTTTGTAATAAAAGCTTACAAAATAATATTGCATAAATATCATATAATATATAAAAAATCATATAAATAACCCTTGAACTTACATTTTAATCACTGTATAGTACATTATTGTTATTAAAACTTATCAGTAGTAGGAAAGGAATTATTTACTTATGAAGCTTGGCGCCCGCATTCTTAAGACGGGAATTGCAATTGTTTTATCTTTGTTTCTTGCGGAGGTTTTCCAATTACCTTCCCCTGTTTTCGCCGGAATTGCTGCAATTTTTGCTTTACAACCCACCGTATACCGATCTTATTTAACGATTATTGAACAAGCACAAGGAAATTTAATCGGTGCCGTAATTGCGGTATTATTTGTATTAACGCTTGGAAATAACATAGTTATCATTGGGCTGGCAGCTATTATTGTGATTCTTATCAATCTTAAATTAAATATAGAAAAGACCATTCCACTTGCACTTGTTACCATTATCGCAATTATGGAAAACCCTGGTGATACGTTTATTGAATTCGCGATTATTCGATTTTCTACCATTATGCTTGGAATATTCGCAGCTTTTATGGTTAATTTAGTATTTCTACCACCTAAATATGAAAATAAGCTTTTCTTTAAAACATCTAATATGATGGATGAAATCACCCGCTGGATACGAATGAACACAAGAAACGCTTCTGATCATCATTTGCTAAAGAATGATATTGAAAAATTAAAGGATATGGTGATTAAACTCGATCAGTTATATATTTTATATAAGGAAGATCGAAATTATTTTAAGAAGAATGATATTGTAAAGGCTAGGAAGCTGGTCATTTATCGTCAAATGATTTCGACAACCAAACGAGCACTCAATGTATTAAAAAGGCTTCATCGATATGAAAATGAACTTTCTCAACTACCAGATGAGTTTAAATTAGAACTTCAGCAACAACTTGATTGTTTAATTGATTCTCATGAACAAATCATGTACCGATTTGCCGGCAAAGGAAAAATGCCACCAAATCATGAGGTAGGCAATTTCTGTTTGAATAGAAAAGATCTATTTAATTTATTTCTTTCTCAACAAGATAAATTGAATGAGCACGAAAACGATAATGTCTTTTTTCATACAATGCAAGTCGTTTCCGCTATGGTAGAGTACGACGAAACGTTAGAGCATCTAGATGTTCTCGTTAACAGTTTCCATTCGTATCATAAAGAAGTCAATGAAGTGAATTTCGAGGAGATTCAAGATTAATATAGGAAAAAGCAGCTGATTTTTGTCAGCTGCTTTTTGTTAGTTCTTCATTCGAGGGTCTAGTGCGTCTCGTAAACCATCCCCCATTAAGTTAAATCCAAGAACAGTCAACATGATGGCAAGCCCAGCGAATATCATTGTCCACAGTGCTTGAAAATACGTCTAAGGAGACATGACAAAAAGCCCCCGAAGGTTTATCCCTCGGGGGTGATGTTAATGCTCTAACTGTTGAATTTGGAATAATTTATAATAGTTTCCTTGCTTTTTCATCAGTTCTTCATGCTTTCCGATTTCAGTAATCTCCCCATTCTCTATCAAGACTATTCGGTCTGCATGAGTGATCGTAGACAGTCGGTGAGCAACAATAAAGGTTGTTCGGTCTTTTGCAAGCTTTTCAAAAGCCTCTTGAATTAATGCCTCACTCTCTAGATCTAGAGCCGAAGTGGCCTCATCCATCACAAGAATTGGTGGATTTTTAATAAATACTCTGGCAATAGCTATCCGTTGCTTTTGCCCACCAGAAAGTTTGACGCCTCTTTCTCCTACCTTCGTTTCGTATCCTTCAGGTAGGTTCATGATAAATTCGTGAGCATTCGCTGCCTTGGCAGCTGCAATTACCTCTTCGTCTGATGCCCCTGGTTTAGCTAGTAAAATATTCTCTTTAACCGAATCACTAAATAAAATACTATCTTGTAAAACCATTCCTATCTTATCTCTGAGTGAGCGTACCTGTAAGGAACGGATATCTTGTCCATCCAAAAAAATCGCTCCACCTGTTACATCATAAAACCTAGGAATTAAACTTATCAAAGAGGATTTACCGCCTCCACTCATACCTACAAGTGCAATGGTCTCCCCTGGGGTCACTAGAAGATTTATATTTTTTAATATATCTTGTTCATTCTCATTGTATCGAAAATAGACATTTTGAAAGTGAACGTTTCCAACAACATTTTTACATTCAACTGCATCCGGTGAATCATCTATATCATACTTTTCATCCACAAATTCAAACACACGATCCATCGAGGCAATGGATTGGGTCAATGTGGTGGACGAATTAACCAATCTTCGTAACGGATTATAAAGTCGATCAATATAGGCAATAAATGCCACCATTTCTCCTATCGAAAGATTTCCTTGAACAACCTGATAGCCTGAATATCCAATGACAATGAGCGGAGCGATGTCTGTTATCGTATTTACAACCGAAAAGGCTTTCGCATTCCATTTTGTATGGTCTAGCGCTTTTGTTAGAAAATTCCTATTTTGCTTATCAAAGCGTTCCTGCTCATAGTCTTCTACTGCAAAACTTTTAATAACAGACATTCCTTGAACTCTCTCATGCAGAAAACTTTGGACTTCAGCAAGAGCCTGTGACCTTTTTCTGGTAAGTCCCCGTAAATTGCCGAAGAAATACTTTACGGAAAAGGCGTAAAAAGGAAACAAAACAAGTGAAACAAGAGTTAACTTAACATCCATCATCATCATTAAGATGATGGCAATTGCTATAGTGGCCATATCTAGCCATAAATTCATTAGTCCTGTAATGACAAATGTTTTTGTTTGCTCCACGTCATTTATAACACGTGAGATGACTTCCCCCGCTTTGTTATTTGAATAGAATTTGAAACTCAATTTTTGAATATGCGTGTAAAGCTTGTCTCTTATATCGTATAAAATCTTACTCGCAACCCATTGGGCATAGTATTGTCGATAGTATTCAATTGGCGGTCTAGCAACAACAAAAATAACCATCATAATGGCCATGATCATTAATAGCTTACTCGTTTTTTCATCAGCCGATAATGTTTGATTACCAACGATATCATCTAGGACATATTTAATTAAAATCGGAATTAATAGCGGTATGACAAACTTAATGATTCCAATAATGATTGTCCCGATGATTTGTAATCGATACGGTTTTACAAAGTGTAAATACCTTCGAATGCTACTCATCTTGACACCCTCCATTCAGCCCTTACTCACATAAAGAAAAACCTGTTGCAACTAGTGACAACAGGCGTTTTCTTTCGTTAAATGATTACCGTCTGTATGTTAAATATCTTTCGTACCATGTATCAATAAAATCTGGTGCAAAAGGTCCTTTTCCTTGGCGAATCCAACTAATCAGGTTGTCCACATTTGCGCGAAGAATTTTATCAATGACTTCCGGGTAGTTCATTTCAATACGATGACGCTCGTACTCATCCTCGTCTAACAAATTAAAAGTCATATCTGGAAACACTTTAATATCAAGGTCATAGTCAATGTATTTTAATGCTTCTCCATCAAAAATAAATGGGGAGCTTATGTTGCAATAATAATACACTCCATCTTCACGTATCATTCCGATGACATTAAACCAGTATTGAGAATGAAAATAACATATAGCTGGTTCTCTAGTAATCCACGTTCTTCCATCCGATTCAGTTACGATGGTACGGTCATTTCCACCAATGACTAATCCTTGCGTTCCCTTTAATACGGTAGTCTCCTCCCATACTCGATGGATGTGACCATTATGTTTGTAACTATGTATTTGGATCGGTTCACCTTCCATGGGTACGCCCATTTTTCTCCCTACTTTCATTAATCGAACGCTCCCGAAACCTAAAAAATGCTAATATAATAAAAGTTTTCCTCAAAAGGTTACAAAGAACATTTCCTGTTTTCTACTATTATAACGGTAAAACATCGAATTTAAAACAAAGAGCCCTTGAAATTTCTCAAAGGCTTTAATAATTTACGTATAAAATTAGTAAAATTGTGTTTTTTTCTCTTTTTATCTTTTTAAAGCTGTTTCTGCTTCTTGATATGAGCGAATAAGCTCCTCCGTTTGTCTTTCAAAAATTTGGTGAATATCGCGCAAATCCTGCTTCATTTGCTGAATCTCATCCTGAATACTTTCCATCTTCGCATGCTTTTGCAGCAATCTCAATTCCTCTTCAATTTCCTGACAGCGTTCAAGCTCTGTTTGTATGTATAGTAGCTTTTCCATTGTAGCCATTTGTTCACCAACTAATCGTGAAAAATCACTCACCATCGTCCACCGCCTTCTTTTTCGATATATATACTATTCGGTAAGCTTCATGAGTTTCCTTTGACTAGTTATGTAGACGTATTAGAAGTTTTGTCGAAGAGGTGAATAAAAATAAATAAGGTGCTCTTTCCGATTAGAAAGAGCACCTTACTGTGGTTAATATTAAGAGTTTTGGCCTTTGCGAGACTCAGCTTGAGCGTTTTGTTGACGTACTTGTTGTACGTTAGTTTCGCTTGCGAACTCAGTACCGAATTGACCTTGTCCAGCTGAAGCAGCGTTTTGTTGTCTCACTTCTTGAACGTTAGTTCCAGATTGAGTTTTGTTTGGTTGCTTTGCCATTGTAATCACCTCCACAGAAATTAATTTATCCAAGAGGTGATTGGTCTATCCTAAAGAAATTTTTTCCATTTTTTAAACTAGTAAGGAAATTCCTCCATCAACGATTATTGTTTGTCCACGAATCATATCGGATCCATCGCTTAATAAGAACATGATCGTGTTCACCATATCATCAATTTCAACCATTCTCCCTGCAGGTGTTTTTTGTCTTGCTTCTTCCAACATTTCTTCACGATTTGGAAAATGAAGAAGTGCCTCCGTATCAATTGCCCCACCTGAAACAGCATTCACTCGAATGTTTTTTGGTGCTAACTCCACAGCTAAATAACGAGTAAGTGCTTCAAGTGCTGCCTTAGATACACCAACAGTTGTGTAATTTTCCAAATAGCGAATGGACCCAAGTGAGCTGATACTCACAATTTTTCCTCCGCCATTTTTCTCCATCAGTTTTGCCGCTTCTTGAGCACAAAATAAGAGTGCCTTGCTATTAATGTTCATCGTCCATTCCCAGTGAGATTCTTCAAGTTCCATGGCTGGGCGAAGAACACCTGATGCAGCATTACTTACAAATACATCGAGTCTTCCAAAATGAGCACCAATTTCTTCAAACATCGTTTTAATTTTACTAACATCACCAACATTTGCTTTAACAACTAATGCCTTTCTACCAAGAGCCTCAATTTCTGCTGCTGTTTCTAACGCCGCTTTTTTGCTGCGAGCATAGTTAACGACAATATCGTATCCTTCTTTTGCTAATCGTAGGGCAGTTGATTTTCCAATCCCTCTACTACTTCCTGTAATTAATGCTACTTTATTTGTCATATGTAACATATCCCTTCATTTACTATTAATTTTTCTTTTATATGAATAGTTCACAAATAAGATTACCACAATACATCTATAAGAAAAATAGAGGATGTGTGAGACAATGTATGTAGGTCGAGATATGACAGAACTCTCCATGATACCAAAAACGGATTGGAAAAAAGAAGAGTTGGCTTTTTTTCATCACTCTCTTCAACAAATTATGCCGTATTTAAATTCAGAAGGTGTCACTATTCACCGAGAGATTATTAAGGAAATTGAACAGCGTGGTGGGCTTCATCGAAATGAGGCAGACTGGACGCATGGAACTAGGATTTCTTACGATTAATTTTAAAAACGGAAGTGACCATATATAGAAAAAACGCCACATGGAAAGTGGCGTTTACTCTTTTTTATAGTATTGACGAAGCATTTTCTGATGGGAAACCGGAAAGGCAAAGCTTTCTATTTCCTCCTGGTCAACCAGCTTCAAAGTATCTGATGATTTGATAGGCTCTACTAGTGTTCCTTCATATACATTAATATTCCATACAAGATGTGAGAAAACATGTTCAATATGGCCTACAAGCTCCCCTATATCACATTGAATTTCATATTCTTCCTTTAGATTAGATAATAACTGCTCTCTATCCCCTAATACAGGAAGATGGATTTCTACATTTGGAAACTGCCACAAATTCGCTAGCAAACCGGAAGAAGGTCGCTTTTGAATAACCGTTCGTCCCTCAGTATCTTTCAGAACAACTGCTGCAAGTTGAACTTTTCGTTGTTTTTTTGCTTTCGTTTTAACAGGCAATTCGTTTTGAGTTCCTTCCTCGAAGGCATGACAGTGTTCACGAACCGGACAGAGCAAACATGATGGCGAAGTTGGCGTACAAATTAATGCACCTAGTTCCATTAATGCTTGGTTAAAATATGATGGGTTTTCATGCGAAATAAAGGCGCGAACAGCTTCCTCGAACACTTTTCTACTAGATGCTTTCGCAATATCATCCCAAATCGAAAGAATCCTGGAAAATACTCGCATGACATTCCCATCAACGGCTGGTTCAGGTACTCCATAGGCTATTGATAGAATGGCGCCTGCCGTATAGGGACCAACCCCTTTTAAGCTGGAGATTTCTTTTGGTGTATTTGGTACTTTTCCTCCATATTGCTCATGAACCTCTCGAACCGCTGATTGAAGATTACGGACTCTTGAATAATAGCCTAAGCCTTCCCAAGCTTTTAATACTTTTTCCTCATCAGCATTAGATAAAGCTTCTATTGTAGGGAACTCTGAAATAAATCGGTTAAAATACGGAATGACTGTATCGACTCTTGTTTGCTGAAGCATAATCTCCGATACCCAGACTTTGTAAGGATCTTGGTCTTTCCGCCATGGAAGATCTCTCTGCTCTCTTTCAAACCAGCCGATTAAATCCTTTTGAAATTCCTTTTTATTTATATTTGTTACGTTTTTTAAAGAATTGGACATTTTTTTGCCTCCAAAAAATTAAACAAGTACATACTAAGAGAATATAATAGCTTATCCCATTCATATTTTACGAAAACTTTAAATTGGACAATGATTATACAGTAATTATTACAACTACTTTAAAGTAACGATTAATCACTATTTTTACAAGAAGATTATTGATAAAATTAAGATAAGAGAAGGATAAAATATTTCCTAAAAAGGAGGGAGATTCCTTTGGATACCGGTACACACGTAGTGATGGGATTAGCTTTAGGAGGACTTGCGACGCTCGACCCTGTTGTAGCAAGCAGCTCCGCCACAGCCACTAGTGTCATGATTGCCACTCTTGTTGGCTCACAAGCTCCCGATATTGACACCGTATTGAAGCTTAGAAACAATGCCGTTTATATTCGTAACCATCGTGGAATCACACACTCCATCCCAGCTGTTTTGCTTTGGCCATTGGCCATCATAGCTGTTATTTATCCAATATTTCCAGATGCCAATTTACTTCACTTATGGCTTTGGACCTTTTTAGCTGTGTTTTTTCATGTCTTTGTTGATATTTTCAATGCATATGGTACGCAGGCGTTACGGCCATTTTCTTCTAAATGGGTGGCGCTTGGTATTATTAACACGTTTGATCCATTTATTTTTGCGATGCATATTGTTGGGATACTCGCTTGGGTGTTTGGAGCACATCCCGGTTACACGTTTATTGGTGTGTATGCCGTTTTGGTTGCCTACTATATTTTTCGATTTATTACTCAGCGAAAGGTTTATCATGCGGTGAAAAAACTGGTTCCAGATGCAACAGACATCATCATTGCTCCCACTATGAAATTTCACCAGTGGCGAATTGCTGTCATGAATAAGAACCAATTCTTCGTTGGACGTGCTCATGATAATAAAGTACGAATTCTTGACCAGTTTAAACGCGTCGCTGTCCCTGAGACCCCCGTTCTTGAAGCAGCCAAGCTAGATAAAAACCTTTCCGCTTTTCTATCGTTTTCTCCTGTTTATCGGTGGGAAGTGGATGAGTATGATACGTATTACGAAGTACGTTTTATTGACTTACGCTATCGTAGTAACGGTCATTATCCATTTGTGGCGATTGTTCAACTAGATCTTGAACTTAATATCCTTTCCTCTTATACGGGTTGGATCTTTAGCGAAGAAAAATTACGTAAAAAGCTGGATATTATCCCTGGATAACGAAAAGCGATGTCTCCGGTAGACATCGCTTTTTTAATGAAGTTCACTTGGGTCTTGCTCTAACAGATGCTTATATTTCGGATTAGAAGCAACAAAATCATGAAGCTTGTCACCATAATAATCGATCCATTGTCGAACAATTCTTTCAGTCATCTCACTTCCTCGGTAGGAGTAACCGGCCTTTGCTCTTGTTGTTTCAAAATCATCCCACAAAAGCTCCACCCATGTCTGGGCCTGTCCATACGAAAGTTTATCATTTTTTTCTAATAATAATTCAATTAGTTTTTGCTGATAATGTTCCATTCTTTTCACCTCTTTTCCAGTTATCGATCCCCTATAAGTTAAGCATACTAAGAGTGCTTGATTATTTCATCATTCATCTTTTAGGAGGGTCATGCGATGCGAAATAAAGCAAAGGATTTTGCAAACCAAAACAGTAATAAATTCCAGGGTGAACCAAGGGCAAGACCTGAATTTGCTTCCAAAAGAGCGGATGGAACCATTAATACTCATCCACAAGAACGGATGAAAAATTCAAGTACTCGAGGGTAAATAAAATTATCGGGAATCAGCCTGTCTGGTTCCCTCTTTTCTCAACATCGAGATTGGTAATGCCTCTTCCTGTTTGTTCCCCACTAATCGATAACCCCACGCAAACACTCCGTTTAAATAATCAATTCTAAAATAGGCGCCTGGATCTCCTTCAATTTCATATATCTCACCAGGCTTAAAATCTAATGGATTTAATAAATACGCTTTGGCCATTATTGCTTTTCTTTCTAATACGGCATATTCGTTTACCATACCTAACTGCTCTGCTTTTCTTGCCTTCTCATTCAGTTTAGCTATTTCTTGATGTAATTCAAATTCTGAAAGTTCACTGTAACGTTTTTCTTTTTCCATCCCAACCACCTGCTTCTTAGGCTGTATTTTCGTATACGTAATGGTACCATAATATTATCTCAGACGAAAGGAAGATACATATTGGATTCGGTTATTATCACAGGAGCTGGAACGGGTCTAGGCCGAGAGTTAGCTTTAAAGTATGGAAAGGAAGGCTACCATCTTATTTTAGTTGGAAGGTCAGAAGAAAGCCTATCAGAAGTTAGAAAGCAATTAAATAACGCTCATATTATGGTTATGGATATACGTAACAAACAGGAAGTAGACGCGAACATTCAATCCCTTCTAAAGGAGTATAAAGTAGTCGGACTTATAAACAATGCTGGCATTGGTTTCTTCGGTCCTTTTGATAAAATAAGGGAAAATGAGATCGAGGAGATGTTTCAAACGAATGTCCTCGGAACCATGTATATGACTCAAGCTGTTCTTCCAAATATATGCAAATTAGACGGAAGCTTTGTTATGAATATCATTTCAACCGCTGGGCTGCGGGGAAAAGTGAATGAGTCGGCGTATGTTGCAAGTAAATTTGCCGTTCGAGGCTTTACTGAAAGCATACAGAAGGAATACGAAGAAAAACCTGTTCTTATTTCGGCGGTGTATATGGGGGGTATGAACACACCTTTTTGGAAAGATTCCGAACATGTAAAGGACCCTTCCAAATTCCGTTCTCCAGCAGAAGTGGCAGAGATTATTTTTTCACAGAAAGAGAAAGAATGTGTCGTGATTGAGTCCAAATAAACGATTTTATTTGGACTCTAAATACTGTGTTATAGTGTCAATGGAAAAACCTTTTCGATAAAGGGCTTGCTTCATTTTTTGTTCATACTCATATCCAGTATATTTACTGTATTTACGTTCCAACTTTTCTGCTTGATAACGCAATGACTCCATTTCTTCGTTATCACTTGTTTCTTCGATTTGCTCAAGAGCAACTTGGTTGACCTGTGAGTTATATCCTTTTCTGAATAAAAGTTGGTCGATCTTTTGTTTCATGATTTTCTGTGATTCTTGTTTGTTTTTCTTCATATATTTCTCACATAAAGCAACCGCTTTTTCAAGCTGTAGTTCAAATGGAAACTCATCCATCGCTTCTAGAATATATGTTTCAGCTATTCCTTTTTCCTTCAGTTCTCTCTTGATAACGGTTGGTCCTTTATCCGTTGTATTCATTTGAGTTCTTACATAGGCAAAGGCAAGCTGTTCATCATTTAGAAATTGGTATTCGTTCAGTTTATGAATGACCTCTTGAATGATTACCTCATCCACTTCTTTTTCAACTAAATGTTTTCTTACTTCAGCTTCTGTTCGCATCATTCGTGATAAATAATTTACTGCTGTGTTGTAAGCTTTTCGTATATCATCTGAATACGCTATTTCCGATAAGAGAAGGTCATCAAGCTCCATACCCTTTTTCAGGCTGTGTTTGATTAGTACGTCCTCATCCACACTAAAACCATATTCTTCTCCTTTTCCATGATCAAGGAAAATATTATAACGATCGGTTCGTTTTTTTTGAACAGTTATTTTTGTGATTGTTGGCATCTTTATTCACCTCTTGTAGTAATGTAGCACATTCGAGTACGCTGAAAATGAAGGCAATCTTGTAGAATAAAAGTAAATGATTTTTTATAAGGAGGAAAGCTGATGCGAATTGCCATAACAGGCGGGACTGGACTTGTCGGCAATGCTCTTACTGAATCTCTCAGAGCGGACGGACATGATCTTTATATTTTAACGCGTAATCCCGAAAATGGGTATCAAAAAGGGGTCACTTATGTGAAGTGGCTTTCAAGTAGGGCAGATCCTGCTAGCGAGCTTGAGGCTGTTGATGTATTCATTAATCTCGCCGGGGAGTCCATTAATAGTGGACGATGGTCAGATAAAAGGAAAGCATCCATATTAAATAGCAGAGTAAGCGCAACGAACGAGGTAGTTTCTATCATAAAACACTTAAAGCAAAAACCAAAATTACTTATCAATGCCAGCGCGATAGGCTTTTATGGTACCTCCACTGTCGATACTTTTACTGAAGCAACCGAAAAAGCAGGTGATGATTTCCTTGCTCAGACGGTGGAAAAATGGGAGGCCGCAACCTTTGAGGCTAGAGAGTTTGGGGTGCGAACTGTATTTGCTCGCTTTGGAGTCATTTTAGATAAAAAGGATGGTGCTCTGCCGAGAATCGCTCTTCCTTATCATTTGTTTGCAGGAGGAACGGTTGGTTCTGGGGATCAATGGCTTTCTTGGATACATATAAAAGATGTCGTTAGCGGACTTCGGCATGTAATTGAATCAACTGAGCTGGCTGGTCCCGTCAATTTTTGTGCTCCTCATGCAGTGACGATGAAGAGTTTTGGAAAAACACTTGGGTCGGTCTTAAATCGTCCCCACTGGATACCTGCCCCATCGTTTGCGCTTCAACTTTTACTTGGTGAAATGAGCATGCTTGTGCTCGAAGGACAAAAAGTTATTCCTGAAAAGTTAATTAAGAGTGGGTTTTCGTTCACCTTTCCGACTCTTGAAGAAGCTCTTTCTAATATTTACTCATAAAAGAAGTATGCAAATGGAGTGTTAAGGTAAAAATTAGTAACGTGATTACTACCTTAATGAAAGGATGTTTTTTGAATGAGTGATAAGAAGAAAAAGGATAAGTCTAAAAGCACGTTGTCGAGCATGCAAGAGGTCACTTACTCACGTGAGTTCAAGCTTGCTGACCAAGCAGGAGGATTCTCTGGTAAAAAGTCGAGACATTAAACTTTTTCCATTCATAACAATGTCCGGGAAGGTAAAGGATAAAAGTACGGGAATATGTTACATTTCCGTACTTTTTTCTATGAAAGGGGCAGATGGCATTGAGTAAAAAACAAACACTTCCACAAACACCAAAGAATTTGAAATCAGACGGGTTGGATGTAGAATTTAGCCGTGACCTAGCAGACCATGACGACTTAGAAGCAATGGCTCGTTCAAAAGCGGCAGATAAGCGTGCTAAAAACGGACAAAACCAAAAGTTCTAAGCAAGAGACCGAAGTTGTGCACAACATTATCCACAGTCTTGTGGATAATGTTAACAATTCATCTTAAATATGTATATAAAGGGCTCCCCTAACCAACAGTTATTCACACCCCCTGTGCAAAACCGGGTGAAAACTGGGTGACAGACACCCTTCGTGGACACTTTATGCTGTTTTGTCCACGGAGGGTGTCTGTCACCGCTCGTGGACACTTCGGGGTGGTTTGTCCACCTGTGATGGACAGACCCCCCATTTTCCCTCGTTAAAAATGGGGCATGACACTGGTTTTCCTCTATGATAATATGATTCTTGTAGTTACATAAATTTAGTAACTCGAATTATCACCCAAAGGAGCTGAATTGTGCTTTGAAAATCGAGTTGATTGATCGTTTTATTTCTTATGTTGTTATTGACACACAATCAAATGACGAAAGCAACACCTGCCCTTCCACCCCTGGACAGCTTATTCTTGCTAATAAACTAGTAGATGAGCTAAAGTCCATTGGCCTAGAAGATGTTAGTATAGATGACAATGGCTATGTGATGGCCACCCTTCCAGCAAATACAGATAAAAAAGTTCCAACGATTGGTTTCTTAGCCCATCTGGACACAGCGACCGATTTTACCGGCAACGGAGTGAATCCATTACTTCATGATAATTATGACGGCAACGATATCCTACTCAACGAAGACCTACATATTGTCCTTTCACCAAAGGATTTTCCTAATTTAAAAAACTACATCGGACATCATTTAATTACAACCGATGGAACTACTTTACTTGGCGCTGATAATAAAGCGGGAATAGCTGAAATTATGACTGCTATGGCTTACTTGGTACAGCATCCGGAGATTAAACATGGGAAAATTCGAGTTGCGTTTACACCTGATGAGGAAATTGGACGTGGTCCACATAAATTTGATGTAGATAAATTCGCTGCCACATATGCCTATACCGTGGATGGGGGCCCTATCGGCGAGCTTCAATACGAAAGTTTCAGTGCTGCTGCTGCAAAGTTAACAATTAAAGGAAATAATATACACCCTGGTACGGCAAAAGGTAAAATGGTTAATTCAGCTAAAATAGCAATGGAATTAAACAGCCTTCTTCCAAGTGAAGAAGCACCGGAGTATACAGAGGGCTATGAAGGTTTCTACCATCTTCTTTCCTTCCATGGAGATGTTGAAAAGACTGTCCTTAGTTACATTATTCGTGATTTTGACCGATCAAGCTTCAATAATAGAAAAGCTACGATGGAAAAAATCGTTACTAACTTGAACGAAAAGTACGGGCAAGGAACCATTGTACTTGAGCTTCATGATCAATACTTTAATATGAGAGAGAAGATTGAACCGGTCAAAGAGATTGTTGATATTGCTCACAAGGCAATGACGAACCTTGGCATTGAGCCGATTATCGAGCCCATACGTGGAGGAACGGATGGTTCTCAACTTTCCTATATGGGGCTACCAACTCCAAATATTTTCACTGGTGGAGAGAACTTCCACGGGAAATTTGAGTTTATCTCCATTGATAACATGCTAAAGGCAACAAATGTGATAGTGGAAATCGCTCGACTATTTGAAGAAAAAACAAACTAAATGGTGACTGTGCGCCCCACGTGGACAAATCAGCCTAATTTGTCCACGGAGGGTGTCTGTCACCTTTTTTTAATCAACCACCTAGTCTATTAATCCTAAAAGAAATCAATATCCCTTCCTTAGGATGACATTCTCATATCTTCTTATTCTCTCCTTCTCATCCGTTTATCTATCCTTTTTATAGTAAAATATTCACAGTATTTCCATACATATACACAAGAATAATCAGTCACTTTTCCCTATAAACATTTTCAAATTATTCTGATATATTTGAATCACTCGTGTTACTAAATAATTGAAATTCTATATACCTTTTCAACTAGTAACATAGACCATCGGATGGAGGGAAAAATTTGAAAATCTCAAAAGTTATATCCTCGACCGCTGCTTTGGCACTATGTGTAGGGATGCTTTCTACAACTCTACCCTTTAGTTCAAAAATAGCAGCAGAATCAGCAAGTGGTTCACACGCTTCCCACTCACATGCAAGTGGTTCCCCATTTGACCTCGGAATTGCCAATGACGAGCGATTAATCAAAATGCTAAAAGCTTCTGGCAAAATCGCACAAAATGCAAGTCCAACAGAGGTAGAAAAAGCTTTAAACAAATTCCTACAAAACAAAGCCACATCAGCTGAAAAAGAAGCTGGTGAGCTCCATGAAAAGGAAGAAGATGTTCGTACCGCTCTTCAAAAGGAAATGAAAAATTCTAGCTTAACAAACGGAAAAGGAAACAAGCTTGGTCAGACAAAGAAGCAATCCGTTGACTCTGTTCAAAAAGAAGCATGGGACGGTGGCATGCGTACAGATAAAGTACTTGTTGTGCTAATGGAATACCCTGACCTCCCTCACAATACTCTTACCCCTGAAGAAACCGATATGTACTACAAGGGTGAAGAGGCATACTCTCAGGCTCACTATCAGGACATGCTTTTTGGAACAGGTGGCTGGAAAGGTCCAGATGGTAAAACCTACGTATCTATGAAACAATATTATGAACAACAATCTGGTGGCAGTTACTCTGTCGAAGGTACGGTCGCTGGTTGGTATGAAGCAAGTCAACCGGCTGCTTATTACGGTGGAAACGTTCCTACTCCAGACGGTAGTGATGCACGACCTCGAACGTTAATTACTGAAGCACTCAAAGCTGCCGCAGCAGATCCAAATGTAAATCTTGAAGATTATGACGAATGGGATCGTTATGACCTTGATGGCGATGGAGATTACCTTGAGCCAGACGGACTGGTTGATCACCTAATGGTCATTCACTCTGGTGTTGGTGAAGAAGCAGGCGGTGGAAAAATCGGTGGAGACGCCATTTGGTCTCACCGTTGGAATCTTGGTTCTGTAACAAGAATTCCAGGTACTACAGCTACTGTCCCTTACTGGGGTGGAACAATGGCTGCTTACGACTACACAGTTGAACCTGAAGACGGGGCAGTTGGAGTAATGGCTCACGAATTCGGTCACGATTTAGGCCTTCCAGATGAGTATGACACTCAGTATACTGGAGCTGGCGAGGCTGTTGCCTACTGGTCAATCATGGCAAGTGGTAGCTGGGCAGGTGACCTTCCTGGTTCTATGCCAACCGGCTTTAGCCCATATATGAAAGAAATGCTACAAGCCTCTGCAGGTGGCAACTGGCAAACAGGTACTGAAATTGACATTGCAGATGTATCTAAAGCAGGAGTTGAAGTTCTTCTTGATGAAGCAGCTACAAAAGGTACGAATAATGATGTGTTAAAAGTAACACTTCCTGACAAAGAAACCGTCATCACTTCTCCATACAGTGGAGAATCAATGTATTTCTCAGGTAGCGGAAATAATTTAGACAACTCTTTTTCTACTACTCTAGATTTAACGGATGCAACATCAGCCAAGTTAACATTTAAAACTTGGTACGATATTGAAGTGGATTGGGATTATGCTTCCGTTCAAGTGAATGATAAATCAATTCCAGGAAACCTTACCACAGAAACTGATCCACATGACCAAAACCCTGGGCATGGAATCACAGGCTCTTCTAATGGACAATGGGTGGATGCAGAATTCGACTTATCCGCTTTTATTGGAGAAGAAGTTGAACTTTCCATCAACTACTGGACGGATGTGGCAGCAGTAAATCCTGGTTTATACGTAGACGATGTAGCAGTAAGTGTTAACGGCGAACAAGTAGTATTTGACAATGCTGAGGGAGAATCATCATTCGTCCCTGACGGTTTCTCTAAATCAAACGGGGTAGTAACTTCCGAACATTACTACTTGCTTGAGTGGCGCAGTCACAACGGCGTTGATGAAGGGTTAGCAAATATTCGTCGTGGTGCAAGCTTAATGAGCTATGACGAAGGCTTAGTCGTTTGGTATGTGGATAAAAAGTACGATTCTAACTGGACAGGAATTCATCCTGGTGAAGGTTTTGTTGGTGTCGTTGACGCGGATCAGCACACGAACTACTGGAGTGATGGTGCGGTTGGTTCTACTCGCTACCAAATTCACGATGCAGCCTTCAATATTAATAAAACCGATAAAATGTTCTTAGATTACACTAGTATGCTAGGAATTACAATGAAAGATAATTTTACTCAACGTTCTCCATTATTTGATGACAGTGCAGATTATTCAAACAAAGGCTTGGTTGATGCCGGACGCAACGTGCCTCAATACGGTTTAAAAGTTCGAGTAATTGGCCAAAGCTCTGATGGAACAGTTGGTAAGGTTCTTCTATTTAAATAAGGACTAAGACGGACGATGGAGTTCTCTCCATCGTCTTTTTTCTGTGGTATTTCCATTTTTTCTGAAAATTGAAATCCTTTTTGATATGATGAAGGTAGAGATTCAAACTACATAACGGAGGTCATTCATGGAACGTTTGACAAACCATTTAATTGTCATTTCGTTTGACTGCTTATCAAGCTTAGACTTTACACTGCTAGAAACACTACCGAATTTTCAAAAGCTACTAAGAAATAGCTCCTACTGCAAAAATGTACAGACGATTTATCCCTCTGTTACGTATCCTTGTCATGCAACAATTGTAACTGGAAAACTACCAAAGAATCATGGAATTATTAATAACACCTTACTTCAGCCTGGAAAAGTCTCTCCGGATTGGTATTGGTACAGAAAAGATATCCAAGGAACGACCTTGTATGACGAAGCAAAACAAAAAGGAATGAGTACAGCTGCTCTACTTTGGCCAGTTACAGCAAAGGCAAAGATTGATTATAATATGCCCGAGATATTCGCCAACCGGCGATGGCATCACCAAATCCCTGTTTCATTAGTGAACGGAAGCTCGCTTTATCAACTTGAAATGAACAAAAAATTCGGCCATATCAGAAAGGGACTTTCCCAGCCAGAACTTGATGACTTTGTTCTTGAAGCTGCTGTTGATACAATTCTTATGAAAAAGCCCAACCTCATGTTGATCCATTTTACCGATCTTGACACGAAGCGGCATGAAACTGGTTTTTCATCAAAAGAAGCCATTGCCGCGCTTAAACGACACGACCAAAGACTCGGCCGAATAATGGATGCCCTACAGTCGGCAGGAATTTTTCATCAATCGACTATTATCGCATTAGGCGATCACAGCGCCCTCGATGAGTCTAAAGTGGTAAAGCCTAATGTACTCTTTCGTGATCACGGTCTTCTACAAGTTGGGAAAAATAATCAAGTTACCAACTGGCAGGCATACTGCAAAAGCTGTGATGGATCTGCATATATCTATATAAAGGATCAAGACCAAAGGACTTTGACACTTGTTCGTGAATTACTGGACCGTTCTGAGATCGAAGCCATTTGGTCTTCAAAGGAAGCTTCTCAATTCGGGGCAGACCCAAATTGCAGCTTAATGATAGAAGCAGCTATAGGATATTACTTTCACGAATCATTTGAAGGCGTTTTCATTGATGAAGTTACGGAAACAGACGTTGCATCAAAAAAGTATACAAAAGCTTGCCACGGCTATTCACCAGAAAAAAGTGACTACAATACCCTCTTCATTGCAAGCGGCAATGGAATCCGAACAGGCCAAGCCCTCACATCCATAAGGCTTATTGATGAAGGTCCAACTCTAGCTCGCCTCCTTGGGCTCGACCTAGGTGCAGTTGATGGGAGAGTGTTAGAAGAGTTACTAATAATGTAAAACGTTTGTAAAAATAGTTCCAAACCTAATCTATGAAACTGTTTTTTATGTAAAAATGGAAGTAACCATTCAAGGGGGAATCTTATGAAGCGCTTTAGCAGAGAAGAGAAAAGCTGGATTATGTATGATTGGGCAAGCTCTGCTTATTCTATCATTATCTCTACTGCTGTCTTTCCACTGTTTTATAAGGCAGCAGCTAATAACTCCGGAGTTGATGCAGCCGATTCAACTGCGTATTTAGGCTATACCATCGCAATTGCAACTTCCATTCTAGCTCTACTAGCTCCCATTTTGGGTACAATTGCGGATTATCAAGGCTTTAAGAAAAAGTTTTTTACCTTCTTTGTTGCATTAGGAATATCAATGACAGCAGCACTAGCCTTTGTTCCCAGTGATCAATGGCTATGGCTTTTAATCTTTTACACGATTGCTGTAATCGGTTCGTCCGGATCTAATGTATTTTATGATGCCTTTTTGGTTGATGTTGCCACAGAGGATCGAATGAGTCGTGTGTCCGCACGTGGGTTTAGTCTTGGGTATATAGGAAGTACCATTCCTTTTATCATTAGTATTGCGATTATTATGCTCGCACAATCTAAGATCATTCCTATCTCTACGACTTCAGCCAGCCAAATTTCATTTGTCATTACCGCTCTTTGGTGGGGGTTATTTTCGATACCAATCTTTAAAAATGTAAATCAAATCTATTATATTCCTCGTGATCCTAAGCCTGTAGCAAGTAGCTTCAAAAGGCTAGCTGAAACCTTTAAGGAAATTAAAAAGTATCGGGCTTTATTCTTATTTTTACTAGCGTATTTCTTTTATATCGATGGTGTTGGTACCATTATTACGATGTCCACTGCCTATGGAACGGATCTAGGTATTGATTCTACGACCCTATTAATCGTATTATTTGTTACTCAAGTAGTTGCTGCACCCTTTGCCATTCTTTATGGAAAGCTTGCCGAAAAGTTTTCTGAGAAAAGAATGCTTTACGTTGGTATTTTTGTCTATATCATTGTTTGTATTTATGCATTTTTTCTTGAAACAGCCACAGATTTCTGGATACTGGCCATGCTTGTTGCCTCATCTCAAGGTGGAATTCAAGCCTTAAGTCGATCATACTTTGCAAAGCTTGTACCAAAGGAACGCTCTAATGAATTTTTTGGCTTCTATAACATTTTCGGAAAATTCGCCTCTATTATGGGGCCATTACTTGTTGCAGCAACGGCTCAAATAACTGGCCACACAAGCAGCGGTGTATTCAGCCTCGTCATCTTATTTATCATTGGTCTTGTTATATTAACAAAAGTACCTGAGCCGAAGTCTTCTTAATCAAGAAAACCCACTGTTCGGTGGGTTTTCTTGTTTCATTCGTTAAAAATGCTTGTTTTTCGGCAGCTGCATTAATTTGGTTAAGCTCATGTAAAATCTCTTGAATATGAGAAATAAATTGTTGAATGGCGTCCGATACTTGTTAGAATTTAAGTCCCTAAAACATACTTAGCTTATCACTAGTGTTGCGTTAATTTAATTTGACTATTGGAAATACTTAAAATGTTCAATTTTATTATTTTGTGCAAAGAAAAAGTCCTTTATAATGGATAAGTCAGGTGGTAACCCGTCCAAATCCACT
>NZ_JBHLUU010000101.1:0-32175 GCF_042433785.1 Robertmurraya beringensis | reverse complement strand
GATGAGATTTCCCATAGCGCAAGCTAGTAAGATCCCTGAAAGATGATCAGGTTGATAGGTCAGAGGTGGAAGCGCGGCGACGTGTGGAGCTGACTGATACTAATCGATCGAGGACTTAACCAAATTTAAGATGAAACGTATTTCTTTCTTCTTCATTCATTATCTAGTTTTGAAGGAATGATTTTCTTCAATTGAATACGAGTCTAGTGGCGATAGCGAAAAGGTCACACCCGTTCCCATACCGAACACGGAAGTTAAGCTTTTCAGCGCCGATGGTAGTTGAGGGTTTCCCTCTGTGAGAGTAGGACGTCGCTAGGCTGTATTACAGATTTAATTATTATTGTCGCGGGGTGGAGCAGTCTGGTAGCTCGTCGGGCTCATAACCCGAAGGTCGCAGGTTCAAATCCTGTCCCCGCAATTATTGAAGTTATTGAAAGTTATTTTTCAAGTTTCACTTGAAAAAAACCTTGGTCCCGTGGTGTAGCGGTTAACATGCCTGCCTGTCACGCAGGAGATCGCCGGTTCGATCCCGGTCGGGACCGCCATTTTCATATATTAGAAGAACCAAACGAACCAAAATGGATTCGTTTTTTTGTTTTTTAGAGAAGTTTCTAATAAAAGGGAGTAGTTGTGGCGAAAATAGAGTAGAATACGGCTTCATATACTTTAAACAGCCATAAAAACTAAAAAACTACATACAAATCCAACCCTTTTTGCTCATTTTTTTAAAATCATGTACACTTATAAGAGACTAGCCTTAGGAATCTGTCCTAAGGTTTTTTTATAAAAGATTGGGTGATGAATTCAATGAACGAATACATAGTAAGAACAAACAGTACGGAAGAGACTTTACAATTTTCAAAGGAACTGGCACAGAAGCTTCAACCAGGAGATGTGATTACATTAGAAGGTGACCTTGGTGCAGGTAAGACGACGTTTACTAAAGGACTCGCAGTGGGACTGGATATTAACAAAAACGTTAGTAGTCCGACTTTTACTATAATAAAAGAATATAACGGAAGACTTCCACTTTACCATATGGATGTGTATCGATTGGAGGATTCTGACGAAGACTTGGGCTTTGATGAATATTTTGAAGGACAGGGAGTAACGGTTGTGGAGTGGGCTCATCTGATTGAAGACCAACTACCGGAAGAACTTCTACAAATCAAGATTTCTCATGGGGAAGAGAATTCTCGTAACTTAACGATAACGCCAAAAGGAAAACGATATGAAATGCTTTGTAAGGAGCTATTTGCCTAATGAAAGTACTAGCTATAGATACATCCAATTATCCACTGGGGATTGCCTTAATAGATAACCAACAAGTGATTGGGGAGTATATAACGAATATTAACAAGAATCATTCGATCCGTGTGATGCCAGCGATTGAAAACCTATGCAGGGAATGTGAAGTTAAGCCAGCAGACCTAGAGAAAATTGTCGTCGCTGAAGGTCCTGGTTCTTATACGGGAGTTCGTATAGGAGTAACGATCGCGAAAACATTAGCGTGGACCTTACAAATTCCGCTTGTTGGGGTTTCAAGCATAGAAGTGTTAGCGGCATCAGCTGCACGGTACTTCCCAGGCAATGTGGCTCCATTATTTGACGCTAGAAGAGGACAAGTCTATACCGGTCTATATCGCTTCCAAAATGGCGCACTCGAAAAAGTTAAAAAAGACCAACTGGTATTAGCTAAAGATTGGGCAGAGCAGTTAAAGGAGATGTCAGAGCCTGTTTTATTTGTTGGCAATGATGTCCCTATTCACAAGGAAGTACTAGTGAGTATTATGGGAGATCAAGCAAGATTTGCTCACTACACTGAACATAATCCACGTCCTGGTGAGCTAGCTCATTTAGGGGTCAATCGAGAACCCGTTGATGTGCACAGCTTTGTGCCAAATTATATTCGGTTAGCTGAAGCTGAAGCGAAATGGCTAGAAGGGAAGAAAGAAAATGATGCAAAATGAAGAGACTCACTCATTATCTGATTCCTTTGTGTTTCGATATATGAAGGAAGAAGATATCGATCAAATTTTAAAAATTGAGGAGCTTTCATTTGCAACGCCTTGGACAAGGCAGTCATTTGAGAATGAGTTGAATTTAAATCAATTTGCTGTCTATCTGGTCTTAGAAAAGGAAGGACAAATTGTAGGTTATTGTGGCATGTGGTTGATTGTTGATGAGGCGCATATTACAAACATAGCGGTCTTACCTGAATTTCGTGGGCAAAAGCTTGGAGAAGGGATCCTTCGTATGATCATGGAGGTTGCAAAAAAAAGGGGTGCAAAATCGATGACACTGGAGGTACGTGTGTCAAACACAGTGGCACAATCGTTGTACCGTAAGCTCGGCTTTATGAACGGTGGAATACGCAAGAATTATTATACTGATAACTATGAGGATGCATTAGTCATGTGGGTGACAATATGAGTGAGAAAAATCAATATATATTAGGGATCGAAACAAGCTGTGATGAAACAGCTGTTGCGATTGTAAAAGATGGACATGAAATAATAGCAAATATCGTTGCGTCGCAAATTGAAAGCCATAAGCGCTTCGGTGGAGTCGTTCCTGAGATTGCTTCTCGTCATCATGTCGAGCAAATTACGATTGTCATAGAAGAAGCGATGCGAGTGGCTGAATTACAGTTTTCAGATATTGATGCGATTGCTGTAACGGAAGGGCCAGGACTTGTCGGAGCCTTATTAATAGGGGTGAACGCAGCCAAGGCGCTGAGCTTTGCTCACGGTATTCCTCTTGTAGGAATTCACCATATCGCTGGTCATATTTATGCGAATCGCTTGATAAAGGAAATGGAGTTTCCACTGTTATCACTGGTTGTCTCTGGTGGACATACAGAGCTTGTTTATATGAAGGAACATGGCCATTTTGAGGTGATTGGAGAAACGAGAGACGATGCTGCGGGTGAAGCATATGATAAAGTCGCTAGGACGTTAAAAATGCCATATCCAGGCGGACCTCATATTGACCGATTAGCAGCGGTTGGCTCACCTATTATAGATTTACCGAGAGCCTGGTTAGAGGAAGGGTCCTATGATTTTAGCTTCAGTGGATTAAAATCAGCAGTTATCAACACTGTCCACAATGCAGAGCAACGAGGAGAAGTGATTTCACCTGAAGATCTTGCTGCAAGTTTTCAACAAAGTGTGATCGATGTGTTGGTAACTAAGACGGTACGTGCGGCGAAACAATATTCTGTGAAGCAAGTGTTACTAGCAGGAGGAGTGGCTGCGAATAAAGGACTGCGTAGCGCGCTAGAGAGAGAATTTGCTGCTAATGAAGGTGTAGAATTAATTATTCCTCCACTTTCTTTATGCACAGATAACGCAGCCATGATAGCTGCTGCGGGAAGTGTTATGTATGAAAAAGGTCAAAGAAGTGACTTTACTTTAAACGCCAATCCTGGATTAGACCTATCTATCCACAACTAATAACTTTAGGAAAAAGTCCCTATCACATGATAGGGGCTATTTTTTGTGTATAAACACTATTTCGACAAGTTTCACTGTGGGTAATGTGGATAAAATAAACTAAAATTGTGGATAATGTGGGAAACCCTGTGGAAAGCTCATATAAAAACAATTTAGCTGTGAACAAAATTGTGGAAAGGAAAAAACCGGGATAGATTCTTCCTCCCGGTTCTTTACGCTTATTCAGCCAGTTCACTCCATTCTTCTAGTAACTCATCTAATTGGAGTTTGGCTGTTTCAGTTTCTTCATTAATTTTAAGCACTCTTTCGTGATCTTGAAAAATTTCTGGATCACAAAGCAATGTATTATTTTTTTCAATCGTTTCTTCAAGCTTTTCAATTAAGCCCTCAATTTCTTCGATGCGTCGCTTTCGTTGGCGCTCTAATTTCTTGGCTTCCTTATCGATTTGATACGTATTTTTTTCTGGAGAAGCAGCTATGGTAGCGGCAGCCTTTTCTGCTTGTTCAATGGCTTTAAGCTCTTCTTGTTCTAGCTTCTTTTCCACGTAATAATCGTAATCCCCAAGATACTCAACAGCCGCGGTTTTACTAAGCTCAATCACCTTTGTAGCAATGCGATTAATAAAGTATCGATCATGAGAAACAAAAAGAATCGTACCTGGATAATCCACAAGCGCGTTTTCTAATATTTCCTTACTGTCTAAGTCCAGATGGTTGGTAGGTTCATCTAGTATAAGAAGATTCGCCTTTTGCATCATGAGCTTAGCTAGTGCTAAACGTGCTTTCTCCCCACCGCTTAGAGTGGAAACCGTTTTTAATACATCGTCGCCGGTAAATAAGAAATTCCCTAGTACCGTGCGGATTTCCTTTTCACTTTTCAGAGGGTATTCGTCCCAAAGCTCATTTAACACTCGCTTGTTTGAAGTAAGAGCTGCTTGTTCCTGGTCATAATAGCCAATGCTAACATTGGAGCCGTAATGAACTTGTCCTTCTACCGGTTGTAACGTACCTTGGATGGTTTTGAGTAAGGTTGATTTTCCAATCCCATTTGGTCCAACTAAGGCAACGGAATCTCCTCTAGTAATTCGGAGGGAAAGTTCCTCAGCTATTCGTTCATCATGATAACCAACTGCTAGGGAGTGGACATTTAACACTTCATTGCCACTTTGCTTTTCAATATCAAAACCGAAGGAGGCGGACTTTTCATCTCCAAGAGGTTTGTCCATAACTTGCATTCTCTCAAGCGTCTTCCTTCTACTTTGGGCTCGCTTGGTGGTCGATGCACGAGCAAGATTTTTTTGAATAAAGTCCTGTAGTTTGGCTATTTCATCTTGTTGTTTCTCGTATTGTTTGAGATCACGCTCGTAGTTTTCGGCTTTTTGTTCAAGATAAGAGCTGTAGTTTCCTGAGAATTTGCTGATTTGATTCCTAGAAATTTCGTACACTTGATTGACCACTTTGTCTAAAAAGTAGCGATCGTGGGATACGATTAAGATGGCACCTGAGTAGCCAGTAAGATATTGCTCTAGCCAAGACAACGTATCGATATCTAAATGGTTGGTAGGTTCGTCCAAGATAAGAATATCAGGCTTGGTTAATAACAACTTCGCAAGAGCTAAACGAGTTTTCTGGCCACCACTTAAGCTATCAATTTTCGTAGAGTAATCGAATGAGTGGAAGTTCAAGCCATGTAGGACAGAACGTATATCTGACTCGTACTGGTAGCCCCCATTCTCCTTAAACTCATTTTGGAGATGGTCATATTCCTTGATTGTTCGCTCGTACAAAGTAGCATCTTCAAATACGGTAGGATCAGCCATTTTTTCCTCAAGCTTACGAAGTTCCCGCTCTTGTTTCATGACATGTTCAAACACGGTAAGCATTTCTTCCCAAATGGATAATCCGGAAACAAGACCTGTGTTCTGAGCCAAGTACCCGATCGTTACATGTTTGGGCTTGATTAAATCACCTGATTCATAGGAAAGGTGATCGGCAATAATCTTGAGTAATGTAGATTTCCCGGCCCCGTTTCTACCTACTAAGGCAATACGGTCTCTTGTTTGAACTTCTAGTTTTATATTCGATAAAATAAGGTCAGCCCCATAAGACTTGGAAAGCTGGTTTACTTGTAGTAGTATCATTGATTTCACCTCTATACTTCTACGGTTAGTGTATCGCATTCAATACGGATGAGCAATGATATGAGTTGTGAACTATGTTACAATGTTTTCACACAAAATGAGGAAAATAGTGTATGATTTTGAAAGAGGTGTATAATAGATGTCAGAGTTCACTCATTTTAATAAAGAAGGCAGAGCAAAAATGGTAGATGTGAGTGATAAGCCCGAAACGGTACGGACGGCCATTGCCCACTCTAGTATCACAGTTAATCAAGAGATATATGATCGAATCACACATAACCAAATGAAAAAGGGGGATGTGTTAGCAGTCGCACAGGTTGCAGCTGTTATGGCTAGTAAAAAAACATGGGATATTATTCCAATGTGTCACCCTATTCCACTCACAGGTGTTGATATTTCTTTTGATTGGGAATCAGATAACAATTGCCATACTCTACATATTTCTGCTAGTGTAAAGACAAAAGGGAATACAGGTGTAGAAATGGAAGCGTTAACAGCTGCTTCTGTTTGCGCGCTTACCGTGTATGATATGTGTAAAGCAGTAGATAAAGGAATGGTTATCGGGAAAACATACCTGGTTGAAAAGACAGGTGGTAAAAACGGTGACTTTAAGAGAGAAGAGAGACTATATTAGTTAAAGGTAGAAGGTAGGGGAAGAACGATGAGTAATGAATCAATGAAAATCCCACAAGCAACGGCGAAAAGACTACCATTGTATTATCGCTTTTTAAATAGTTTACACTCATCAGGAAAGCAACGCGTTTCATCGGCTGAACTAAGTGAGGCGGTGAAGGTCGATTCTGCAACAATCCGAAGAGATTTTTCATACTTTGGAGCCTTAGGTAAAAAGGGATACGGTTACAATGTAAACTATTTATTATCCTTTTTCCGTAAAACACTCGACCAAGATGAATTAACGAAGGTTGCGTTAATTGGGGTCGGGAATCTTGGGACAGCATTTTTAAACTATAACTTCTTAAAGAATAATAATACCAAAATTGCGGTTGCATTTGATGTGATAGAAGAGAAGGTAGGCACAAAAATTGGTGAAGTGCCCGTCTACCATATGGATGATCTAGAAGAAGTTATTGAAAAAGAAGACATTCAGGTCGCGATATTAACGGTTCCAGCACCGGTTGCACAATCCATTACCGATCGAATGGTTCAAGGATCGGTGAGAGGCATTTTAAACTTTACCCCGGCCCGATTAACGGTTCCCTCATCCATCAGGGTTCACCATATTGATCTGGCTATTGAGTTACAGTCACTGGTGTACTTTTTAAAGCATTATTCAATGGATGAAGAAATGGTAGAAGAATAAACAGTAAGCCGCCCCTTAGTGGAGCGGCTATTTCTTTTGCTCTTTCTTGATCTCTTTAATTTTAAAATGTAAAAGAATCATCCGAATGCCTGAACCAATATCAAAGGTCGCTAGCAAGACAAGCAGGTAGGTGAAAAAGCCCCACTCTCCATTTTGCTGTAAGTCCTGTATGGCAAACACTGTGAACAGAGCACCTAAGATGATGTATATAATTCCTGAAAATAAAGGTGACTGTCTCATAAGAAGAATCCTCCAATAAAGCTTTGCATTTGTTCTGCTTGTTTGATTAATTTTTCTAAGTCTTCCTTAAATACGGATTGCACAAGAACAACGAACGTATTCATCGATACGTGAGCAACGATCGGAACGAGAATCCGATTGGTTTTTACATACAAATACGCAAAGGTGAATCCCATTGCGGAATAAAGTAGAGTGTGCTCCGGCTCCATATGGGCAAAAGAAAAAATAACGGAGCTAAGCAAGGCTGATAGAAAAAAGTTAAATCGCTTATAAAAAGCCCCAAAAATGATCTTACGAAAAACAATTTCTTCTAATATAGGACCAATCACTGAGCTCACGACAATCATAATAGGAAAGGACTCAATGATGCGTAGAATCTGTTGCGTATTTTCAGAACCAACATCAATACCAATCAAACGTTCAATATTTGCAGCAAAGGCTTGGGCAAATAGGGCAAGAAAGACACCTGTGATAGACCAAAGGATCGATCGGCCTAAGCTGGCTCCGCTTCTTACTTCATTTGTGTTTACCATCTCATTACGCAACAACATCAGGACAATCACAAGTGTGAGCGAAAAGCTTATGACAAGCCAAGTGACCCCTGCGAACCCTTGAGAGTGATGGGTTTCAAAACCAATCAGTTCTAGTATCAGAGAGGTGATAGGGACACCAATAAAGCTTGAAAGCTGCATAGCAATATAAGCAATTAATATAATCCAATATTCACGTTTCAAAACAAGTCTCCTTTTCCATCCAATATAGTTATTCTACTCGTAAACATCAGGTTGTATCAAATAAGAAGAATTATCGTCCGTATTTTAGCATTATATGGATAGAATAGGTGGAAAAGTACATACTTAGTAAGGTTGTACAATTAACAAGTTATGGGGGGACTTTTACAAAAAATTTATAAAAAAAAGCGGTTTCTCGCTTGCAAAAAAGGTAGAGATTCATTAATATAATAGTTGTGTTAGCACTCTAGTTAAGTGAGTGCTAATAATAAAAATCTTTCATATATTTGAGGAGGTTGTTTCACTTGTTAAAGCCACTAGGTGATCGCATTGTAATTGAGCTAGTTGAAACGGAAGAAAAAACGGCAAGCGGTATTGTACTACCAGACTCTGCTAAAGAGAAGCCTCAAGAAGGCAAAGTAGTTGCTGTCGGCACTGGCCGCGTACTTGAAAGCGGTGAGCGTGTAGCTCTTGAAGTTTCTGTGGACGACCGCATTATCTTCTCAAAATACGCTGGCACAGAAGTGAAGTACGAAGGAAAAGAGTACTTAATTCTACGTGAAAACGATATTCTTGCTATTCTTGGATAAGAGTAGAGATTTTCTTATTTAAAAACTAAACGAAGACAGAATAGATTGAAAAAACTCGAGGAGGGTATTTTACAATGGCTAAAGAAATTAAGTTTAGTGAAGACGCACGCCGCTCGATGCTTCGTGGGGTAGATGCACTTGCAAATGCGGTAAAAGTAACATTAGGACCAAAAGGACGTAACGTGGTTCTTGAAAAGAAATTCGGTTCACCACTTATTACAAACGATGGTGTAACGATTGCAAAAGAAATCGAACTTGAAGATGCATTCGAAAACATGGGTGCGAAGCTTGTTGCTGAAGTAGCTAGCAAAACAAATGATGTGGCTGGTGACGGTACGACAACTGCAACGGTTCTTGCTCAAGCGATGATCCGTGAAGGCTTAAAGAACGTAACAGCTGGAGCTAACCCAATGGGTATCCGTAAAGGGATGGATAAGGCAGTAGCAGTAGCGGTTGAAGAGCTTCGTGCTATTTCAAAGCCAATCGAAAACAAAGCTTCTATCGCTCAAGTTGCGGCTATTTCTGCTGCTGACGATGAAGTTGGTCAATTAATTGCTGAAGCAATGGAGCGCGTTGGTAACGACGGCGTTATCACTATCGAAGAATCAAAGGGCTTCACTACTGAGCTTGATGTAGTAGAAGGTATGCAATTCGATCGTGGATATGCATCTCCATACATGGTAACAGACTCTGATAAAATGGAAGCTGTTCTAGACAATCCATTTATCTTAATTACGGATAAGAAAATTGGAAGCATCCAAGAAATCCTTCCTGTTTTAGAGCAAGTGGTTCAACAAGGTAAGCCATTATTACTTGTTGCTGAGGATGTTGAAGGGGAAGCGTTAGCTACTTTAGTAGTGAACAAGCTTCGCGGAACATTCAATGCAGTTGCTGTTAAAGCTCCTGGTTTCGGTGACCGTCGTAAAGCTATGCTTGAAGACATCGCTATCTTAACAGGTGGAGAAGTAATCACTGAAGAGCTAGGTCGTGACCTTAAGTCTGCAACGATCCAATCTCTAGGTCGCGCTTCTAAGGTTGTTGTTTCAAAAGAAAACACAACAATCGTTGAAGGTGCTGGAGACTCTGCACAAATCGCAGGTCGTGTAAACCAAATCCGTGCGCAAATGGAAGAAACCACTTCTGAATTTGACCGCGAAAAATTACAAGAGCGCTTAGCTAAGCTAGCTGGCGGTGTAGCAGTAGTGAAAGTTGGAGCTGCTACTGAAACAGAATTAAAAGAGCGTAAGCTTCGTATCGAAGACGCATTGAACTCAACTCGTGCAGCTGTTGAAGAAGGTATCGTTTCTGGTGGTGGTGTTGCCCTACTTAACGTATACAACAAGGTTGCTGCTCTAGAGGTTACTGGTGACGAGAAAACAGGTGTGAACATCGTACTACGTGCGATGGAAGAGCCAGTTCGTACAATCGCACACAATGCGGGTCTTGAAGGATCTGTTATCGTTGAGCGCTTAAAGCGTGAAGAAGTAGGAACAGGCTTCAACGCAGCGACTGGCGAGTGGGTAAACATGATCGAAGCTGGTATCGTTGACCCAACTAAAGTAACTCGTTCAGCTCTTCAAAACGCTGGATCTGTTGCAGCAATGTTCTTAACAACTGAAGCAGTTGTTGCTGACATTAAAGAAGATACTCCTGCAATGCCTGACATGGGCGGCATGGGTGGAATGGGCGGCATGATGTAATAAGCCGCTTCACCCCTTGATACAAAAGGATTTGTTAGTAAGGTAAAAGTGGTTTGCTAACATTTTGCTAACATTGAGGTTTTTAACGGAGGCTTCTCATTAGTTCACCGAACTTTTGAGAGGCTTCTTTTTTCATTTCTTGGGTGATGTGGAGGTACACATTTTTCGTAATTTGATCATCGGTATGACCAAGCCTGTCCATGATTTGTTCGAGTGAGACACCAGCCTCGGCAAGAAGCGACGTATGTGTGTGTCTTAAACTGTGTGGAGTCAAATCTTCATTTAGACCAGCTATTCTTAGCAGCCTTTTCATTCGGTCTCGAATGTTCTTGATGACGATGGGATAGCCGTGATATCGTTGCATTCTGGCAAAGATAAAATCTTGATTACAGTAAGCTTTCCCTAATCGCTCAATGACCTTCTCCTGAACCTGTTTATGCTCCTTCAACGCATCTATCACCTCTTCATCCACGATGATTTTCCTTCGTGATTTTCTTGTCTTTGGCGTAACTAGTTGATAGTTCAGGGGATTATTGCTTGGATTGTAAAGCGTTTTCGTGATACTGATGGTGTGATTCACAAAGTCAATATCCTTCCACTTGAGCGCGATTAACTCCCCGCCTCGAATACCGGAATAGGAAAGAATGAGAAATGCCAAGTAATCGTGTTCCAAGCCATGTTCCTTAGCTGTTTTTAAAAACAAAGCAAGATCTTCTTTCTCAAGAAATTTCGGAATTTCTTCTTCCTCTAGCTGTTCAATGGTTTTCTTATCTTTTTTAAGATATGCGAACTCCGTTGGGTCTTTTTTAATGAGTTCGTACTCCAGCGCCTTACGCAAAATCATCCTCCCGCAACGATGAATTCCTTCCCTAGTGCTGTCGGCAAGTCCTTTGTCCTTTAAGTCATTTAAACATTCTTGATATCGTTTAGGAGTAATATCTTTCAGCTTTAATTGACCAAAGTAAGGAAGTAACTTCCCGATTTCGTGAAGACGAACTCGAATGGTGCCGGGTTTCACATTTTTTGCTTCGCTGTAAATGGGCAACCATTCCTTCGCGAAATCAGCAAAGGTCTGACAGGATTCCTCAATGTAGAAACCTTGTTCGAGTTCGTGAATTATGGCAGCTGCTGCTACTTCTGCCTCCTTCTTGGTGGGGAAACCACTTTTGGTCTTTTGCTTCCGTTTGCCGGTTACGGGATCAATCCCGATATCAATCACAAAAGCCCACTTGGAGCCACACGAGCAATTTTTCTTCTTGCAGGTACAGCCACGTCTGTAGAAATGTCCTTTCATTTCATTGAATGACCTCGCTTTCCTTTTGTATTTTTTACAAAAGTTCATTATGTCCATTTAGGTATCTATCCATTCGTTTCATATACTGAATGATTGAGGATAAGTGGTGTAAGAAGTTTAAGCTTTGGGCATTGAGTATTGCGGACAGAATTGAGCCTGTTGTGCGGAGTTTTAATCCCTCGTTTGCGGACAATAGAGCCAGTGACTGCGGGTGAATGAGCCACTTGTGTAGCTTATAAATGAGGTTTGTTCATAAGCAATAAGTAATAAGAACCCAATTTGTCAAAAGATTGATCAAAATGGGTTCTTATCGAGCAGATATAAGATTGTTTTTCAAAAAGAGATTGATTGTTTCGGAAAGCGAATATACTATAGCAACCAGTATAGTAAGCAAAGAAATAATAAAAAATCTTAACCAAATAAATTGAGGTCTATTCTTAATACTTTTGTTATTTTAGTTAACGTCCATTTTTGTCCCAGTCTTCATACGAATCAAAATTATGATCAGGATCTACAAAGTCTCTTCCAGCTTCCATTAAGCTGCTAGCACATCCTTTGCAGAAAGACTCACCATCTACCAGTAATTCTAAATCGAGTTGATTTTTGGAAAATTCTTCTCCACACTCATTACAAATATACTTTTTCATAAGTTCCCTCCTTTTTTAATATTCAGACAACCATAATTTCAGTTTACACTGAACTACTTAAATATGTAAGTCTTTTACAACGAAAAACCCCTCTAGATAGAAAAACCAAGGGGGTAATGATTCGCAATTCTTATTATAAAAGATGTTGTTCTTAGTATATCGTTGGCTCTCCACGTCACTCGTTCAGTTAGAAAGGCCCTGAATGAGGGGAAGAACGACGGGTTATGAGGACAGCATACGATGAGACTAAGTGAGGAAGGTATTGTAGACGAAAGCGTTAATGGACAAACGAAAGTGAATTGGGCAGGTGTTGTTGATGTGAAAGAGGATGAACACAACCTTTACATTTATAATAGCGCTGTTTCGGCATATATTTTGCCAAAACGGAACTATCCCAGCTTAAAGATTTTAGAGCTTATCTCTATTCAAAGATAAAGGTAAAGGGATGGGTATACATGAAATATAAATTCTATGTACCTTGAAAGCAATCATTGCTTTCAAGTTTTTTTATTTTCTATGACTGCGAATTAAATCGCTAAATTTGTTAGAGGCATTTCTTCTCCTATGTTTTGTTACATGAAGATAAATCCTTCTAGTTGTCGAATCATCTTGATGTCCTAAACGGTCCATAATCTCGTCAATTTCCACTTCAGCCTGTGCAAGAAGAGAAGTGTGTGTATGGCGTAAGGAGTGTGGAGTAAGTTTGAGATTTAACACACCATGTTTCAACAATCTTGCCATTCTACTCTGGACAAATTTTATCAAAACAGGATAACCGGGATGACGATTGAAATTTGAGAAAATGAATCCCTTATTGTAATAACTGTCTCCTAGATGTAAAATCATCTCTTCCTGTTCTTTTTTATGTTTCTCAAGCAATTCAATAAGTTCAGGATCGACGGTAATGACTCGCTTTGATTTTTTTGTTTTTGGTCGAACTAAGGTGTAATTTACTGTGCTGCTTTTCGGATTGTAATACGTTTTGTTAATGCTGATGGTATGCTTTTCAAAATCAATATCACTCCATTTGAGAGCAACCAATTCTCCGACTCGTATACCTGTATAAGCTAATACATTGAAGATTACTTCATCCATAAATAGCCCTTTTTTTCCTGCAATATCTAGGAAGTGTAGAAGTTCGTCCGCTTCAAAAAACTTTGGAAGATCTTGAGGGTCTTCTTCGTCTTCGTTAATGATGTTGTCATCCTCCCGTAGAATATAAGCATTTATCGTCGGATTATCATTTAGCAACTTCTTATCAACAGCTTTCCCGAAAAGGAGTCTCCCAGTCGTATGAATACTTTCAATGGTACTTCTTGCAAAACCTTGCTCTTGTAAATCATCCAATACAGCCTGATACATTTCTTCAGTGATTTTTTTAAGTTTGATCTCTTTGAAGAATGATAGAAATTTATCAATGCTGTATTTTCTAATTCGGATAGTACCGGGTTTTGGAGCGGTAACTTTAATGTATTCCGCAAGCCATACATCAGCATATTCCTTGAAAAGCATATCGGTTTCGATATGAAATTTACCCTGTTTAATTTTCTCGATTAAAACGGCTGCTGCAGCTTCCGCATCCTCTCTGGTGTCAAAGTTATCTCTCCAGAGTTGCTTCCTTTTTCCAAGGTTAAAATATTTTCCTGCATCAATTACGAAGCTCCACTTTTTATCACAAGTACAAACCTCTCCACAAGTGCATCCTCGCTTAAAATAGCTACCTTTCATAATGATTTATAGCAACCTCTCTTTCAAATAGTTTTTAGATAATTTCTCTTGCTCTACGCATGTACCTGTTCTTGTTTTTTCAATGCGATCCAATGCTTAAAATCGGCCTTATCAACTCTTTTTGTGGCACCAATTTTAAAGTTTGGGATACCACCGTCTTTTACGTTCACATGGAATAACTCATACACTCGTCTTCTCGAAATTCCGAGAAACTCGGAAATATGCTGTGCGGTAAGAGTGTCGGGCAAGGACTCCCAAGTGGTATATTTTTTTGTGTTTTGCATTCTTATTAAAACCTCCATATTTAAAATTTTAGATTCAAATAAAAAACCGCAGAAGTACATAGCTGACTAATAATCGAGTGGCTATGTAACCTCTGCGGTTTTCGCTTGTTGTGGGTTACATTATTTGATTAGTTCTTACAAGATATATTGTATCCTCGTATTTTCATATTCGAAGACCTTTTCGTAAAAAATTATGAATTTTATTGCCGTTTAAATTTTCGGTTTTTTGACCATAAAGTAAATATATAGTTCGGTTTTTTAATCATCGAAGAATACTTCGATGGTCAGTTAGCCGAAAGGCTACTCCCAAAAAGCGTTGATATCAAGGGTTTTTGAGAGTAGAGAACTTTAAACGATGACATTTGAATTTTTTGCTGGGAAACAATTCGGTTTTTTACCCAGTCAAATTCTCTCTTTTGCCAATTTTTTCGGTTAGATGACCAGTGGTCGCTTCTAACGAAACAAAAGGAGAGAGACGGTAGCTGATCTGAATATTGTTATTTTTTTCGAAATCAATGATGACTTCATCAAAGTACATCAGGAAGAAGACACGCAACTCCGTATCTGTAAAATCGTAAAAGCTTGTTTGGATCATTTCTTTCATGAATACAGATAGAAACTCATCTTCTAGTAAACGATTGATTTCTTCTTGTGTTGCATTTACATAAGTGATTTCGTCTTGTAAGTGCTTTTGTGAAACGGTAAATGCTTCAGCTAACAGTTTATTGGTGGCTATATCAGCAGCCAGCATGTTCTGATTATAGAGCGATTTATCCAGAAGTTTTTTTAATTTATCTTTTGCCTTGTGAAGTTTGGTTGACCAGTTTTTAAGTTGTTCTTTAGCACTTGTTGCGAAGTTTGTAAGTTGAGCTATCCATTTCCGTTGTAAATCGTTTAAGACTACTTCGTGAACAGGAATAATTGATACAGATTTTTTGCACTCTGTACAACGATAAATCATATATTGGCCTTTTTTCCCTTTTGGAGAATTGTCTTTTGCTTTAAGTAGCGAATGGCATTTCTTGCATTTAATGATTCCACGAAGGTAATATGGCGTACTCATCGTACCGTATTGTGCTTTCAATTCGCTGATTTGATTGACCAAATGAACAAGGGTGCGACTTACAATCGGGTCATAAGACTGCTTGAGAATATCAATATCCGTGTCTGGCTTTGGTTTGCTGTTTTCATAGCTTGTTCGCACATTCCAAGCAATTCTACCTAAGTAGACACGGTTTGATAATACATAACCAATTGTGCTGCTATTCCAAGACTTAATGTTTTTAGTTGTTATTTTGCAGGTGTTTAGGTACTCCGCTATGACATTTTGTGAGTGTCCTAGACTTGCAAGATAAAAAATGAGTTCCACAATGGGCGCATCCTCATTTGGATATAAAATTCCGTCAATCATGTCGTAACCAACAGGTTCACGAGAGCCGGGTCGCTTATTTTTACCTACCAAATTAGCTTGAGCGTCCTTCGCTCGAATGGATTTAATTTCCGATTCCTCCGCAGCAAAGACTAGCTTAGCCTGAACAATGGGGTCGTTTGGATTCCACTCACCATCAGATTGAGTGCTATAGAACTTTACAAACGGATACTGTTCCTTAACAGGGAGGTAGACATCATTATAGAAGTCAGTGATACTTCGGGTAATTCTGGATTCTTCATAGAAACAGACCGCTTCTGCGCCATTTTCTTCAATATCTTCAAGAATTAATTGAATTCCTTCACGTTTGCTTACATTATTGTGAAAGGCACTTGTGGCTTTGTCTGTGGGCCATGATATAATCTCTAGATTTTCTCTTTCAGCCAAGAGTAGTATTTGGCTTTTCTGAATTTCCAAAGAATGATTACCATCTTGTTTTTTGTCTGAATAACGTCTATAGCTTGTTGACTTTGTTTTACTCATAAGGAAGTCGCTTCCTTTGCAAATGTTGATAGAAATAAATCAATACCAATATAGGTTTCGTGAACAATGACCTCGTGAACAAGCAATTCTATTAACCGTTGCATGTCTTGTTTAGTCAGGCTCAGTTCTTTCTGTGACAAAATGGTATTTAGACTTTTAATCTCGTTACTTAGTAATTGTAGAGCAACCAAATCTTGCCCTAACTTTTTGGACTTGTCCTTTAATAGTTGAATCCGATCCAAGAGTTTAGGAATGGCCGACTTGTCATTTTGACCAATTGTACATAATGCAAGTGAAGAATCCAGATATTCAGATGTGGCGATTTCCTTATCATGTTCCAATCGTTTCTTTGCCGTAGCAATATGTTTGGACATGATTTTATGGGCTAGTTGTGCTGAAATACACTGTAAATGATCGAGTACTGCTTGTTTAACTGGTGTGTTCAATTCCTCAACCGTAATCATCAACCTTTTATGGTTAACACTGCAAACAAAGTAACCTTCATCAAGAGCATTTTGCTGTCGATGTTTCATTTCTTTTCCGCATTTGCCGCACAATGGCATTGTTAAGAAAAGGTTGTTAACCTCATTCAGCTTTTCTTTATAGATAGCTAGAAAGGCATCAATCTGTGCCTTGGCTTCTAAATAAAGATCTATACTGATGATCGGTTCTACATGGGTCAGCGGTTGTAGACCATTCTTCGATTCGTAATGAGCAGCGTAAAATGCATTGGTTAAAATGCGCAGTAGTTTGTCTGGTTGGTTTAACCCCTTGCGACGTATCATCAGAAATTGAAAGAATTCCTCTTCGTCTTTCACCTTACTAAAATCAGTAAATAGTGAAACAATGGAATCACGCTTTTCTTCATTTACAACATAATACACCTGTTTATCTTCTTTCATACGTTTATAACCATAGATGCTGGAAGGATACTGCTTGCGAGCGTCACTAGTACGTGTTCGTATATTTTCGCCTTCCATTTGCCCAAACATTCCGTAAAACGCTTCTAGAGATAACTTGTTACGAAAAGGTGGTTCGTTACTCGCTGTATAAATCACTTCTACGTTATATTTAATAAAAATTCGGGTGATATCCACAAATTCATAAAAGTTCCGTGCCAAGCGATCTCGTTTATAAGCAATGACATTTTTAACTTTACCTTCTTGAATTAAGCGGAGTAGTTCCATTAATTTTGGTCGATCCTTCATTTTCAGCTTTGTTGCTGAAACGTCATGATCACATAGCTTAATAACATTGTCCTCATTTCCAGTTAGACCTTGTGATTCGAAGTATCGTTTTGCTGCAGAACGTTGTAACTCAAGACTTTGTGCAGCAGAGCTAACACGATCATATTCTGCAGTTAAATTGGTTTCCTGCATGTTTATTTTTCCTTTCTACATTTATTATTTTTTGCTAATTAGTAAAGCTCGAAGTTTATAATCATCCTTCGTAATATGGTCCAACAGTGCCTTCTCAACAAAGTGTTTGAACCATAGCTCTGAGTCTGAAGATAGTTGCTCCGAGTAACTGACTTTAATGACACGAAATTGTTCGGTCATGAGTTCCCCTCCCATCAAGTATTTGCTTTCCATCATTGACGCGAGGGGAATGATTTATACGTTACTTCTCTGAATCTTGCTTATTTGGTTCCAAATCTATATCAAGTGACAGCTGTATGCCATCATGAACCTTTTTATCTTTGACTACTGCATCCTTACGAGGCACAATCATCATTTTTGTTTCATATCCGGGTATTTGTAGCTTCTGTATGATTTTGTTCACGCTTTTGTTCCTGAAAGTGGATGAACATCTTTATGATAGATTTAGAGATTCCAAGTGTTTCGCAATGCTCTAAGCATGATTTCATCCAATCCGTATTTGGCTTCTTTTTCTTGTCCTCCACTGTGGGAGTCCTCCTTTCTGGTTAGTAATAATGTAAATGGCCACTTACGAAGAACATCTTAGCTTCGGTTTTGAACCATTTTAAGTCCTTTTGCATAAATTTTTTTAGATATTAAGATTTAATGTATTAATCGGGGAATTACCAAAAAGCTTTTTCGTATTAAGAACGGAAAAATAGTATAATGGATATGGAAATTATCATGGAAATAAACATAATTAATGGCGGGATATAGTTATGTGCTACTTCCTGTTTAGTAAAAAAGTAGCAGATAATGTTGATTATTGATGCTGAGTTAAATACGTAGTATTTTATTAAAAAGCAGCTAGGTATAATTAATAAAAGACAAGCTAAATTGGAAAGTTGGAAAGTGGATATTATCATACCACTATATAAAAGGAGTTATTATGAGCATTCAATTTATTGAACAGATTAACAACGCTATCTCAGATGTCTCCAACCGATATTACAAACAAATTTTTGTATACGATTATAGTGACGGTAAATCTGTAAAAAAATTTGCCGAAAAAAACTCATTACCCTATATAAATGTTAACATTGAAATATCTCAAATGCTCCAAGATATTCCAGTTAATCGCAGGTCTTTTCAAATTACTGTGGTATTCCAGCAACTGATAGATAAGTATCCTGATAATGTAATCTGTTTAGATTATTACGAATTACTTTTTGATAATTCGTTAGCAATTGATCCTATGATACTAATAAAAAATAATAGCAGATATAAAACGTTGATTATATCTTGGCGAGGGAAAATTATCGGGGATGCACTAATCCATGCTGAACCGGGTCATCCTGAGTATAAAAAATTCATTGTGCAAGATGCCATCATTATTAAGTAAAGGAGACAAATTTTATGCTATATCAAGATTTGCTACAATTTGAGCCAATTGAATCCATTATTAAATTAACAGAAGCCAATGTAGAAGAATATGCAAATAATCTATTAAAAACTTATGTAATTTCCGAACGTATGGCAGAGCAATTGAATGATTTAATTTTTGAGCAGTTACAGTTTAGCCATCCTATAGAGAATAAAGGGTTATTCATTGTTGGTAACTACGGAACAGGTAAATCTCATTTAATGAGTGTAATTTCAACAATTGCTGAACGTGTAAATGTGAGTCAATTTATTACTAATTCTTCTGTCGCTGAAAAGGCAAAGGAGATAGAAGGTAAATTTAAGGTCATCCGAATTGAATTTGGTGCTGTTAAAACACCATTGCGAGATATCTTAGTCCATGCTTTAGAAGATAATTTGGCCAAATGGGGTGTTGATTTCAGTTTTCCTCCAGTGGATCAAATCACTAATAACAAAGAAGCACTTGAAGAAATGATGGGACTATTCAATGAAAAGTATCCCGATCAAGGATTACTTTTAGTTATTGATGAATTACTAGACTATTTACGTGGCCGCCGTGAGCAGGAGCTTGCTTTAGATTTAGGATTCTTACGTGAAGTAGGAGAAATCTGCGGGAAAACTCGTTTTCGTTTTATTGCAGGGATTCAAGAGATGCTTTTTGGTAACGCGCGCTTTAATTATGTTTCCGATTCCCTAAAACGTATTAGTGAGCGTTTTGTTCAGGTAAGTATTGTTCGCGATGATATTGCGTATGTAGTTTCGCAACGACTGTTGAAGAAAACTGATGAACAAAAATCTTTAATCCGTGAGCATTTAAAAGGTTTTACTACACTTTATACACGACTAAACGAGGATTTAGAAACCTATGTCAATCTATTTCCTATCCACCCAGCATATTTGACAGCATTTGAAAGAGTAAATATAGCTGAAAAACGAGTAGCACTTCAAACTATCAGTAGTGAAATTAAAAAAATCATTCATGCGCCATTACCAGAAGGTTCACCCGGCTTAATTTCTTACGATAGCTATTGGACATACATCCAAGAAAATGCTACGAACCGTTCAGATGCAAATATCCGAGCAGTTATTGATAAACACAAAATATTAAAAGATCGTATTGAGAATGCGTTTCCGGCTAAAAAGAAATTGTACCAACCGATGGCTCTACGAATGATTAATGCATTAGCTGTGTATCGCCTTTCAACAGAAGATATACATGACAAGGTAGGTTTAACTGCAACAGAGCTACGGGACGATTTATTTTTACATCCGACTATTAGTATGGATTTTTTACTAGAAGAAGATGATGCGTCAGATTTCTTAAAAACAAGCATTGAAGCAGCCATGAAGACAATTCATGAAACCGTAAGTTATCAATATATCTCTACAAATGAGTCGAATGGTCAATACTATTTAGATTTAAAGAAAGATATTGATGTGGATAGTTTGATTCAAGCACAGGCTGAAACGATTGAAGACGATAAACTGGATCATTACTACTTCAGTTTATTACAAAAAGCAATGGAACTAGATGATAATACCCATGTATCTTATGTTAAAGTCTGGAGATATGATCTTGCTTGGGAAGTACATCACGTTATGCGTCCGGGTTATTTATTCTTTGGCGCACCAAATGAACGTGGAACTGCGCAGCCTGAACGTGATTTCTATATTTATATGTTACGACCTTATGATAAAGTAACATTTAAAAATGAGCATAAACCTGATGAAATATTCTTTGAATATAATCGTAGTAATGAAGATTTTGATAAGTATCTAAAACTTTATGCAGCGGCTCAAGACTTAGCAACTGATGCTTCTCCAGCAACGAAGAAACTTTACACAGCGAAGGTAGAAGAATATCAGAAGAAATTATTTAAATGGTTAATCGATAACTTTGATAGTACATTTGAAATCACCTACAAGGGAAAGAAATCTACTGTTGCTGATTTGCGCATGTATATTTTAAATAATCCTACGGTAAAGCAAATTGTTGATACAGCTGCTGAATTTTATTTAACGGATTGGTTCGAGCAAAAATATGAGGATTATCCTTCTTTTAGAAAAATTCAAGGGATTTTAACAAAAGATAATATGGAAACCTATGTCCAAAAAGCACTCCAATATATCAACGGTGCGGAATCAAAAATGGGTGCAGACATTTTAGATGGATTTGTATTGTTAGATAAATCAAATAGATTGACTATAAATAATTCAGGTTATGCTAAATGGATAATCGATTTATTAGAAGCAAAGGGTCATGGACAAGTAATAAATCATAGCGATTTAATTGAAACAAAACGTATTAAAGGTACACCAGATTTACAATTTACGAAGCAATATTCTTTAGAGCCAGAGTTATTCGTTGTGTTATTGGGCGCTATGATAAGTGCTGGCGCAATAGAAGTGACTATCGGAGGTAAGACTTATAATGCATTAAACTTACACGAATACGTTCAACGACCAATAAAGGAATTAACTCAATTTAGCCATATTAAGAAGCCTACTGGTTTGCCAATAACGGAAATCAATGCGCTGGCAGATTTATTTGAAGTGGTAATTCCAAATTATGAAGAAGATATGTTAAGTCGTGCTATTGGAAGTATTACAGAAAAAGCAAATAATAAAATTGCAGAGACATTATCTCTTTTACAACTTGTTAAAAAGGGAATTCCTACATGGGATGGTCAATTATTAAATAATGCAGAAATACAAGAGCAAACAAAACTCCTTGAGGATTTCAAAGAGTTTTGTGAAGGATTAAAACGATATAATACACCTGCTAAAATGCGTAATTTAAAATACGACCTAGCAACCATTGAAGTACAACAAGAAGCGCTCAAAACAATAGAAAATTTGCTCAAACTAGATAATCAACTAAAAAATATTTCTCAACTTGTAAACTACCTGCGTGTCGCGCAACCTAATATGGGGACTCATTCAGATTGGTCTAGAAATGTAGAAGATACACTCGATGAAATCCAATATGGTTTAAAGGAACAAAAGGATATTTCAAAAGAACTTGTAAAATTAAACAACTTAAAACAAGAGTATATCCAACTTTATATAGAGGCACACGATCAATCACGTTTGAATGCAAAAGAAAACCTACGTAAAACGGCACTCCTAAATGATGATCGCTTAAAATCATTAAAAGAACTAGCGAGCCGTATCTCCATTTTACCGAAAGAGCAAATTGTTAAATGGGAAAAGGCCTTGACTGAACTCAAGACATGCTATCACGTTTCTGAAGACAAATTACAACACACACAAATTTGTGGTGAGTGTAAATTCAGACCGACAGATATTACAGCAAATGAAAAAGTTGTTTTACAGAAACTTGAAGAAGAACTACCAGTTATTTATGAAAATTGGACGGAAACATTAATGACTAACTTAAATGATGCTTCTGTAAAAGAAAACATTTCATTGTTAAGCACAGAGCAACAACGATTGATTCAAGAATTTATCGATAATCAAGAATTTAACTTGCCAATTGATGTTCGATTGATCCAAGCAATTAACGATTTATTAAAGGGTATCGATAAAGTGGAGTTGAATTTATCAGATATAGAACAAATGATGGCAAATGGACATCCATTAACGGTAGAAGAATTACGTAAACGTTTTGAGGACATGCTGGCAAGTGCAGTTGGTACGTCTCCATCAAATCGTGTACGTGTAATGTTGAAAAAATAACAAGGAGAGATAGGCATGACAAATAATGAACAGCTCTCTTTTGAGGTAACTAAAGCAGACAACACACCAGTTGTCTGCCTTGGTATGACCTTTGAAAGTGAAGAAGCGCGTAGAGAATATTTTCGTGATGAACTACGGAAAAAATTACCTGAGTTAAAAAAAATTGAAGGTTTTCCTATTGGTGAGGATGAAGACATTATTGCTCTATCAGACCCTCCATATTATACGGCATGTCCGAACCCGTGGATTAATGACTTTATTGAGGAATGGGAGAAGGAAAAAGTAACTAAGTATGGACCTAACCTAGAAGAATATCATCGTGAGCCATTTGCTGCAGATGTTAGTGAAGGGAAAACCAGCCAAATTTACTTGGCTCATTCATATCATACAAAAGTACCGCATAAGGCAATAATGCGTTATTTATTGCATTATACAAATCCGGGAGACATAATTTTAGACGGATTTTCTGGTACTGGTATGACTGGGGTAGCTGCAGCACTTTGCAATAATAGAAATGAAGTAGTTAATTTAGAAATAAAGGAATCAGAAAAAAAGTTACTAGGAGAAAGGAAAGTTATTTTAAACGATTTATCTACTGCTGCTTCGTTTATCTCGAATGGTTATAACAATAATATTGATCCTGAAATATTCTTAAAAGTGTCTACTGATATATTAAAAAAAATTAACGATGAATTTGGATGGATGTTCGAAACCTATCACGAAAACAGTGAGAAACAAATAGGTAAAATTAACTACACAGTTTGGAGTGATGTATTTTCATGTCCAAACTGTAATAATGAAATTGTATTTTATAATGAAGGTTTTAATCAAGAAACTTTAAAAGTAAACGATGAATTTAATTGTCCATCATGTCAATTTAATCTAAATAAGAAGAAATTGGATAGAATATATGAATATCAATATGATGAATTACTGGATAAGAATTTTGAACAAATAAAAAAAGTACCTGTTATGATTAACTATACTTATAAAAAAAAGGTATATAATAAGTCACTAGATTCACATGATTTAGAAGTAATGAGAAAGATTGAAGAAATGCCTATTTCTTCTTGGGTGCCAACTTATAAAGTGCCTAAAGGAGAAAAAACTTCTGAACCATTAAAATATGGAATTACTCATATACATCATTTTTATTCTAAACGTGCATTGTTAATACTTGGGAAAATGTTTGAGCTTGTCCAAAATACAAATGAAAATTATAAACATTATCTACTGTATACTTTTGAACAAGCTGTTATGGGACTGTCCAAAATAGCTAGATATGTACCTACACATTTCTCACAAGTGAACCAATATTTAAGCGGTACTTTATATGTCGCATCATTAAGTGTAGATCCAACTATTGATTATATTTTAGTGAATAAAGTGAATCGATTATACAAATTGCTTAAAGAATATCAATTGAAGCAACACTCTATAATTTCAACACAATCATTAAGTAGTTTGAAAATTAGAGAGAATTCAGTGGATTATATCTTTACTGATCCGCCATTTGGTGCAAATTTAATGTATTCAGAATTGAATTTATTATGGGAATCATGGAAAAAGGTACTTACAAATAATCAGTCTGAAGCGATAATGAATAAAGTACAAGGTAAAAATCTTGTATCATATCAAGGTTTAATGGAAGAATGTTTTAAGGTATATTATCACGTCTTAAAACCCGGTAGATGGATTACTGTTGAATTTAGTAATTCAAAAGCAAGTGTTTGGAATTCTATTCAAGAAGCTTTACAAAGAGCTGGTTTTATTATTGCTAATGTTGCAGCATTGAATAAAAAACAGGGTAGTTTTAATGCAATTATGTCTACAACTGCTGTGAAACAAGATCTTGTAATATCTGCATTCAAACCTAAGATGGATAATTTTAAAGAAATTGTTAGAAACACAGTTTCTAACGAAGGTGTATGGACTTTTGTGAGTCAATATTTAGAAAACCTAGTTATATTTAATGCTACAAAAGGTGAAGCACAAGTTATTGCAGAACGTACACCACGTATTCTATTTGACCGTATGGTAGCTTATCACGTTCAAAATGGACTACCTGTTCCAATTTCCTCCGCTGAGTTCCAAGTCGGTGTTACTCAGCGTTTCCCTATGCGTGACGGTATGGCGTTTTTAGAGTCACAAGTAGCTGAATATGATAAGAAACGTACACTTGTTAAAGAATTTACTCAAATGAGTTTATTCGTTTCTGACGAAAATAGCTCTATTGAATGGATTCGTCAACAGCTGATGAAGAAACCACAAACTCGTCAGGATTTACATCCTCAGTTTATGAAGGAGATTCAGAATATTGCCAAGCATGAGCAGTTGCCTGAGTTAGATGATTTGCTTGCTCAAAACTTCTTGCGATATGAAGGAGAAGAGACAGTACCAGATCAAATTGCTAGTTATTTGCGCCGGAATTTTCATGATATGCGTGGATTAGAAAATACGGATAGTAGGCTAAAAGCAAAAGCAATGAATCGTTGGTATGTACCAGATCCAAATAAACAAGCTGACCTTGAGAAATTGCGTGAAAAAACATTGTTACGTGAATTTGATCATTATATAGAAGAGCTTGGAAACAGTAAGAAGAAATTAAAGCAATTCCGTACTGAAGCAATTCGTGCAGGATTTAAAAAGGCTTGGAGTGAAAAAAATTACGAGAAGATTGTCACAGTAGGTGACCGATTGCCTGAGCAAGTCATTCAAGAAGATGACAAACTATTAATGTACTATGACAATGCACAGGTACGATTAGATATGTAAGAAAAAGAAGGTGATTTGATTGAATTGGGCTGAAAAATTAGTAACTTTTTTTTCAAGTAAAGGTAACTTGTATATGGTTTCAGATGAGTATGGCTTATTCAAGCGGGATGTAGTGCTACAGGTATTTGCTCAGAAGGGAATAACTATCCATACTTATCGAGACTCAATTGTTTTTCGTTATCAATACGAGACATCTTTCCGACACGACGAACGTAAGAGCCGTCCAACTTGGATTGTAACGATTGCAACAAACCAATTCAATCAGTTGCCTTACGATATATTGTGTAATGCAATTCGAATTGCAATATCGTGGGAATCAATCTTCCCTTCTCTTGATCCTACTGTTGTTCAATACTGCCCAGATGAAGTACTTTCGTTATTATTTGATGCTTCAAGTAATCAATTGAAACAATTAAACTATTATGAATCAATCGATTTTATATTGACAAAGGTATACCAGCTAGACACCAGCATTTTTAGTAGTGAAAGTGACATTTTAAAAGCAGCTGTTCATTATTATTCAAAAAATAGCGAAGCCCTTCCTTCGCTATTTTTTCAACGACTAGAACAAAACATAAAAAAAGCACATCCATTGTTTTCAACAGAAATACTTACTGTTTTCCAATCAAGGGAGCTTTTAACCCATTTACTAAATAAACAGTGGCAAAGATATATTCATGACTTTTCAAAACGTTCTCATGAGCAAATTGTTGAGTCGAATACCAATTATGATTTTTCTTATTTTAATGACCCAATAGTACGTCAAACACTCCCAAATTATATTACGCCTATTCCAATATCTAATATGGTGAAATTTGAAAATTGGATGATGGCAGGTTTAGTAATGGAGAGTAAACCTTCTATTGATGTAAATATTATATTCAATCAAGACTTTACAAACTTTTCACGGCTCGAGTGGGGTAATTTAGCTAGTCAAATTGGGGAGATTCAGTACAACTATTTAAAGAATGGGAATTTACCTTCTACATGGAATACGCAAATACAAACTCTAAATGAACACTTTGAAAAATGGATGATAGAAGAATATGAAAATCTTCGTACATTACCTGTTGTTCCAAAGCCAAAGATGGTCCATCAAATTCCTCATTTTTTAGCAAGGAAAATAGATAACAAAATGGCTTTAATTGTGATGGACGGAATGAACTTTACTCAATGGAATATGATTAAACAGCATTTAGCTAGTGATGGATGGTTATTTGAAGAAGATGCTGTATTTTCTTGGATACCTAGCGTAACATCGGTTTCAAGACAAGCTATTTTTTCTGGTTTAGAGCCTAGACAATTTGCCGACACCATCTATTCAACTAGAAAAGAAAAAACTTACTGGCTTCAATTCTGGGAGCAAGCGGGTTTTACTAGGCAAAATGTTGCTTATGAAAATTCCCTTGGATTAGAAGAGTATAATCAGCTCTCACTTTCTTATATGCAATTCCCTTCTATTCGTATATATGGGGCTGTTATAGATGTTATTGATCAATTTATGCATGGTGCTGTACAAGGTAATCAAACAATGATATCTGAACTTTCGACTTGGCTATCTACAAACTATATAAATCATTTTTTAGCTGATTTAGTGGACCAAGAATATGATGTATATATTACTTCTGATCATGGTAATGTAGAATGCCTCGGAACAGGACGTATTCATGAAGGAGTACTAGTGAATTCAAAAGGCGAACGTACTCGTATCTATCAATCTGAAATTATTCGAAACCAAACACATCTTACGTATTCAGATTCAACAATTTCATGGAACCATTCAGGATTGCCAAAAGACTATAATATATTATTAGCTAAGGACAATTATGCTTTTGTACCAAAAGGTGATAAAATTGTTACTCATGGTGGCATTCATTTTGAGGAAGTGATTGTACCATTTGTAAAAGTTAAGCGTTAGAAAGTAGGGGCGAGTATGAAAGCAGTAGGGTTTGATCAAAAAATTCAGCTGGCTCATCTTGATTTAACAGCAAATTTATTACGGCAATATCCTTCAAAAGAGATGTACAGTTTACTAAATGTTGAGCTGATGAATTCTATTAAAGGTGATAAATCACGTAAGAATGCCATTACTATGCTAATGAAAACATGGAATCTAGTAAACCCTATTATTATGGATATCCGTGATGCATTACTTAATGAATATCCATATTTATCGTCAAAAGAAAAACTAATAACGAATTATTGCCTAACGTGCATTGCCTATCCATTCTTCAGAGAACAAATGTTTTACATTGGAAAACTGCTAAAAATGTCAAATGAAATACAGAGTAGATCTATTGTTAACGAGATGAAAAATCGATATGGAGATCGTCGTCGTGTAGAAGTTGCTGTTGGTGCAGTTTTTTCTTCTGCAAAAGATTGGCTACTTCTAACAATGCCAAAGCCCGGAGTATATCAAGCGAAAAAAATAGAAATTGTAATACAAAATCCTTTACTTAAAGCTTTAATGATTGAAGTATTAATGATGCACTATGAAGCAAATACAGTATCTACAGATATTGTAAATAATAGTGCAATCTTCTATCCATTCGATTACCATATACGTATAGGGGATTTAGACAAAGAACGTTATTCAATTATAAAAAATATTCGAGATACAATTATTGAACGAAATCCTAAAATCCCTTACTCCCTTTGAGTAAGGGATTTTTTTGGAGGAAATTGACATGAACATTGGAGATATTATTAGTGGACCATTTTTCCCAGAAGCCATTGAAGTAAAAAAAATTGAAACATTTGAAGAAGAGTATGTTTTACTTGAAGGTATTGGGCGGCAATCGAATAATTATTATGAACAGTTACTGACTACAACTGATTTAAATCAAGTGACAATATTAAGTACATCTACAGCAACTCACTTAACATTCACTGGCCAAGATGTACAGCAACGCCTTCTACACCTAGCTCTTGAAATAGAAGATAAGTATTCAAAAACACGTGCATTAGGAAATCAACAAGTCATACCACTACCTCATCAAATCGAAGCTGTATATAGCAGGATGTTACAAACGTCCAACATCCGTTACTTATTAGCAGACGATCCCGGTGCAGGTAAAACCATTATGTCGGGGATGTTGATTAAAGAATTAAAAGCACGTGAAAGTATCCAGCGAATATTAATTTTAGTTCCGCCATTAGTATTACGCCAATGGCAGGAAGAGATGTCTGAGAAATTTCAAGAAACATTTAAAATTATTAATCGTGCCATATTGAATGAATATGGTAGTTTAAATCCGTTTATCGAAAATGATTGTTGTCTAGCTTCGATCCATTGGACTACTCGTGATGATATTAAGGCGTTAATTCTAGAGGCACAGTTTGATTTGGTCATTGTTGATGAAGCTCATAAGATGGCAGCTTATTCTTATGGGAAAATCAAAAAGAAAACTTCTAAAACAAAGCTATATCATCTTGGGGAGAAATTATTAGCAAGAACAAATCACTGCTTACTGCTAACAGCAACACCACACAAAGGGGATGCTGAGAATTTCCGTTTACTAATGAAACTAATTGAACCAGATTTATTCCATCATGTTTCTGCAAGTGAAACTTTACGAGATAAAAGTAATCCATTTATCATTCGTCGCTTAAAAGAATCAATGGTAAATTTTGATGGAACACCGATCTTTCCTAAAAGAACAACAAAATCGATTCAATATGAATTAACAGAACCTGAACTAGATTTATATGAAGCTGTGACAGCTTATGTTCAGACACATTTTAACCGTGCAATTAATGCTGGTAATAATAGTACTGCTTTCGCTATGATGCTACTCCAACGCCGATTGAGTTCTTCAATCGAAGCTATCCATAAGTCACTTGTTCGTCGTTATAAGAAATTGTTAGCGATTCTAGAGACAACTGAAAATGAAAGAAAAAAGTTTACACAAAAACTCGAAAAACTGTATGAAAATAATCTTGAGGAAGAAGTAACAGAATCGCAGGACACTTTGGAGAGAAAATTAGAACTTGCTTTTGATTCGATTGATTTAGATGCGTTACAAGAAGAAATTAAAGAGTTGAAAAAGTTGCTTTCGAAAACAACTTCCCTTAAAAAGTATGGAATCGAGAGGAAATACTTGGAACTAGAGGAAACGCTATTTGGGGTAGACGGGCTTATTTATACAGGAGAGAAGATCTTAATTTTTACTGAATCTGTTGATACACTTAAATACTTGGAGGAAAAACTTTCGACAAGGGTTGAGCATATAGCAAAGATTATCGGTAGTTATTCGATGGACGAACGAAGAAAGCAAGTCGAGTTATTCCGTCATAATGCTCAAATTATGCTAGCAACAGATGCGGGTGGAGAATCTATAAACCTACAGTTTTGTAATCAGATGATTAACTATGATATCCCATGGAACCCTAATCGTTTAGAGCAGCGAATGGGGCGTATTCATCGTATTGGACAAAAAAATGAAGTATTCGTATTTAATCTTGTAGCAGCCAATACACGTGAAGGTTACGTTATGACTCGATTACTTGCTAAGTTAGAAACAATGAAAGAGGACTTAGGGAATGATTTAGTCTATAACTTTATGGGAGATTTACTTGAGGGAGATATCAATCTTGCGGATTTAATGAAAGAAGCCATTTTAACCCGTGAAAAATTAGATGAAGTAATCTCAAAAATGGATAAAGGCCTAAGTGAAGAACATAAAGAGCTATTACAAACAATGAACAAAATGCAATTTGATACGGATATTGTAGATATAAATGCAATGAAAAGCTCACAGTTCGATATCAAAATTAACCGAGTGCCAAATCGAATGTATGTAGAGCTTATGGATTATGCATTTGCAGAATCAAATGTAAAAGTATTCAGTAGTCAAGAAAATCGGGTTAAACGAATTGACCGATTTCCAAAACTTCTTCGTGATCAATTTGCCAAAGAAACTAGTTTAACTGATTCGTATCGTTATACAGGATTTGTTGAAGAATGTAATGAAGACGTTCAATATGTAACAAAATCCTATCCTTTATATTCTTTAGCAAAAAAAATTCTTCATAAAACAAACGATCAATTTGCATTCAAACGTTATTTATTTACGTATAATGTCCCAGAGCATTTAGAAGTTGATTTATATCGTTTAGTCTATAAAGATGGAACTGGAAAAGAATTGAAGAATCAATTGCTATTTATCGCAAAACGTGAGGATGGTTCTGTTATTGAATTAAACTTATATTGGTTGGCGCTTGAGAATTTCTCGGATTCTGTAACGGAATTACCATTCGTAGAACAACACATTTTGCAAAAACATATTTTACAATTAGCAATTGAAGAAAAGAACTTACTTGAGAAAAAGCGAACCAGCCAGTTAAATCGAATGCATGAGTACTTGGTGGAGACATTTCAGCAACAATATAATGAGGTATATGATCGTCTTTTACAATATCAATCTGATAATCTAGACAATAGAAATTCAGCACTCATCAATCAAATGAACGCGCAGCTAATAGATATTGAAGAACAGAAGAAAAAGCGTATAGATACTTTAAATAAGCAGCGAACAATTATTCTGCAGCCGCCTAAAAAAATAGCTCAGTTTGAATTAATTCCTAATGGATCATCCTATCGTGTTATAGCATCTGATTACTACAATTTAGTCGCGGCTCATGAGAAAGCAAATGGTCGTAAGCTAATAACAATGTTCGATAACTTAGGATTAGTTGATTTTTATAGTGAACGTTTCAATGGTGAAGAACGGTTTATCATCTTAACTGATAAGCCAGACTTTTTGATTAGCGAATCCCACCTAGAGGACTTGAATAATATTATCGACAAGACATATGTCTATGTAATACATGGAGAAAATATTGAGGAAATAAAACTGAACATATTATAATAATTAAAATTGTGAAGTACCAAATACACAGATTCATTTAGGTTGTATTATTTCTATGTTGAGACCATTTTTTTACAACAAATATAGAAACAAAACTGTTTAACAGTACTTGATAAAAGGGCTAATCCATAAAAGATAAAGCAGATGGGCTTTTCATCTGCTTTATCTTTATAAAGGTACTCGATTTATAAAACTCTAGCTTTGTATTGCTCGAATAGTTTTCAATTATCTACTAGTAAAGATTGTAATCTTATGTTTTCTTAAACTGCCTTAAATGCTTACAGAAAGAAATTAATGTGATGTAACAACTGATCTTTCATTAACTAGTGTTAGGAAGTCTAGAATCATTTCCGTAAATTCAAATTTCTCTTCTCCACTTTCCGTAAGATATCTTTCAGATTGTCTAATGTTTTCAAATGTCATCATTGGCCAAAAATGCTCTAATGCTTTTGTTTTACTTATTCGAGTGTGTTGGTTTATTGTTACTTTTGCATCCTCTGTGTCAGAGAAGTTGATACTTAGCCCATAGCTTGAGAAGCAATCATTGTGTAGGTAATTCTCTGGCTCTCGTTTACGTGTTAAGTATATCTTTATACCTTGTCGTTCTAATTCCTCTTTTGTCTCAGTATTCTTAATTGCTTCTGGAGTTCCTAAATCAGAGTCCAATAGAACACACCAAGGAATTTCAAATTGTTCAGCTAATTTTAAGGTTGACCATGCTTTTAAGTTACCACAGCCTCCTGTTGGTACTAATGCAAATCCTGCTTCTTTTAAAGTGCATGGTATGACTCCACCTTCTTTAAGCTTTTCACATAGGTGTCTTATAAAGACTACATCTCCTTGTCCTTCAAGAAGTAATAATGCTTTAGTGTTTAAAGTAATAGTGTTAATGACGTTCTCCAATGTCCAGAACTTGACGGTGTTGATTGTCCTAAAACTGACGGATTCACTGTCCAAAAATGAAAGGGAAGCAGTTCACATGCTTCCCTAATGATTTACAAATCAACT
>NZ_JBHLUU010000100.1:0-27928 GCF_042433785.1 Robertmurraya beringensis | reverse complement strand
AAGTTAAAAAAGATATTCGAGATACCATAAATTTAGGTACCTCTGCTTTCCTATTGCAAAAATTGCATTAATAATATCATTAACACAACTGATCTTGTTTAAACCCATATTTATTTTCACAGAAAAATGGCGATTGGAAAAATTACTTATTTCTTAAAAAATGGGTGGCCTCTTCTTCAGTCGCAAAGAGATGTATAAATGATCCGAACTTAACAATTTCAAATATCTCAGAAATTGGTCCTTGTATGTTTGCTACAACTAATTCTTTCCCCTGCTTTCTTGCTTGCATGACTGCATCAGCAATCACTCCAAGACCTGCACTGTTTATATAGCCAACACCCTTTAAGCTTAATATTACACTTTCATAAGTCTCGTCCCTCATTACTACAATTGCAATGGAATCCTTTACGAGATGATCCGTCATATCTAAGATTAAAAACAATAACTCTCTATTCGCCTTTGTCTCGAGCACTATTCAATAAATCTGATATCATTTCTAGCTTTAGATTACTAAGACTTTCTTCATTTTTCCCTTTTAAATGTTCCAAAATCCAGTGGTCGTTTCGATGTTGTGTTACATAACAAAGCAAATCAACATCATCTATATTTTCATAAAGCTCCTCAAATAAACTTGCGATTTGAAGATTTTCTCGATTCATATGTAATAGTAATCGTTGCATTGACTGAAAATATTTTGTTTCAAGTTCTTTTACAAAAAAAGCACTACAAACGGAATCCATCTTTTGTAATGTATCCAGCAATCCATCTGTTTCATCTATACTAAGAACTTTCATGGTCTTGACCGCTTCTTCCCATTTTCTATCATTAAAAACAGATACGAGATGTTCCTTACTACTATTCCTTTCTACAAATACGGAGGTTAAAATATATCCATAAATCGTTCCATCAACTTTGACTGGTACAATCGCAATTTTTAGACCTTTGAACTCCCCTTTATGTAGGAGTAAATAGGTTATTGGTTTAGTAATAGTGGAAGAAGTGACAACTTGATTGATTTGTTGGCGAAAAGCCATTTCCTCATTTATGAATAGGTATTCTGTAACCGGATCAATTCCGGACACAGATGTGAGATACTCTCCTTTCGCACTTACAATAACCAAACCCATCTTCGACAGAGAGACATATGCTTCTTGTACATGTGTTAATAACTCTCTTGTTTTCAATCCCTCGTCACCTCCTTGAGATGTTTATTATGTCATGCTACTAATGGGGTGCCATTATTCTTCGATTACTTGAAGAAAATGTCTTACAACTCTCGCGGTCAACCCCCATATCACTTTATCTTCAAAATAGTAAAAGCACTCTTCCATTCTTTTTATTTGCCAATTATAGTCTTTCCCACCAACTATGGAATCATAAGGAAAACCTGGTTCTGGTTCGATCCGTGCACTTACATAATGGATATCAGGTTTCGTATGTTTAAAAAATGAGAGTGGAACAGTGAAAATATGGTCTACCTCTTTATGGTTTACTTGTATATCATTAATAGTATCTATGACTCCAACATATGGATAAATAATATTACCGTATGGAGATACGATGAAATCTAGCGGTAACACCTGAGAAATACTTCCTTCTTTTAAACCTAATTCCTCATAGGTCTCCCTCATTGCAGTTTCCATATGGTCCTTATCGGTTTCATCATTTTTGCCTCCTGGAAAACAAACCTCACCCGGTTGCCTCCTTAATGATAAGGCTCGGACCTCAAATACAAGATGTATTTCATTATTGATAAATACAAGAGGAAGCAAGATAGAATAAGTAGAGAAGTTCTCACTCCCTAAAACAAAGGGCTTTCTTTTCGACAACTTTAACATAATTTTCTCAAGGTCCATCACCCTTCACCTCCAAGTCAAAATGATTTCTATCATTATAACGAACTTTTCCTGAACAAGAAATAAACCTGCCTACTGCAAAAGTCTACAAATAATTTTGTTTTTAGGAGGCTTACTTTCAAAATTGATGCTAAAATGATTCTAACTATTCTAAAAGAGAGAAGGGATATTCATGAAAAAACTAGAGAACAAACGAGTGGTTATTGCAGGTACAAGAAAAACAGATGAAATAAGTAAGATTATTAGCAATCAAGGCGGAATCCCCGTTCTTCGCCCCTCACAAGGTACGACTAGATTGGATGATACCAATATAGAGGGGGAAATCTCGAAATTACTTGCTGGAAGCTATGATTGGCTTATTTTCACTACAGGAATTGGGTTAACCATTCTTTTAGAAACAGCAGAGAAGATGGAAAGAAAAGTTGAATTTATCTCTAAGCTTAAAGAAAGTAAGATTGCTGCAAGAGGGTATAAGACGGTAAATGTATTAAAAACGCTCGGTATTACTCCCATTGTGAGAGATGATGATGGAAGTACAGCGGGATTGGTACGCTCCCTTTCTTCATGTGAGGAATTTATTAAAGGGACACGTGTGGCACTTCAACTTCATGGTGACCCAGCCCCACTACTTATTGAATTTCTTGACGAAAAAGAAGCCACATACCATGAAATTCTTCCATACATTCATACACCTCCAAGTGAAGATGTTATTGATTTATTGCTATCAGAGATTATTCAAGGAAGTGTTGATGCAGTAAGCTTCACAAGTACACCACAAGTACGATTCTTATTTGCTCATGCCGATAAAAAAGGGCAGACGACTTTGCTTCTTAATCAATTTGAAAATAAAGTTGTAGCTCTAGCTGTTGGAAAAGTCACCGCTCAAGCACTTAAAGAACATGGAGTTAATCGGGTTATTTTCCCAGAAATAGAACGAATGGGAAGCGCCATTATTTGCTTAGCAGACTATTATTCTAAATAACATACTGTTACTTGCTCCCTTTTCTAACAACTGATATACTTCGAACTAATTATCAGCAATAGGTGTGAGGTGAAAAATGGAAGCAATTGTTTATATCAGTCATGGTAGTCGCTCAAAGGTTTGGAATGAACAGTTTGTTTCATTTATTACAGAAACGATGGAAGAAAATATTGCTCCTATACAAACATATGGTTTTTTTGAACTTGCTACTCCTTCTATTGGGGAAGCCATAGAATCATGCATACGAAAAGGAGCAACGACCGTGACTGTCGTGCCTGTATTATTATTATCTGGGAATCATGCATTAATAGATATACCTACCGAAATTGCTGAATCTCAAGCACGTTTCCCTACAATCCCCATTATGTATGCGAATGTTCTTGGAAGCGATCGTTTATTTATACCAGCAATTATGGATAAGCTCCAAGAAAAAGGCTATCAAGAAACACAAAATGAACTTGTTTTACTCGTTGCCCATGGAAGTGGTCATGAAGAAACGGCTCAAGAATTTTCGCAATTAACAAAGGTGGTTAGAGAAGAATTAGGTCTCCCCGTTGAATGGGGATATTTAAGTAGAGAGCCGCATTATTTGAAGAAGCTTGAGATGACTTTATTACATGAGTATCAAAAGGTATATATTGTCCCACACTTCCTTTCAAAAGGTGGATTCACGGACAAAATTGAAAGACAACTGCATGAATCCTTTCCTATAGAAATGGGAAACCAAATTATTTTATGTAATCCAACTGGATACCATGAACTTCTTCATACCATGATTCAAGAACGAGCTCGAACACCAAAAAAACCGACCATTAAACAATAAAGGATAGCTGATTCGCTATCCTTTTTTCTACCGTGTAAAAGTAAGATTAATGACAAACACTTCTGATTGACTCCCCAATCTGAGTGGCGGACCCCATACACCAAATCCAGATGAGACAAAGGTATGCAATTGTTCCATTTTTTCATATCCATAGTCATTGTCATAAAGAAGATTGGTCACAATACTCGCAGGGAAGAGTTGACCTTTATGTGTATGTCCTGACAGCATAACATCAATTCCTTGTTTACTAGCTTCTGAAAAATCAATTGGTTGATGATCAAGCATGATAAGTGGTTTACTTTGATCTAGCCCGATTACGTATTCCTCTAACTGTTGTCTGCTTTCGTCAGTAGGATCCTTTCTACCAATTAAATAAAAGTTTTCTACCATCACCCATTCATCCATTAAGACGGTAATACCTGCCTTATCCATCTCTGTAAGTATTTCTTTTGAGTCCTCACCGTAATAATCATGATTTCCAAGAACAGCGTATACTCCTAGCGGTGCATCAAGCTTTTCCATTACTTCACCCATGTTTTGTTTTAAGTATGGTTCAATATAATCATCGATTAGATCCCCAGGAATTAATATAATATCCGGTTCTTCTTTTTCTGCAATTGACACTAGCTTTTCTAAATGATTATTTCCAACCAGAACACCAGCATGGATATCTGAAGCCATTAATACCTTTAATTCTTTTCGATCCCCAGCGGTTTTATCAACCTCGATATCATAAGTATGGATAATCGGGTTCCACGCTAGAAAAGATCCATAGATCAATACAAATAAATAGAATAAGCCTACTAAATTACCAGCCCAAATGATTGACCTTTTCTTCAAAAAATAGACCAGAAGATTGGTGAATGGAAGAATAATTAGACTGTACCCAACAACAGCTAACCATAATCCACTTACAATTTTAAATAAATAGATAGGTAGCAACTGCCCGGCAAAAACGGACAATGATAAACCAATCACAACGATAATATAGATTTTCTTCCACTGAATTAAATTTCTTGCCTTTAGCCAAACCCAACCATTATATCCAATATAAAAACAAATGGCACTATATATAAGAATGGCTAAAACAATGGCCCCAATCATTAACAGCATATTTTTATAAATCCTTTCTTATGTGGTTATCCTGCTTTGAAGCATATCAGAAGGATAGATATTCACACCCTGCCGATTCGTCTGTGCAATAGAATACATCGATTGTGCTACCTGTCTTCCTTCAATTGCTTTTACCTTTAATAATGGGCCTACAAATAGAAATGACAACGCTTGGAAAATGGTTGCACCTATTTTCTCTCCTAAACGAAACTCCTGCCTATCTCCCAGTAAGAGGGATGGGCGAAGAATAGAAATCGTTTGAAATGGTACGGTTGATAGCTCTTCCTCTAATTTCCCTTTCATTTGGGAATACCATATTTTCGATTGAGGATTAGCATTCATGCTACTAATTAAAAGAAAATGTCTGGCATCCAGTTTCTGTGTTAATCTAGCAAGTGCAAGAGGATAATCAGCATCGATTTTTTTCATCACTTCTTTTGTTTTCGCTTTTTTGATTGTGGTTCCTAGACAACAAAAAACATCATCTACTGCCATCTGCTCAGAATATTCTTCAAGATGGTCAAAATCAACAATTACTTCATTAAGTTTTGGATGTTTTATAGAAAGAGGTCTTCTTACGATAGCTGTCACCGTTTCATATTCCTTTGCCTCAAGTAGTATATGTAAAAGTTCATTGCCAACAAGTCCTGTAGCACCAGCTATTAATGCCTTTTTTGCTTTCATAATCCCGCTCCTTTCTATCGTACCTTTCTATTATCGTTGGAAAAGAATACAATTATCAACTTTTAAACTGTAGAAAAGCCCTCGTAATCGTACGAGGGCTTTGATTTAGCCGGACAATTTCCTTACTTGTTGTTCTGGGATACTTGTTTTCATTGCTCTTAAAAACGCCTGAACAAGCTCTGGATCATACAATAAATTCATTTGACTGTGAATTTCAAACAATGCTTTTTCAGTTGGTATCCCTTTTTTGTATACCCGTTCTTCTGTCATCGCAGAGAAAGAGTCGACGATTCCTAGTAAACGAGCGTTCAATGGAATTTCCTTTTCTTTTAGTCTATGTGGATAACCAGAGCCATTCCATCTTTCATGATGATAAAGGACTCCTTCTAAAATTTCCTTTTTAAATGGGAATTCTCCATGTCTTTGCAATTTTTCTGCACCTAAGATTGGATGCTGTTTAATAATAGTATATTCCTCTTCTGTTAGTCGGCTAGCTTTCCTAAGAATACTTTGCGGAATATCTAATTTCCCAATATCATGGAGCAAGGCTGTTAAATAGAGCTTTTCTCGTTCCTTCTCACTGACACCTAACTCTTTAGCAAGTAATATTGCATAATGAGCCACTCGATTAGAATGCTCCCACGTGTGAGTATCCTCTGAATGCAATAAATTGATATATTCCTGGACAGGATCTTTTACTACAACCCTTTCCATTATTCTCTCATTCACATCAATTGTGCTTGTTTTTTCTTCTGTATATGATTCTACTCGGTTCCTACCATTTCTCTTAGCGATATATAGTGCTTTATCAGCATTCTCTAACAGTTTTTTTGCCGAAGCGTCTTCTGAAGGTATGATCGATGCAACTCCAAGACTAGCAGTAATCATTGGAGATACCTTAGATTTTTCATGCTCGATTTGTAAAGAAAGAATTCCTTTTCTAATCTCCTCAGCAATAGAGGTTGCCTCAAGTAATCCAGTATCAGGTAGTAATATTACAAATTCTTCTCCCCCATATCTTGCACCAAAATCCGATGATCGTGGCAACTCACGAACCATCAACCTAGCAACCTTTTTCAAGCAGTCATCTCCCTGTTGATGACCGTAATGATCATTATAAAGCTTAAAGTGATCAACATCTAATAAAATGGCAGACAATGATGTTTGTGCGATAAATCCTTTGTCCCACTCAAAAGCAATACGTTCGTCAAATGAACGTCGATTATTTATCCCTGTCAATCCATCAACAGAAGATAGTTTTAGTAACAAGTCATTGGCTTCAACAAGTTTCTGTTCAGCCAGTTTTCGCTTCGTAATATTACTTTGAATCGTAACAAATTGATGGATTTCTCCTGCTTCATCCACTAGCGGGACAATCACAGCATTAACCCAATAATAACTTCCATTTTTTGATTTATTACGTAACTCTCCACGCCAAACTTCTTTTCTATTTAACGTTTCCCACATGGTTTGATAAAAACTTTGCAGATGATAACCAGAGTTTAGAAATTGCTGTGGCTTTCCTATTAGCTCATCCTTTGTGTAACCTGAAATGCTACAAAATAAATCATTAACTTTTAAGATCACTCCCTTTGGGTCAGTAACCATGACAACAACAGATTCATCCATTGCAAATTTAATATCTTCTAACTCTTTTAGAGTTTTGCTAAGTATTTGTTCGGACTTATGCCGTTCTGTAATATCTGTCATTGTTCCAAAGGTACCTAACAAGTTCCCATCACTGTCGTAGGAAAATGAAATATTTAACTCCATCCAAAGTACTTCATGTTTTTTGTTGTAAAATTTAATTTCCATCCGTGTCCGGGCTTGTTTCTCAGCAATTAACTTACTAATTTTTCTGATGTTATTTGTTCTTTCCTCTGGTACTACATAATAAAAATAGTGTTTGTTTAAACTATCCTCCACCTTAAAAAAGGTTAACTCCTCCCAGGCAGCATTAAGAAAAACAATCTTTCCCTCTCGATTCGTTTGGAAAATTACCTCTTTTACACTTTCTACTACTGTTTGAAATTTTTGTTTGGTTAGTGACAGCTCACTCTGTCTCAGAAGAATTTCTTCATGCTGTTCGGAAAGAATTTGATTCTTCCGTTCAAGCTCAGTAAATGCATTTCTTGATCGATGCACATGTAAGATTAAGTAAATGGTAAATGAACCTGTTACTATACTTAGCACAGCAAAAACCCAAAAGGGTGTTGAATCCTGCTCCGCATATCTAGAATAATCGAAGAAGTAGCTTAAAACGGTCACTAAAGTAATAGAGAACATCCATCTGTTCCATATATTATTAATCTTTCTATTAAGAATAGGAAGAAAAAAACAGCACCCCATTAAAAAATATACTGAGGGCTCAGTGATAATTGCCCATCCTAAGTTTATAGACAAGCCCCCCAAAAAAATGGTCATCGCACCGATTAGAGATCCACCACCACCGAATAATACAATGATGAGAAAAGGTAGATGATATAAAGATAAATCCACTTCCTGCACTCCAGGCACAAACATCCATAGAAGTAAAGAAAATGCACCTGCCAATCCACCTGCAAGCATTTTATAAGGAATGGAAGAATTCAGTGTAAGATTGTTTTTACTTAATTGGGCTGCAATAAAAAAGTACGCTACTACCATTACTCCATCGAGAATTATGTGATAAGGCATATGCTGTTCCTCCTAAAAGTCAAACAAGACTTACTATTTATATCGGAGATTTCTGTTGGTTTTTGATGTTTTTTGTCGAAAAAGATGAATTATTTCGTTCATTTCCCCCTTTGCCACGGTACTTTGCTATAATGTAAGATACTCAAAAACATGAAGAAGTCTAATCATAAGGAGCTTACTAAATGACTAAATACAGAGTTGTTTTTCTAGACATTGACGGAACCATTTTACGACCAGATGACTCCATTGAGGATACAACTAAGAAAGCAATCAGGCAGTTGAAAGATCAAGACATTGAAGTAATACTTGCCACGGGAAGGCCACTTCATGAAATAACGGATCTCGGGGAAGAATTAAACATTCATTCATATATAGCCTATAATGGTGCCTATGCTATTTATAAAGGCAGAGAAATCTTTAAAGAAAATATGCAAATAGAGGATGTGAATTCCTTTTTACATATTGCAGAAACACACAAACATGATCTGGTTATTTACACTCATAATAAGAACTATTTCCTTGATCAAGAAACCAAGAGAGTTAAAGATTTTCAAAAAGCCTTTCATCTGAGAAAGAACGACCAATATCATCAATCCATTCAAAAGGACGTACTCGGAATAACCATCATTACCTCCGACGAAGAGGGCGATATACCTTATCAATCAATTGAAGGTATACACTATGCAAAGGTGAATGTTCCAGGTTTCACCACTTGTTACGATGTTATCCGTGACCATGTAAATAAAGGAGTAGCGGTCAAAGCTGTGATTGAACATCTAGGCTTTCAAACTGAACAGGCCATTGCATTTGGAGATGGGATGAATGATAAAGAAATGCTCTCGAATGTAGGTGAAGGTTTTGCTATGGGAAGTGGAAATCCGGAGCTTTTTTCATACGCGAAGCATGTTACAACTGGTGTTGATGATTCAGGTATTTTTAATGGTTTGAAATCATTAGGTTTAGTGAAATAATGTCAAAAGGAAAGCTCCTGCTAGAGAGCTTTCCTTCTTTTTCTACTCTAAATCTTCGCCATTGCTGGCAATGACTTTTTTATACCAATCAAAGCTTTTCTTTCTATAGCGTTCGTTTGAGCCTTTTCCTTCGCTGTCTCGGTCAACATAAATAAATAAATCATTACCGTTTTTTTAGCTCTCGATGAAAATGTTCAGATTGGTTGTTGAAATATTAATTTCCTTAAAAGGGTATGTAGCACAATGTTTTAGAAAAGAGCCTCAATAAAAAACCAGCCACATGGCTGGTTTTAAGCAAATTGTTTATTTTCTTCTTTCTTGAAGAAGCTTTTCATCGCATGGAACACGTCTGATTTCTGTTTGAGGATATAGTATCTGAAGTCTTCATGTTTGATGTTTTTATACGCGGACATTAGGGTCGAGTGGCGGTTGTATTGATTTACTTCTCCGTATCCAAACATATTCGACACTTTCATTAATTCTTCTACCAACTTCACACAACGTGCGTTGTCAGAAGTTAAATTATCACCATCTGAAAAATGGAATGGGTAGATATTATATTTTGCAGGATCGTATTTTGTTTCAATAAGTTCGAGTGATTTACGGTATGCTGATGAACAAATGGTTCCTCCGCTTTCTCCTTTAGAAAAGAAATCCTCCTCGGAAACCACCTTTGCCTCTGTATGATGGGCAATAAACTCAATATCTACTGTTTCGTACTTGGTTCGTAAAAACCTAGTCATCCAGAAGAAAAAGCTTCGAGCCATATATTTTTCCCAAAGACCCATTGATCCACTTGTATCCATCATTGCTAACACAACAGCCTTAGAATCTGGCTTAATAATTTCATTCCAGGTCTTAAATTTTAAATCTTCTCTATAAATAGGATGAAAGCTGGCCTTGCCTGTCATTGCATTTCTCTTGTAAGCGGTCATCATTGTTCTTTTCTTATCAATGTTCCCCATCAAACCTGTTTTACGGATATCATTAAATTCAATGTCCTCTACAACGTTCTCGGATTTTTCCTTCTTTTTTAAATTTGGCAGCTCCAACTCCTTAAATAGAGCTTCCTCAATGTCCATTAAAGACACTTCTGCTTCAAAATAGTCTTCTCCTGCCTGATCTCCTGCTCCTTGCCCTTTTCCAGGTCCCTTTTGATTTGCGGATCCATCTCTAGCTACGACATCACCAACTTTGCTTTCTCCATCTCCTTGGCCTACATGTTTGTTTTTATCATAATTATAACGAATTTTGTATTCATCCAGTGAGCGAATCGGTATTTTCACCACTTCCCGACCATTGGACATAACAATATTTTCCTCTGTCACTAGGTCTGGTAAATTGTTTCGAATCGCTTCCTGAACTTTCTCCTGATGCCTCTGTTGGTCGTCATAGCCTTTTCGGTGGAGGGACCAGTCTTCTTGGGAAATCACAAATTGATGGTTATTTACATCTGCCATAGTTTTAACCCTCCTAATTTTTTTGTCACCATTTTCACAAAACGCTCATACAATATCCCGAGTGTAAATTTGAGTGGGAAATGTTGATTACTCTATCATATGCAAGAGGACGCAATAATTTACAAATAATTTTGACAATGAGACATTTGCCCATAATGATGGACAAGCCTTTTTATTGCTATTCAAGTACATTAGAGGCTCTCATCATTTCAAAAATACACTGTAAGATGATCTGACGGATTATATAATCAGTTCACCTAATTCCCAATGTAAAACTTACTTCTATAAATATTATTTCGAAAAAGAAAATATGTTTGTCTTTAATGGGAAAAGAAAAAGAGCTATATTAACTAGCTCAATTTTTTGGCGCATTACACCCATCGGCTGGAAGTTCAGGTTAAGTACCCGAGCTGATAAATAGACGGAGAAATTCCGTTTAATTAGTAATCCAGATTAAAAAGAGCTTGAATAGGCGGAGAGATTCCGCCTATTGGCTCGAAAACTTCGAAAAGAGGGGTTTTTGCTTTACATAAGCGGAAAATCTCCTCTTATTTACCCCGAAATAAGCCCCATTCTGCATTTAACCGAAAAATCTCCGCTTATTCTACTTGTGCTGGTTACTTATTAATAGGGATAAGTATTTTCTCCAGCCGTATGATCTAAAATTTTGCATCTAATAAACGATGCTTACTTTTTACTTTTTCTATCTTTTCTTTTGTTTGGTTTGATTTCGTTTCCTGCTGTGGATCAGGAATTTTATTATCCTTTTTTAACTCAGCATTCGTTTTCATTTGTTCGACTTCTTTTCCAAGGTTCTTCATTTCTTTCATATCCTCAGCCATGGAACTGTTTTGTGCAACATCGTTTTTGGCCTTTTGATTGGTTTTCATGATCATCACCTCTGGTAATCTATACCCGGGATGGACAAGCGGTAAACCAAACAAGGACTGGCAACTATAGCCAGCCCTCCTTTTATTAACGGTTTAACAAGCTACCAACGTAACGAAGTAGTTCGTTTGCAGAGGTAGAATTATAGCCGTGCTCGTCAATCAATCTTGCTACTACTTCATTAACCTTTTTCAGCTGCTGCTCATCTGGAGTCTTAGTGGAGGTTGTAATTTTCACAACATCCTTTAAGTCTGCAAACAGCTTCTTCTGAATCGCTTCACGTAGACGATCGTGCGAATTGTAGTCAAAACGCTTGCCCTTTCTTGCATAGGCAGAAATACGAATTAAGATTTCTTCGCGGAATGCTTTTTTCGCATTTTCGGAAATACCAATCTGTTCTTCAATGGAGCGCATCAGCTTCTCATCTGGGTTAATTTCTTCACCAGTTAATGGGTCTCGAAGCTTCGCCTTATTGCAGTATGCCTCGACATTATCCAAGTAATTATCCATCAGCGTTTTTGCAGACTCTTCATACGAGTATACAAATGCTTTTTGCACTTCTTTTTTCGCAATATCGTCATACTCCTTACGAGCAAGTGAAATATAATTCAAATATTTCTCCTTTAACTCTGGAGTAATGGATGCGTGTTGATCTAAGCCCTCTTTTAAGGAACGAAGAACATCTAGTGCATTAATAGACGACATTTCTTTTCTTATAATTGTAGAAGAAATACGATTGATCACATAACGAGGGTCAATGCCACTCATTCCTTCATCCGCATATTCCTTCTTCAACTCATCGACATCAGCGCTTGAGAAACCTTCAACATTCTCCCCATCATAAAGGCGCATTTTTTTCACTAAATCAATGTCACCTTTTTTCGGTTCCTTCAATCGAGTTAGGATAGTAAACATAGCTGCAACCCGCAATGTATGTGGGGCAATGTGAACATGTGATACATCACTTTCACCAATCATTTTCGCGTAGATTTTCTCTTCCTGGCTTACCTTTAAGTTATAAGGTACTGGCATAACGATAATACGTGAGTGTAATGCTTCGTTTTTCTTATTTGAAATAAACGAGCGATACTCCGTTTCATTCGTATGAGCCACAATTAATTCATCTGCGGAAATGAGTGCAAATCGACCTGCTTTGAAATTCCCCTCTTGTGTAAGAGAAAGTAAGTGCCATAAGAACTTTTCATCACACTTTAACATTTCTTGGAACTCCATCATACCTCTATTGGCTTTATTTAATTCTCCATCGAATCGATAAGCCCTCGGATCGGATTCTGATCCGTATTCAGCAATGGTTGAAAAGTCGATACTACCTGTTAAATCAGCAATATCCTGTGACTTTGGATCGGAAGGACTGAATGTTCCAATCCCCACACGCTTATCTTCTGAGAAGAAAACACGTTCGATAATGACATCTTCAATTCGACCGCCATACTCCTGTTCCACTCTCATCGTGTTTAGTGGTGACAAATTCCCTTCAATTCGAATTCCATATTCATCGTAAAAATCTTTTCTTAAATGGTGCGGAATGAGATGTAATGGGTCTTCATGCATCGGACAGCCTTTTATCGCAAAAACAGCGCCTCGTTCTGAATGCGAATATGCTTCTAACCCACGCTTTAGCATCGTGACTAGAGTGGATTTTCCGCCACTAACTGGTCCCATAAGCAAAAGAATTCTCTTTCTAACATCTAAACGTTTGGCAGACGGGTGAAAATACTCCTCGACTAGTCTCTCTAGCGACTCCTCTAAACCAAATAACTGGTTACTGAAAAATTCATATTTTTTACTCGTCCCGTCTTTTTCAATTCCAGCATCTTTGATCATATTATAAACGCGAGAATGTGCCGACTGTGCTACCCATGGACTTTCCTTCACAATTTCTAAATACTCTGCAAACGTACCTTCCCACTTTAACTTTTCCTCTTCTTGTCTATACATTTCAATCTTTTTTAAGATATCCATAAGGACCTCCCCTGTTTGAATGATCAGAGACGATTAATATAATCTATGCACCCTTACAGATGAACATGCCTAATGAGGGAGACTAATGTTGTCCTTTTTTAGAAACACTTTAGGAACTTGGCCAAAAAATATCTCTTCCATTATTCACACTATGTTTGAAATAGGCTATAATAGGTCTATATGTAAACGTAATCTTTTACAGAGGAGGCTACATACATGGGATTGCTTCTTATTTTAGGTGTTATGGTTGCATTTCTAGCTGCAATTTTTACTGCAGGATACGATGATAAACCAGGTGTAAATAAGTAAGAAAAAGCTGCCGATTTTGTTGGCAGCTTTTTTCTTATTGTTTATTAAATTTTTGTCCTTCTACATAATTCTTCATATACATTCTTGATTGCTTCTCTAGCATATTGGCCATTTGTTCAGTCCACGTGTCCGTACGCTTTCCACCCGTTCTTTCCTTATAGTAGCTAGAAATTACTTTATTATAGCTTGTAAGTTCCTCTTCATAATGATCAGTATTGTATTGCTCTTCATGATACACATGTGAAAGAGGCAATCGTGGCTTCTTATCTGTCATTTTTTTAGGATAACCGACTGCTAAACCAAATAGAGGAATCACCCGCTCAGGTATATTCAGTAATTTTCCCACTTCGTCTAGATTATTTCTTATGCCACCAATATAACAAATTCCAAGCCCTAAAGATTCTGCTGCTAAGCTTGCATTTTGAGCAGCTAATGATGCATCAATTAGAGCAACCATAAATTTTTCCGTGCTTTCAATGGAAGGAATCACATCTTTTCCTTCCATTTTTCCAATGTACTCATGACGGAATAAGTCCGCACAGAAAACAAAAAAGTGACCATTTTCCTCCACATAGCTTTGATTTCCTGCAAGCTCTGCTAACTTTTTCTTTTTTTCACGATCGGTTACACCAATGATGCTGTAAGCTTGTATGTAACTAGAAGTAGATGCTGCTTGAGCACTTTCAACGATGATCTCAATCTGTTCACGAGTTAATGGCTTGTCCTCAAAGCTCCTTATTGACCGATGATTTAAAATCGTTTCAATGACTGTATTCACTTGTTTACCTCCTTTTAAAAAGGCCGTTCTATAATAGAACGGTCCCTTTATGTTAGGTGTAGATAGTTTTGCTGTCTTAATGCCTCATACACTAAAATAGCTGCCGTGTTTGACAAATTTAATGAGCGTACATGCTCATCATTCATAGGAATTCTTAACGCACGATCAAGGTTTTTCTCTCTCACCTCTTGTGGTAATCCTGTTGTTTCACGCCCAAAGATGAAATAGTATTCTTTTCCTGAATCGCTGTAATCAAATGAAGTATAGTTTTTCTTACCAAACTTCGTTAAGTAGAAAAATTCCCCGCCTTCATTCTTTTCATAAAATTCATCCAATGAATCATAGTAATGAATGGTTACCGCATCCCAATAATCTAACCCCGCACGCTTTAATTGTTTATCATCTGTTGAAAAACCAAGCGGTCGAATCAAATGTAGTGTTGTATCTGTTGCAGCACATGTACGAGCGATGTTCCCTGTATTAGCAGGAATTTGTGGTTGAAATAGTACGATATGGTTTGGCATGGTGTCACCTCTGTAGTTAACTGTCAGTGGATATTATACCACTACTCTTTACTCAGAGCCAAAGCTCATACATCGTCAACAACTTGCAAAAAGATATATTTGATATTTGGTGTATATGCGGTAGAATCTGTATACGCCCAATATCTTTTTCTACTATTCGTTGTATGTGCGTTCACAAGCGGCATTCCGTCTGCATCCTTTGCTGTTACAATGGTCGTATGATTAAATCGTCCATCTCCCTCAAAGTCATAGCATATAATATCACCTAACTTCAATTCTTCTGGTCGATTCACTTCAACTGCCCGCAATCCTACCCTTGCATTCGGTAAATACCACCGGAAGGAATGAGCAACGGTCCAGCTGTATGTCCAACTATTGTTTTGCATCCACCAGCCCTTGGAACGGTTAGGATACCCTGTCATCGGTGCCCCTCCAGCACGAAGACATTGGGATATATAGTTCGTACAGTCGTTCGTAAACTTACTAAATCGCGGATTATAGCTATTCCACCATGTTTCCGCATATTTCACAGCACTTAAACGGTCGTAAGCAAATTTTACTCGTTCATCAAATACATCATTAATACTTGCTTCTGCTTTTTCTACTGTAAAGTCTGGAGCAATCTCCTCATCATCAACCAATGTTCCTTTATAAAATTCAGCTTTTCTTTCCTCTATTTCTTCCTCTATATATAATGTTCCCTTATGGTTAATCAAGTACTGAAAGTGAACCTGGTAATAAACGTGAGCGATATCTGCTACCTGTTCTATGTTCTGTATCTTGCCGCTAGCTTTGGCTTTAACAATTTCACCTTTTCTTTCCTCTAAACCTTGTTTCTTCATCTTTATTTTCTCGCATTCCTCGTTAATATCTCGTGTATTTGTTACACATTGCTTGACCCTTTTCTCGAGTAACACTTGAAGCTGTTTTCTCACCTTTTTCACTCCCTTCAAGTAAACATATGAAGAAGTTGAAAAAAAAATGAGAGTAACGAAGTACTCTCACTGAATGAATGATAATCCTTTATTGATTTCGTCAAGAACCTCTTCGTCCTCTTCTTTTTGCTTTGCATTATTTAAGGCATCCGCTGCCACTAACCCACCAATTTTCCCTAAAGCCCAAGCAGCCGTTCCTCTTAACACTGGCCTTGGATCTTTTTTCATGACTTGGATTAAATCCTCAACAGCTGTCTCATCCTTGTAATGAGCAAGTGCGATAATGGCATTTCTCTGAATGGGCTTTTTCCCACGCCAAGAGCCCGATACATGTCCGAACTTTTCTTTAAACTCCCGATTACTCATGAAAAGTAAAGGACGTAAAAGGGGTTTTGCAATCTCTGGATCAGGTTCCATTTCTTCATGAAAATGAAAATCCTTTCCTTTATTTTTAGGACAGACTGTCTGACATGTGTCGCAACCGTACAATCGATTTCCAATCTTTCCTCGAAATTCGTCTGGAAGAAATCCTTTTGTTTGTGTTAAAAAGGCAATACATTTGTGTGAATTTAGTTGTCCGCCTTGAACAAGTGCTCCTGTTGGACATGCATCTACACATTTATTGCAGTCTCCACACCCATTTTCAATCGGCTGATCTGGTTCAAACGGGAGATTTGTAATCATTTCCCCTAGGTAGACGTAGGAGCCAAACTCAGGAGTAATAATAGCACAGTTCTTCCCACTCCAGCCAATCCCTGCACGTTCTGCTACGGCTCTATCAGCAAGCTCTCCTGTATCCACCATTGATTTTACAAGAGCACCTGGAACTCTAGAATGGATATAATCCTCAAGTTTTTTTAACCGATCACGAAGGACTGTATGATAATCCGTTCCCCAAGAAGCTCGACAAAAGATACCTCTTCTCTCTCCCTTTCTGCTTTCCACTCTTATCTTCATTTTTGATGGATAGGCTAGTGCTATGGAGATAATAGAAGCAGCCTCTGGTAAAAGTAAAGAGGGCTCGACTCTTTTATTAATATCGGGCTCCTCAAAACCCGACTGATACTCTAACTCTTGTTGCCTTACAAGTCGGTTTCTTAACTCAGAAAACGAAGATGCCGATGTAAAACCAATTTTATCAATTCCAATCGTTTTGCTAAATTCAATAATATCTATTTTTAATTGATGATAATTCATGCGTCTTCACCTCGTTCCATACTTACAAATACGAAATCACTGCATTCTATGATAAACTATTTTAAACACTTTTTGGAGGTGGAAAGTTTGGAAATATCGATTTCTCCTGAGCTCCTCTCACTGGTCCCAGGTTTTAAAATGGGCGTCATCACATATAAAGATATTGATGTTGGATCCTCTCCCCAAATGCTAAAAGGTAGATTGCAGCTTTTTCAAGAATCATTATTCTTCGACTTAGAGGAGAAGCAACTATCTGATCTTAAGGGAATTAGTGAGTGGAGGTCTATTTTTAAGAAAACCGGAAAGGACCCTAATCGCTATCGTCATTCAGCTGAAGCTTTATACAGACGTGTCAAAAAACAAAATTACATACAAAGTATTAACAGTGCCACAGATTTAAATAACTTCCTCTCATTGAAGTATGAGATTCCTTTAGGTATCTATGACACTAGTCAGCTTATTGAGGACATTATGATTAGATTGGGATCGGAGGATGAAGTATACGAGGGGCTTAATGGCCGTAGTAATTCTCTTTACCAGCTTATCATTTCCGCCGATAAAAAAGGCGGGTTCGGCAGTCCGTACGTTGATTCTCTGAGATCAGCAGTGACAGAATCAACTAGAAATGCACTCCACCTGATTTATTTACGTCCGTCCATAACAATGGATGAAGGACAACTTTTGACACAATCCATTATGAACATGTTTATACAAATTCATGGTGGGGTGGGGGAATGTCGGGTGATAGGTGAGTAAACAGAACAGGAACTCCCCTGTAATTAGCAGGGGAGTTGTTTTTAAAGTAGTCGTTTCTTGTAAATGTTTATTAAACATCAATTATTAGTCCTCGATTAGATCTTTTTTTTCTAGAATTAGGCTTACGCCTGTTAAAATTACAGCACCAAAGACCATTAACGAACCAATCCATGCGGTATGAATCAATCCCATCTGTTCGGTTATGATTCCGCCAACATAAGAACCAACGGCTATCCCTGCATTAAAAGCAGCAATATTTATCGCTGATGCCACATCTACTGCCCCAGGAACGAAGCGTTCTGCAAGCATAACTACATATACTTGAAGGCCTGGAACGTTCATAAAGGCAAAGAGCCCCATGAAAATAATCGTGATTATTCCAATCACTTTGAACGGAGCAGTAAAGCTTAATATGAGGAGAATTACTGCCTGAATGAGAAACATATAAAATAAAGACTTGAGCGGCTTATGATTTGCTAGTCGACCACCTATCACATTTCCAATCGCAATGGCAATCCCATATACGAGTAAAACGACAGCGACTAATTCCTCTTTAATACCTGTAATGCTTTGAAGCAAGGGAGTTAAATACGTAAATACTACAAATGTTCCCCCATATCCTAATGCCGTAATAATAAACATTAATAACAAACGACCATTTCTAACTAGTTTAAGTTGATCATGGAATGTTGTTTTTTGCCCTCTAGGTAGTTCGCCCGGAACGAGAATGCTATTGGCAATCAGGGCTATTATTCCGACAATAACAATAGCAACAAATGCTGATCGCCACCCAACCTGTTGGCCGATAAAGGTACCTATAGGAACCCCGGTAATCGTTGCAACCGTGAGCCCTGTAAACATAATAGAAATGGCACTAGCACGACGGTTTTCTGGAACTAGGCTCGCTGCAATTGTTGAGCCAATTGACATAAATACACCATGGGAAAATGCTGATATTACTCTTGCTGCAAGTAAAACACCTATTGATGTTGCAGAAGCTGCTAGACTATTGCCGATGATAAAAATGAGCATAATCCAAAGCAGCAGCTTCTTTTTCGACATACTCGATGTTATCGAAGTTAAAACTGGCGCACCTACCGTGACTCCTAGTGCATATAAGGAGACTGTTAGGCCAGCCATTGTTACAGATATTTGTAAATCCTTTGCAATGAGAGGAAGCAACCCAACACTAATAAATTCGGTTGTCCCTATTGCAAAAGCACTAATTGCTAACGCTAATAAAGCAAATGTGCTTCTCTTCTTATCAATATTCATTTCATTTCCTCCAATTTATTTCCGTTGTATGTTTCCTTGGTGTATTTCATCAACAAATGCTATTATGATTCATAGAGTTCTAATTGGAAAGAACGCACTTAAAAGTGATATAGGTACCTATTAGTAAGGTAGGTACTTTTTAGTACCTATAGAAAGGAGTATGAAAATGGAGAAAAAGAAGTACAACATTGCTGTGGAAGCAACATTAGAAGTAATTGGGGGGAAATGGAAGTGTGTCATTTTATGCCATCTTACACATGGAAAAAAGCGAACTAGTGAATTGAAGAAATTAATGCCAAATATCACTCAAAAAATGTTAACACAGCAATTACGAGAGTTAGAGGACGACGGAGTAATCAACCGTATTAGTTATAATCAGGTTCCCCCTAAAGTGGAATATGAACTTAGTGAGTATGGAAAAAGCCTGCAATCTATTTTAGATTCGTTGTGCGCATGGGGAGAATCTCATATTACAAAAGTGTATGGAGATAAACATGATGTGTTAGAGGAAAGTATTTTAAATCAAAAATAGCAACAAATTCCCTCCTAAATATGGGGGGATTAAAAAACGCAGTACATCGTTTTTATAAACGGCATACTGCGTTGCTTATATGTATGGAGCGGGTGATGAGAATCGAACTCACGACATCAGCTTGGAAGGCTGAGGTTTTACCATTAAACTACACCCGCAAATATGTGATTCATATTTGGTACTTTTATATAATACAAAGATTCCTGAAAAAAATCAAGTATTTTGTCGAACTTTTTTCATGTATGTGTTTATCATATTTACCTGGTTGTTCTTGAGTTTTGAAAAAGAAAGGATGTTTAATAATCAATGAGGAAAAGCAATCCATTCAGACTTATTCCCTAAAAGAAAAGGCAGGATCATTCCTTCAGCAAATAACAGGGTGAGAGAAATACTTGCTGATTGGCAGATGGGGAAATAACCGATGAATCATCTTCGGCAACTGATACCGACTTAAAAAAGAAGCACCCTACCTGGCTTACTGGCGCTCCTTTCAGTAGTATTTTTCGTATAAGTTCTTTACCTTTATAGATACTATGAATAATAACTAAACTTGATAGAATGGAACAAATTATGTTTTTAGAAATAAGACTTTTCACTAACCGTAAATTGTTGAATAATTTCTCTATTAGGTTCATAACCAATTCCACACTTTTCTGGAACGGTGATTTTTCCATTTTCAACGACAACTTCCGGGTCAATAATGTCTTTCTCCCAATAACGGGAAGAAGCAGCTGTGTCACCAGGCAGTATGAAATTCGATAAGGTTGTTAACGCATTAACTTGTGCAGCTGCTACGGTCGCTCTTGTCTCTAGTGTTATCGTAACACCGTGCAGCTTTTGCAACTGATTCCGAGATTTCATTGATCTTTTCTATAAGTTCTTTCATGACTTCGTTTGTTTGTGCCCGCAGGTCGATGTTAAAGTTCGCATTTCCGGGAATAATGTTTCCAGAATCACTACCAGCGTGGAACTTTGTCATTTTAGCGGTATATGGAATCATCGGATCCAAATGGATGCCTTTTATGGCTTGAATGAAAGATGAACCCACTTCTATAGCATTCTGGCCAAGATGAGGACGTGCTCCATGTGCATCCACACCAATAATTTTTCCATCCAAAAAGGCTGCTGCACCATAATAAAGGGCAGGCACTGAAGAAGACGGTAGAAGAGATTTTGATAATGTTATTGATAAAATCGAGTTTTTATGAAAGAACCACCTTAAGTAACATGTTACTATATAATTAAATATGCTTTAAAAGCGCTCCCTTTGACGGAGTGCCTGGTATTTTTCATGTAATTTATCTAGGAAGTTATTTAGTGGTTGTAGACTGTGGCGAACTGCAACCTTTTTTATCTCTTGATTTTTCTCTCTGTATAACACCAAAGATATTAGAAGTGCAGCATACTTTCCAAAACTCTCTACTATATCCAAGGCTATTTTCACTTCATCTTGTTGCCATTCAGATAAGTGTTCATAGTCCTCACTATCTTCAGCAATTAATAGAGCCTCTTGTGAGATATGGACGATTTCACCAGTATCTAGATTAAGAAATGATCGGTTATCATCCGATTGCATTTCCATTCCCTCTACTATATCTTCAAGCTTCACCCTCATAGACATTTATCGCTTCTAAAAAATAGTTTCGATTAAATCCTTCATTCTAATTTTCTTATCTAACATTTTGAATTCCAATATTCCACAAAAGCTTGATAACCTTTTTCAGTTATAAAATATGGAATCAACTGCTCTCCCTTTAGCTTATATGAATAAATGGAGGGTTTACCCAACCGAAATGCTTTTTCTATTCTGTGATTGCCATCTATGATAGAAAATATTCCAGGACGGATTTCAGCTTGGACTATAATACTATCTATATTAACTGTAGGTAAATGGTCTTCATTTAAAGATGAATGATGTCCATGCCACTTAAACCATTCATTAATATCTACGTATTCTTTATCAACAACTAGTTTCCCACAATGAATGTCTTCCAATATTCTAGATATATTAAAATGAAATACTCCATTTCGAAATATTTCATCGTTTTCCTTAGCAGGACAAGGAACATATAATTTCTTTAGACGAATTTTTCTTGATTGAGTCATCAATTCTATCCCCTTCCAACTATCAAGAACTCCTTCAAATGATGAATCGATGATATTACTTCAAGAAACTGTCTGCGTTTCTTTGAAATTTCTACATACTCCTCGTATATCAATTCTTCATAATCAAAACTTTGGTTGCTATCAATTGTATCGTAGTATTTTTTGTATAAAACGTCCATTACAGCTTCATTCTTTTGTAGTTTTTCTGATACAAGGAATTTTTGCTCCTTGTCTCCCTGATACACATAGATTTCTGAGCTAAGTTCATCTCCTCCTCCCATAATATACCGGGAAAGTTGATATTCAAATAAAAGTAACTTTCATGCTCCATATAAATAATCATACAGTTTCTAACAGCTTTAGATAAACGATGAAAATCCCGATCATAATCGGAATTTGACTTAGTATTTATTACTATACCTGCTTTTTTACACTCTTTACAAAGATGTTCACGGTGACCTCTACCACTAAATTTTTCATTAGGCAGAAAGTCCCCACATCCTTTGCAGAAATGGCCTCGTTTCTTACTTCTCACTCATAAAACTCCCCATTAATATTGTCCCTTGGCACTCTGCAGACTGCCTTTTCGATTCATTCGTTTGCGCCGCGGTCCCAAATTCTTGTTCTTATTTTCCTTCTTCTTCCCCATTACTAATAACCTCAAATCTTTATTCACTATTGCAGCATTGTTCAAACAGATTATCTTTTTCTAGCAAAAGCGAAACTCACTTTTTCCAGTTCATCTATAAATGCCGGACGCCTTTTATTTTTTAGTTTTAGCTCATCAATGATGTCAGTTGGCTGTCCTAGACTACAAGCCTTTCTATATTGTTTTATTATGGAAGCAACGCTTTGATATTGCTTCCGATTAGAAGCAGCTTCTGCTTCCTTTCGGATATATTCAATAAAAAGATTGTTCACCTCATAAGGGTATCTTTCTTCTAAATAGGGATAAAGTTCTGTGATCGTGGATGCCTTGGCTTTACAATATTCAAGAATATGCTCCGTTAAATTTTCTTCTTTTATAATAGAAAGGTATGTGTAAGAACGATTCTTTTGGCTTTGGAACCAGGCAATTATATTTTTTAATTTTACTTGCCATTCATCCGGTGAGTAAAGTCCTTTTAATTCTGCATAATAGTTAAAATCGTCGTGTTGTAAAAACTCTAGTGCTAGTCTTTTTTGTTTATCAATGTCACCCATCAGTTTATACGCTTGATAACGATATTCTTTAAACTTTTTAACAGATCCATTCCACTGGTTTGCTGCCTCTCTTTCCCCATCTAATGCAAGCTGAATGGCTTTGTTATATTCTCCTTTTTGCATTGCTTTTGTAATTGCCTGTTCACGAAAATAGGGGTGAACAATATTTTCTTCAATAAATCGTTCCGCTTTTTCATCCTCATCAAAATTTTCAATTATCTTTAGCTGAAGTTTTTTCAATTCAATTATTTCATAACTCGAACGCCAAGAGTCTGTAGATACGGTTTTCATCATTCTTGATAACTGGTCTTCTAATGTTCTGCGCAATTCCTCTGCTGCACAAAAGTGCACACATACCCTTAATAAATCAATACGCCACTCACACCAATCGTCATATCTTTCGTTCATAGCTTCTTTAATCAGCGTCTCAAAAAGCTCTGCTTTTTCATGTAATGGGAATTCATCTATTCCCTCACAAATAGCCCGATCAATCGTTTTAATACTCCAAGATATGACCATTCCAATTGAACCACTTGAATCATCTGCGTATTCTAACATTTCAACCGCATTCGCTAAGACGGTTATTCCTAATAAAACAGCTGTTTTGTAATTTCCTTCATCCGCTTTCGTTCGGGCTTTTTCCAAGACCATATCAGCCCCCTCAAGGGCGTAATCAACATGATTCCATTCGATATAGCCCTTTCTACTAGCTCGACGTATATATTCTTTAATTAATCGATCACTCGATAAAAGTTCATTTTCACTTTTTGAATAGATAAATAATAGCCTTTTTTCAATATCCTGGCGTTCATCCGCAATTTCAAGAAGGATACGTATAAGTTCCTCTTTATCTAGACTTTGTAGCAGTGAGGGCAAGTCCTGCTTTATTTCCCCTGGTATAGGAACACCCTTCTGCTCGCGAATAGCAAAAAGGACTGCTGCCATATGTTTGCATAGTTGATCGTAGTCGTAAGGACAGTCGCACGTAATTTCAGTAACATCCTCATTCTCACTTATAACCACATGTACATTATACATTTCCGTACCGTCGACGCTTGCGACGTAATGATGTCCATCATCTGTTTCAAGACTAGTAATCAATTTACTGTGATAATAATCCAGGCCACGCCCAAGAATATGCTCCTGAAAGTAATTTTCAAAATTTGATAAATGCATCTCATTACACCCCTAGTGAAGATTTATTTCGTTTTTTTCAAACTCATTGAATCATCGTTTATCATTAAAGAGTTCACAGGCACCAAAGTACCCATGTAATTAAGGAACCGTGGGAAGAGATGAGAAAAGACAATTGATACCTATGAAAATTTACAGGCTTATTTGAAGTTAAGATCATTGTGGTTTATGATATATGAAGGTTCGTATGCACGAACATCGACGTCAGCATCAGTTATTCGCGGTGCTGGTGGCTAATTTAATACTTGCAAGAAATAAGTAACTCACATTACTTTGCGGCCAGGTTATGTTACTTTTTTATAAGTAGATAGAAGTTTTAAGTCGCTTTGTAATAGTCTTATTATAATAATTGGTTACTCTAAGCGTAACTGTTCACAAACTTAACTTCCTGAATTTATATTTACAACAAAATAAGCCCAGTTAACTTTAGCTGGACCATGATAACAGTTATTTGAATTTCACCAGTAAATTATATGCTGCTGACATTTCCTTGCAGACTTTTCATCAATAATAACAATACTCACACCTAGTTCCTTTGCTCCAACGATTACTTCTAGCTCTCCTCTATGCAAACGTCCATAAGACTTTACTACAAAACCTTGATCTTTTACTTCATGGACTTTTATTAACCCCTTAGCCACAGCATCTCTTAATTCTTGTTTCCCGATTGCTTGTTCACTACCTTGTTTCACAACTTCATTATAAACTTCTTGTGGAATATAGATATCAAACAGTTCCCACAGAAGATCAAGACGACCAATGATAGATAGCCCAATAATAGGACTAGTATTACAAATCGCTTTTATCTTGTTTTCCTTTACCATCTTCTTTTAGAATAAAATCAATCGTTTCATCATCTTGCTTTTTATTTTCCTCTGTATACTCTGCCCAATGAATATTATGATTAATTAAGATTTGAATAAAATCTGATATGCTTTTACCACCCAGTTCAGCTGCTCGTGCAAGTGTTATTTTTCTCGCAGTAAACAAATACAAGGCTAGTGATATATTAACATCTTCATCAATTGAATTTACATGTGCCCCTTTTAGAAAAGGTAAGAATTCAGGATTAATTCCAACTTTTGCTTTTGATTCATCCATAGCCAATGGTACATTCCTCCCTTGAACTCCTTCTATCATTATATTATAACAATTAATGAATACTAACAAAAGAAATCTATTCGTAAAAGTCATAAAGTTACAAAAAAAACAATTAACCATGTTCAAAATAAGACCCATTTAGTTGAAATAACATCTCCGAATTGTATTTCAGGTCGGATTTCAGCTTGGACTAAAATACTATCTATATTAGATAGACGATGAAAATCCCGATCATAATTGGAATTTGACTTAGTATTTCTTACTATACCTGCTTTTTTACACTCTTTACAAAGATGTTCACGGTTACCTCTACCGCTAAATTTTTCATTAGACAGAATAACCCCACATCCTTTGCAGAAATGGCCTTGTTTCCTACTTTTCACTCATAAAACTGCCCATTAATAGTTATTCAAACCTTACCTAATTATATTTTATCACCTTCGTAAAACCCATACGCTATTAAGCATTACTAATTTTTCTTGTGTAAAATTTATGTAAAATGATTTAAAAACCTACCTTAGTCAGCCGTCTTTCCACAAAACAAAAAACACTCACAAACATTGATATATCAACATTTGTAAGTGTTTTATCGTTTGTAAAACGAACTCGTTTTCACCTAAAGATACCGGTGGTCGGGGTCGAACCGACACTCCAGAGGAACACGATTTTGAGTCGTGCGCGTCTGCCAATTCCGCCACACCGGCATAATTCAATTGTAAGGATAGCTATTTTGCTTCGCAAAAAGCATTGGATATTTTACTTCGTAAAAATCCTTGGTGCCGAGGACCGGAATCGAACCGGTACGGTAGTCACCTACCGCAGGATTTTAAGTCCTGTGCGTCTGCCAGTTCCGCCACCCCGGCGTATCTTAGGTATATTATAGTAATCATGGATATAATAATTGGAGGCGGCAACCGGATTCGAACCGGTGGTAAAGGTTTTGCAGACCTCTGCCTTACCACTTGGCTATGCCGCCAAAACTTGGAGCGGAAGACGGGATTCGAACCCGCGACCCCAACCTTGGCAAGGTTGTATTCTACCACTGAACTACTTCCGCAAATGGCTGGGCTAGCTGGATTCGAACCAACGCATGTCGCAGTCAAAGTGCGATGCCTTACCGCTTGGCTATAGCCCATTGATTAAACTTCATATAATCAAAAAATTCTTTTATATAAATGGGGCGACTGATGGGAATCGAACCCACGAATGTCGGAACCACAATCCGATGCGTTAACCACTTCGCCACAACCGCCATTATTAAAAGTTGGCAGGGGTAGTAGGAATCGAACCCACACCAAAGGTTTTGGAGACCTTCGTTCTACCTTTAAACTATACCCCTAAAATGGTGGAGGGGGACGGATTCGAACCGCCGAACCCAAGGGAGCGGATTTACAGTCCGCCGCGTTTAGCCACTTCGCTACCCCTCCATATGAATTTAATATATTCAGATACAACGAGATTGTTCGTGAATAGTGGTGGCTCAGGACGGAATCGAACCGCCGACACAAGGATTTTCAGTCCTTTGCTCTACCGACTGAGCTACTGAGCCACAATATGGCGGTCCCGACCGGGATCGAACCGGCGATCTCCTGCGTGACAGGCAGGCATGTTAACCGCTACACCACGGGACCAGAAATTTTTCAAGTTTCCTTGAAAAATTTAGATTGCGGGGACAGGATTTGAACCTGCGACCTTCGGGTTATGAGCCCGACGAGCTACCAGACTGCTCCACCCCGCGACAATAATATTAAATGTTTTTCACTTTCGTGAAAGGATAAATATTTTTCGCTTCACGAATTTTTTTTGGTGGAGGATGACGGGATCGAACCGCCGACCCCCTGCTTGTAAGGCAGGTGCTCTCCCAGCTGAGCTAATCCTCCGAAATGGAATGTTATTTTCATTTCGCGAAAAAACTTGGTTATTTTCACTTCGTGAAAAAACTTGGTGACCCCTACGGGATTCGAACCCGTGTTACCGCCGTGAAAGGGCGGTGTCTTAACCGCTTGACCAAGGGGCCAGTATAATAATTATGGCGGAGAGCAAGGGATTTGAACCCTTGAGACAGGTTTTGCCCGCCTACACGATTTCCAATCGTGCTCCTTCGGCCACTCGGACAGCTCTCCTAATGGCTCCACAGGCAGGACTCGAACCTGCGACCGTTCGGTTAACAGCCGAATGCTCTACCAACTGAGCTACTGTGGAATAATTAGATAAAATGTTACCGCCTGGCGACGTCCTACTCTCACAGAGGGAAACCCTCAACTACCATCGGCGCTGAAAAGCTTAACTTCCGTGTTCGGTATGGGAACGGGTGTGACCTTTTCGCTATCGCCACCAGACTATTTATGCGACACTATTTTATTATAATAGTTTTTCGCAATTTTTCAAGAGAAATTTTTAACCATTCTCTCAAAACTAGATAATATTTTGAAGAAGAAAGAAATACGTTTCATCAATATTTGGTTAAGTCCTCGATCGATTAGTATCAGTCAGCTCCACACGTCGCCGCGCTTCCACCTCTGACCTATCAACCTGATCATCTTTCAGGGATCTTACTAGCTTGCGCTATGGGAAATCTCATC
>NZ_JBHLUU010000010.1:0-83364 GCF_042433785.1 Robertmurraya beringensis | reverse complement strand
AACCATCTTTCAGCTTTTCTACATGTGTAGAAAAGAATTATCCGGTATTAGCCCCGGTTTCCCGGAGTTATCCCAGTCTCATAGGCAGGTTGCCCACGTGTTACTCACCCGTCCGCCGCTAACCTTTGGGAGCAAGCTCCCAAAGATCCGCTCGACTTGCATGTATTAGGCACGCCGCCAGCGTTCGTCCTGAGCCAGGATCAAACTCTCCAATAAAGAGTAAGATTAGCTCTTAAAGATAAAACGTTGGCTAGTGTATTTTTCAACACTAATCATTTTTTGTTGACGTATGATTTGTTTAGTTTTCAAAGAACAATTTGATTTGTTGGAGCGGGTGATGAGAATCGAACTCACGACATCAGCTTGGAAGGCTGAGGTTTTACCATTAAACTACACCCGCATATTATTATTTTATTATAAATGGTCGGGAAGACAGGATTCGAACCTGCGACCCCTTGGTCCCAAACCAAGTGCTCTACCAAGCTGAGCTACTCCCCGTTATTCAAAATGGCGCGCCCGAAAGGAGTCGAACCCATAACCTTCTGATCCGTAGTCAGACGCTCTATCCAATTGAGCTACGGGCGCTCTTTTTAAAGAAGCAACTTTTACATAATATCATAACCATATTTTAATGTCAAACATTTTTTGTAGTTTTTTCTTGGTGCGGCCGAGAGGACTTGAACCTCCACGGGGTTGCCCCCACTAGGCCCTCAACCTAGCGCGTCTGCCATTCCGCCACGACCGCTCATTAAGAGCGATAGTATCTATTATACATGAATCCTCCCAGTCAATCAACTGGAAATGAATGGTGCGGGTGAAGGGAGTCGAACCCCCACGCCTTGCGGCGCTAGATCCTAAGTCTAGTGCGTCTGCCAATTCCGCCACACCCGCATAATATTATGCTATACCACTTAGTAAACATGGTGAGCCATGAAGGACTCGAACCTTCGACCCTCTGATTAAAAGTCAGATGCTCTACCGACTGAGCTAATGGCTCGTACAAATTAAGATAAAATTGCCTTAAAATAAAAAATGGCTGGGCTAGCTGGATTCGAACCAACGCATGACGGAGTCAAAGTCCGTTGCCTTACCGCTTGGCTATAGCCCAATAATATGGCGGTCCCGACCGGGATCGAACCGGCGATCTCCTGCGTGACAGGCAGGCATGTTAACCGCTACACCACGGGACCTTTATTAATAGTATAATAATTTAAAAGTGACCCCTACGGGATTCGAACCCGTGTTACCGCCGTGAAAGGGCGGTGTCTTAACCGCTTGACCAAGGGGCCATATTTTTAAAAGATGATGAAAGTTACTGGCGGAGAAGGAGGGATTTGAACCCTCGCGCCGGTCACCCGACCTACACCCTTAGCAGGGGCGCCTCTTCAGCCTCTTGAGTACTTCCCCAAAATGGCTCCACAGACAGGACTCGAACCTGTGACCGTTCGGTTAACAGCCGAATGCTCTACCAACTGAGCTACTGTGGAATAAGAAAAGTGTTCATGTCGTAATCTCGACTCTTTACATTATAATGAGACGAGCTGTGAAAGTCAAGGGGGAATTTTTATTACTTTTTCCCGCTCGATGTCAGTCACGGAATAATAATTTAACATCTTTTTCTCCAACTGTCAAACATGAATTTCAATAAGTTTCCCCCGGCACTTTCCACAAACATACTTTGAAGTATTGATCCTTCTTTTTCTATTATATTGTTGAGCGCATCCGGTGCATTGATATATACGAACGGTCTTTTGGGTTCTAACTTCAGGGCGGTTCGGGAGAGTAGAACAAAAACGGGGTGCACCCACTTTTTTAAGAAGGGTTTTAAAGTCATGATCTCGGTGCTGATAGCCTTTTCCCTCTAGATGCAAATGATAATGACATAATTCATGCTTAATGATGCCGATTAATTCTTGTTCCCCCAGTTGTTCTAGATAACTTCGATTAATCTCAATGTTATGAGACCTTAACATATAACGTCCACCTGTTGTTCGAAGACGGGAATTAAAAAAAGCAGTATGTCGAAATGGCTTGTTAAAGAATTGAATGGAAATTTCCTCAACTAAATTTTGTAACTCATTGTCACCCATACTCCCACCTCACTTCTAACTAAACAAAAATTCTATGAACATGACAACCCATTATAGCATACATTGAATATACCCCTTGAAATTTGTGCTAGGAGGTATGTCTATGCCTACTTGGTTTCAAAATCAGATGCAGAAAGCATTTTTAGAGAAAAATGCCTATCAAATAAAACTACTTAACCAATGTTGGTTTTTTTACAGAAAAAAACACCGTTCCTCTTGATAACGAATTTACACTAGCGGTGCAAACTTTATAAAACACATATGAAAACGCACTTGAATTCACAATATCATTCACAGTGCGTTTTTTATTGACCATTTCGGCAAAATTTTATTGTTTATTTTGTCTTGATTCACACAGGAAATCACAGGGGATGAAGTAATTATTGGATGGTGTGTTAATAATAAGCGGAGTTTTTTCGGTTAAACTACAGAATAGAGCTTGGTTCGGGGTATATAAGCGGAGTATTTCCGACTAAGCAAAGCAAAATCGCCCGATTTCACGTTTTTTAAGTCAATAGCCGGAAACTTTCCGTCTATTTTAGCTATTTTCAGTGCAATTTCCTAAATAAGAGAAATTTCTCCGCTTATTTATCAAACTCGCTATAGCAGCTAATGAACTTGTGTAACTTTCGGGTACTTTAGAAAAAAGGAAATTCAAAAAAGGATTAGAGAGAGTTTGCATCTCTAATCCTTTTTTACTGTGTAATATTTGGTCTACTTTTACCGTTTGCACCTCACAAGTAAACCCGTTAACATCGTGAACGGTGTTTCCTTAGGCTTTACGGTTGCAGCATCGTTAAAGCGACTCTGCCTTTTTGTTGGTCTACACTATCCACCCACACGGTGACTACGTCTCCAACGGAAACAATATCGAGTGGGTGCTTGACAAAGCGATTGCATAGTTTAGAAATATGCACAAGACCGTCTTGCTTTACTCCAATATCAACAAATGCTCCGAAGTCCACTACGTTTCGAACGGTTCCTTGAAGCTCCATTCCTACTTTTAAATCTTCAAGCTTTAGTACATCTTTCTTTAATAATGGTGCAGGAAGCTCGTCACGTGGATCTCTTTCCGGTCTAACTAACGCATCAAGAATATCCTTTAATGTTAATTCTCCGATCTCAAGCTCTGCCGCAATAGCTTTGATGTCAACAGATGATAAGGTTGTTTTTAGCGCTTCTGAACCTAGGTCAGCTGAGGTAAATCCTAATTTACTTAGGAGATTTTTAACTGCTTGATAATTTTCCGGGTGAATACCTGTACGGTCGAGCGGTTCTTTTCCATCAATCACACGCAGAAACCCAATGGCTTGCTCATATGTTTTTGCACCTAACCTCGGAATTTTCTTTAACTGTGTTCGATTGACAAACTTACCTTCTTCTTCACGTTTCTTGACGATATTGGTTGCTACTGTTTTTGAAAGTCCAGCTACATATTGAAGCAATGAAGCAGACGCAGTATTAACATTCACACCTACTTGGTTCACAGCGGTTTCCACAACAAAAGTTAATGATTCAGATAATCTCTTTTGAGATACATCATGTTGATATTGGCCTACTCCAACCGATTTTGGATCGATTTTAACTAATTCGGCTAATGGATCTTGCAAGCGACGGGCAATAGATACCGCACTTCTCTCCTCTACCTGAAAATCAGGGAATTCTTCACGAGCTAAATCGGAAGCAGAATAAACACTCGCACCCGCTTCGTTAACAATTAAATAATAAATCTCTCTTTTTTGATCTTTGAGCATATCTACTACAAACTGCTCTGTTTCCCGGGAGGCAGTCCCATTTCCCACTGCTACCATTTCAACTTCGTATGTTTCAATGATTTCTTTAAACTTTTTCTCTGCTTCTTGTTTCTTCGATACAGGTGGATGAGGGTAAATCACATCGATTCTAAGAACCTTCCCTGTTTCATCCACTACCGCTAACTTACAGCCTGTTCGATACGCTGGGTCTACACCTAGAACGATCTTTCCTTTTAAAGGTGGTTGGAGAAGAAGATTTCTTAAATTCTCAGAGAATATATGAATCGCTCTTTCTTCTGCCTTTTCAGTTAGCTCATTACGAATTTCTCTTTCTATTGAAGGTTGAATTAATCTCTTATAGCCATCTTCAACTGCCTCAGTCACTGTCTCAACAACGAAGGATCGAGAATTCTTAATCCACTTTTTTGTTAAGTAGTCCATGTTACGGTCCACATTCGGCTTAATCGCTACCCGTAAAACTTCTTCTTTCTCCCCGCGATTGAGAGCAAGCGTACGATGGGGAACCACTTTGCTAATAGGCTCTGAATATTCATAATACATTTCATACACTTTTTTCTCGTCTTTTTCCATATCCTTAACACTAGCTTCAACCAATCCAGCTTTAGCAGTCTCACTTCGTATCCATTTTCGTGAATCTGCATCGTCTGAAACCCACTCAGCGATAATATCCTTCGCCCCGTTTATCACTTCTTCAATAGAGTGAACCTCAAGCTCGTCCGACAAAAATTCACTTGCCTTTTCTTCGATTGAACCATTTACAGGGAAGGTTACTAACCATTCCGCAAACGGCTCTAATCCTTTTTCTTTCGCTACAGTTGCCTTTGTACGGCGTTTCTGTTTATACGGACGATACAAATCTTCAACCTCTTGTAGCTTGATCGATTTTTCTATCTGGCTTTTTAACTCAACCGTCAGTTTTCCTTGTTCTTCGATAATCCGAATAACCTCTTCTTTTCTTTGCTCAAGGTTTTGTATGTATTGCCAACGTTCCATAATGTCACGAATTTGTACCTCGTCTAATGCACCCGTTTGTTCTTTACGGTATCTCGCAATGAACGGTAGAGTGTTTCCTTCTTCAAGTAACGAAATAACATTGTTCACTTGTTTGAAACTTAAATTCTGCTCTTTTGCTACCGTTTGTAAGAGTTCCTTACGCTTATCGATTGTTTGATCCAATGTACTTTTCCTCCAACACGAATGTCTTTTTCCTTATTTTATCAAAGATTTCAAGTGTAACAAAATGAATGATATGTACAAAAAAGAGTTACCCCATTATGTACAGGTAACTCTAATGCAATGTCCCTATAATAAATGTTGAATCATCCATTTTCGAAGTGAACCTCTCCCGTATTTGATTCGCAATACATTCATTCGATAACCCAGAGCTTAGTAACGATTTTATTCCGTTAGGCGTGATGCCGTCCGAATGAATAAGAAATTTCGAGTTTGCTTGATAGGAGTATCTCTTTGTATTAAATCTTACTGGTTTACCAGATAGATATCCTGAGACTGGAAGAGGGTAGGTTAGTTCACCTTGATCTGAATATAAAAAGAAACGGATATTCCCTACACAGCTATAGTGAAATTCCTTCGTCTGAAAAAATACCTTTAATACCGCTACCGCAGCTCCTCTTTTTTGAAAAAGAGACTCATTGCATTTTTTCATCAACACCTCAACATCTTCCTCATGATATTGTTGGACAACCTCAACCACTGCTGAAGATGCCTCATTTGCTAGTGTTCCACTACCAAGACCATCCGCGACGACACAGGTAAAATATTCATCTTGGAGAACAAAGTAATAGCTATCTCCACATACATACTTACCTTCCTTAGTTGTTTGGTGAACAATCACTTCTATTGGTTTCGTCACGATAAGCACTCCGAACTGTTATGATCTGAGCGGATGGCATCTTGAAGTTTTTTTATTGCCTTTCTTTGCAATCTTGACACATGCATCTGAGAAATACCTAATTTCTCCCCGGTGTCTTTTTGACTTAGATTGTCCAAATACGTGTATTGGATAATCTCCCTTTCTCTTTCCGTCAAAACATGTAGAACCTTGTCTAATACAAGCTTTTGATTCACCTTTTCATAACCCTCATCAATGTTTCCCACCACGTCCAATAACGTGACAGTCCCTCCATCTGAATCAGCCTCAATAGAATGGTCAACAGACAATGCCTGATAACTTCTTCCCATCTCCATCGCTTCTAGTATATCCTCTTCGGTTTCTTGTAAGGCTTCAGCAATTTCACATACTTTTGGCGAACGCTGGAGAGTGGTGGTTAATTCCTCAACCGTTGCTTTAATTCTTGGACCTAGTTCTTTTATTCTTCTGGGAACATGGATACTCCACGTTTTATCTCTTAAAAAACGCTTGATTTCTCCAACAATGGTAGGTACAGCAAAAGCTTCAAAGCTTCTCCCAAATTCCTCATCGTACCTTCGCATCGCTCCTAACAGACCAATATTCCCGACTTGAACAATGTCCTCATGATAGGATTTTCCTTTTGAGTATTTTCGGGCAATTGTTTCAACTAAGCTTTTATAATGTAAAACCAATTGATTTTGAGCTTCATCATCCTGGTTTTGCTGATAAGCTTTTATATATCGATGAATTTCTTCTTTTGATAGTGAATTAGGTTGAGATTTGTTCTGCATTCCTCTCCACCTGCTCCCCTTCTAGGTATTTGGTCATAAAAACCGTCACACCCTCATTCTGATGAATGACCACTTCATCCATCAGCGTTTCTATCAAGTAAAGCCCAAGGCCTCCTTCACGCATAAACTCAACTGGTTCATTCCCACGATAAGGACCTACTTTTTCTCGAGCCGATTGAAAATCGAAACTCTTTCCACTGTCAGCCACGATAACTTCGAGTCGATCGCCATATGATCCAAAACCTACTGCAACCTCTCCAAGTTTTCCAGTTTTGTAGGCATGCTGAACAGCATTTGTTATGGCTTCACTTGTAGCAATTTTCAAATCTTCAATTTCATCGAATGAAAAGCCCATCCGACTGGCAATGGCAGATAATGTTAATCGAATCACACCTACGTATTCTGGCTTAGCAGGGATTTTCATTTCAATGTAGTCACAAACTTCTTTCATTTTGGTTCACCCTCAATCTGGCTAATATTCATAATATCAGCTAGTCCGGTGATCTCAAAAAGCCTCTTTAACCGATCAGAAAGTCCAACTAACTGAAATTCCCCATTGCTTGAGCGCACATTTTTAAACGTCCCCACAAATACCCCTAAGCCTGTGCTATCCATATATTCTACTCCAGAAAGATTAATAATCATGTTCACTCCGTTTCTCTCAGACAGAGGAAACAGGGTTTCTCTTAGCTTCGGTGCCGTATAAACATCAATTTCACCTGTTACACTGACAGCAACACGACCATCACATTCCGTGATATCTAACTTTATGTTCATTATACCCACCTCTTTACAAGTCAACTGCTCTTATTCGTTACCCTGAAAAATTAGTACTTAAACCTTTCTTTTCAAGATTATTAAAGTAAAATCATCTCGCAATTGAAAGTGTTGGAGCTTTTCTAGCTCTTTATATATGTTGGTTACAATCTCCTGTACAGGCAAATGGATATATTTATTTATATACGAGATTAAGGTTTCTTTTTCGACAAACCCTTCTTCTGAGCGACATTCTGTCACACCATCTGACATCAAGATAATCATGTCTCCAACATTTATGGCTTGTTCATACTGCAGATATTTCGTCCGCTTCTCTACTCCTAACAGCAAACCCTTTGCCTCAATTTCAGTGAATTCTCCCGATTGCGCACGGTAAAGAAAGCCCGGCTCATGTCCAGCGGAAGAATAGGCAAATGTATGCTCGATTGGATGATACACACCATAGAACATAGTAATAAACATACTAGGATCCACATTTTGTTCAACGACCCGATTTAGATTTTCTAATACTTTACTCGGTTCTTGTTGATTATCCGGTTGACTGTCCATCGCATATTTGATCATGGACATACACAATGCTGCCGGGATTCCTTTCCCAATGACATCTGCAATAGCTATACTTATATTATTTGTTTCATCTTGAACAAAGTGATAATAATCTCCATTCATATGCTTGGCAGGAACACTAATAGCACCTATATCCAGCCAAGGCACAGAAGGGACATGGGTTCCTAATAAGGTTTGTTGTACATTTGCAGCAATCTCCATTTCCGTTCTTAGTTCCTGCTGCTTATGGCGCAAGCTTTGAAGCTCTCTATAAGCAAGACCGTAGCCTAACATCACTTCTAGTAACATATCAAAGGAGAGCGATACTTCTTCTGGTAACTCTGGATACATTTCATTCATAAGAGTTTTATGTAAACTGATGATTTCCTCAGGGGAGATTCGATGCTCAATAGACTTTCTACTGAACTTTTGGCCCTGATACAACACTTGTTCAGAAGGGTCGTTTATGTATTTTTCAAGTATGTGCCGGTATTTTGCCTCCATCAATTCTCGGAAATCCATAAAATGCTCCCCCTAACGCACCCACTTAGTTGCCGTTATCTCTGTACCATTACCTGGTGTTGAGTTAATCCCAAACCCATCCATCAAGCGTTTGACTCCTGGCAATCCAGCCCCTAAACCACCTGATGTTGAATATCCATCCTCCATTGCTTGCCTTATATCCTTTATACCAGGTCCATTGTCTATCGCTACTACCTTCAATCCCGCTTTGCCGCTTTCATATAGTTTTTCAATGCAGATTTGGCCCTGACCAGCGTATAAATAAATATTTCTCGCTAATTCACTAATAGCAGTGGTGATTCTAGCCTGATCTACCGTTCCAAATCCAAGCTCTTTTGCCACATTTCTACCTAGCTGCCTAGCTGCAACAATATCCCATTCATTAATGATTTTTACGCAGGATTGGATCCCCATTTGGTTATTCCCCCAATTCCTGATGTAATTTCTCCAAACCTTTTTCTAGATCCAAAGCTGTTAGGACATCATCTAAACCAATTCCTAATTCAATAAGAGTAATCGCCACCGCTGGCTGAATACCTGTAATGACAACTTTAGCACCCATAAGTTTAGACATATTAATTACATCACCAAGCACCTTCGCGATGAAGGAATCAATAAAATCAATGGAAGTGATATCAATTACAACACCATTAGCGCTCGTTTCGTGTATTTTATGAAGCAAATCTTCCTGAAATTGAAGGGCCGTTTGATCGTCCAATTCCCATTGAATTGATACTAGTAAGCAATTGTGTAATTTTAGAATGGGTATCCTCAATTTTCTCCCCCCGTGCTGATAATCTTTTTATTCATAATTTCAAGAGCAGACTCAATGCCCTTTTTCAGTGTATTTTTTGTTGTAATTTGATTTAAATTAATCCCAAGATTGACGATTGTCTGTGCTATTTCTGGACGAATCCCTACTAACATACACTTGGCCCCAACTAGTCTAACTGCATCGGCAGCTTGAATAATATGATGAGCGACCATTGTATCTACAACCGGAACACCCGTAATATCTATAAGAACAACTTCTGAACGATTTCTTACCACTCCATTTAACAAGCTTTCCATAATCTGTTTTGCCCTCTCCGTATCTATCGTCCCAACAAGAGGCATGACAGAAATGCCATCAAACACGGGAATTAAAGGAGCGGACAATTCTTGAAGAGCAATTTTTTGAAGTGAAACTGTTCGCTCCCAAGTCGAGGAATATACATTAACAATCTCATTTGTCATTGGACTTATCCAGTTATCAAAGTCATAAATGATTTCCATACGATTTTCTTCATTTACATGACCTGATGCATTCATTCCTTCAAAAGCAATTCTTGCAAATTCCCGTAATCCGTCCGTAACAAAGGTTAAAGGCCACGCAAGTCTAACTACTTTTTCAGCAAACTCTACAAGCTTTTCACTATACTTTTCATCAGAATCTTTTAGATTAGAAACAATTAGATCAATGAACTCTCGGCTTGTCCCTACGAATACTTGGTCAGAAACCACCTTCAGAACCCGCTCATCTGATTTTTCCTTCATGCTCTCAATCCACTTTGTTAATATCTCTTCCCGATTCGTTTGAATATACTGTTCAATAGCTTTGTTCATTATATCCTCCCAATTTTAACATGTTAGGTTTCTTCAAAACGGATTGTCTTTAAACTGTAACGTAAGCTTAAAACCAAATTTTGAACCTATCCATAATGATAACAATTTTATGCGAAAGCTTAAACTAATTATGACAATATTGCGACTTTGTTATATACCCTTTTTTCGAGTAGCTAAACATAGTGCAACCAGGCCGTTTTGGATAGGCACAAAAAAAGGATAGCACTCGGCTATCCTTTTTTTGCACAGTATGATTTCTTTTTCATACAATAAAAAAACGCCCTTAGTAGAGCGTATTTTTAGAATTCAATAAGACCTAGGCTAATTTGTAAAGCTTCGTCCACTTTCTCCATCATTTCGTCATCGAGATGAGTGATCTTATCGGTCAGACGTTGTTTATCAATTGTACGAATTTGTTCCAACAGGATAACTGAATCTCGTTCGAAACCATAGCGTTTCGCATCAATTTCAACGTGAGTAGGCAGTTTCGCTTTCTGAATTTGAGCTGTAATGGCTGCAATAATCACTGTGGGACTGAACCGATTCCCGATATCGTTTTGGATCACAAGAACTGGACGAACGCCACCTTGCTCGGAACCAACAACTGGGGATAGGTCTGCAAAATAAACGTCACCACGTTTGACAATCAAAGGATTATCCCCCACTTACTAGACGTTCAACTGTATGTTCTGCCTCATACTCTGCTTGAAACGCTTCTGAAGCAATCGTTAAGTTGATCTTCGCCATCTCCATGTAGCCTCTTCGCATGGATTCACGAATTTGTCTCTTTTTCCGCTCACGCAAGTACATTTTAGTAGCTTGATAAATGAATTCGCTTCTGTTCACATTCTCCTGTTTCACAAAACCATCCAATTCGGTTAAAAGATGTTGCGGTAATTTCACCATAATTTCTGTTGTTGCGCTGGACTCAGACACAAACATACACCTCCACCATCACTACACACCATTTTATCTCTACCATATTTTATAATAACACCAATCCACCACAATGCAAAGGGGAATAAGTCATACTTCAGTATTATCCACCAAAAAAATACCCTTTTATTCATGAAGTCTCCAAAGATTCATAAATCTGGATCTTTTTCTATAAATCCTTATTCTAAAAGGGATACCACTATACATATGAATGCAAAATATCGTTTCTTTGCTCAATCGTTTTTCCATATTTTTTATAAATTCTAGGCACACGACTTGAAATGATACAAGGAACTTCATAATTAATTGTTTCTAATTTGGTTGCAATTTCATTCATTGAAATGTATTCCGTTTGTTGCTCTCCAATAAGCGTAACAAGGGTTCCAATGGGAAGTTCTTTAGGCAATCTAATCATGCATTGGTCCATGCAAATTCGACCGACAATCGGTACTCTTTTCCCTTCAACTAGCACCTCTTGCCCGTGTAGCTTTCGAATCCAACCATCCGCATAACCAATTGGCAACGTGCCAATCCACTCAGGCCCCTGAGCGGTATAAGTGGCACCATAGCTAACCGAATCCCCTTTTTCTAACTTTTTTACATGAATAAGTCTGGTGTGAAGTGAAAATGCGTCCTGTAACGGAAAGGGTAACACGGACTCCATTTCTAGGGATGGAGTCAACCCATACATCCCAATACCAAACCGAATGGCATTAAATGAAGCTTCACCAAAGCGAAATGATGCTGCACTGTTGCTTGCATGGACAAGGTCTGGCTTTACCTTTAAATACGATAAAAGCTCGTGAAAACGCGAGAGTTGTTTTCGAAAATAACTCTCTTCTAACTCGTCCGCTGTAGCAAAGTGAGTATAAATTCCCTCAAAAAGAAAACATCCACTTGATTCTAGTAGCTCCTCAATGGATGTCAATTCTTCCCTTGAACGAACACCAATTCTTCCCATACCTGTATCAAGTTTTATATGAATAGATAATTTTTCTCCCTCACCTAACATTCCCTTTGCTTGTTGTAACCACTCATATCGAAATACAGTTAATGTAATATTATTTTTAACGGCGACCGATGTATCCTCGGGACGACTGGCTCCTAATACAAGGATAGGGGCTGTTATTCCTTTGTTCCTTAGAGCAATGGCCTCATCTAAAAACGCAACGGCCAAGTAGGTGGCACCAGCTTCTAAAGCAGCTCTCGCTACTTGTACATCTCCGTGACCGTATGCATTGGCCTTTACAACCGCAATCATTTGAACGTGATTCGGCAAAAGTTTTTTTAACTGTGAAACATTATACATGATTTTATCTAAATGAACTTCTGCCCATGTATCTCGATAAAACAAAGTATTGTGACTCATTTCTACACTTCCTTCTACTTCCGGTCTAACATATACATACGATTATCGAATCCTAGGCGGTGATTGTCAACTTACTTATCCATACAAAAAGAACAGGCTTCATCATGAGAAGCCTGTTGATTCATTATTTACTTATATCCCCTTGCACTTGAACCGATCTAGCTAACATAGCCATTTCTTCTTCGGATAAGTCATTGGAGGCAAGCATGTAATCTACCCCTTGATACGTCCATGAAATGGTATTTCCTGACATAGCACCAATTGTGAAACCAAGGTCAATCGGTTCACCAGAAACTGTTGTTGATGTAACCGACGCTTCGGCAACAATGGCTTTTTCCTGTACAAGCGTGAAGCTCTTTTCACCATCATATGTTAAAATCACACGTTTTCCATTCTCAGTTTTCACTTCTTTTTCTTCGATTAAGTCCACACCAGCAATCTCTTCTGTTGGATACATCACCGTGAACGCTTCATCTTTTACATTTGACATAACAGGAACTTCAAGCTGGGCACCTGTCATATTTTTAGCCATATCAAAATCCTTCGCATCAAAGCTAGCATCAAATTTAACATTTGTAAATTCGACAGTTACTAATGCCTTTCGGTCAGGATCCATTACTTTTACGCTAACTGGTGTTAAATCCTTTTTAAACGTAATCTCTTGGTAAGGCAGCATCTTGTTGTTTTGATATCTAGTCTTTGTTTCAAATACATAATGCTCCTTAGTCGCACTAAACTTTGCTTCCTTATCAGCAATAATATCTTCAATCAGTGATTCATACAAATACGCCTGGCTGCTATTTTCCGGCCAATCGCTTTGGAAGCGGAAGCTCTTATTAAGGGCTGGTGTTAATACAAACACACCGTCATCATTACGTAAAATCATTTGACTTTGGTCTTTTTGAGCATTCTTTAAATTTACTCGATAGTAAGTAGGAGCTTTGTGCCAAATTTGCACATCATACGTCTGAGGCTCAGTTCCCATTTGCAAAGTCATGGTGGCATCCGCCTTATAACCTTTCAAACTTTCAACCTTCCCGGTTAAATCCTTCACCACATCTTCTTGTGATTTAGATCCACAGGCGGCTAACATAAGTACTGCCATTAGCCCGGCGAATAGCAATAATAATTTCTTCCTCATTCCTTCAACCCCTTTAGTTTCATTTCTTCGTAGTAAGAAGAGTGAGGGAAGGATATGAACTCTTACGGTTTTAGTAACCGCTAAAGAAACTCGCCGCCATCCCCCGCTCTTCTGTTGCACTATGAATATATGAGACAACCTTGGGGAATATGTCCAACGATTGGAACAAGCTATTTATTTTTTTCAATCACCACTTGCGCAACCGCATACTCTTTACTATGTGAAATGGATAGGTATACACCTTGACTAAAGGGTTTTATAATCATTGGCTGCCCTTTTTCATTCGACTGAATTTCGATATCCAAAAATGATAAACTTTCACCAATACCCGTTCCAACTGCTTTAGAAAAGGCTTCCTTTGCAGCGAAACGCCCTGCTAAGTATTCCGTTTTCCTTTTCCCATGATATGTATGATATTTATCTTTTTCTCTAGGTGTTAAAATTCGATCGACAAACTTACTTTGCCTTGCACTGAGCTCCTCAATTCGAGAAAGCTCAACGATATCAATACCTATTCCCGAAATCAAACGTAGCACCTCCTTCTAAAAAATGATTACGAAGCATATTGTGTACAAACTGTATTGTAATCACGTGTATTATAGATATGAAACAGTTATGATAGTAAAAATGAATACATTGGAGGGTTCTTATGTTTATCCGAACGGAGAGCTTCAAAGATTTTACCCGTTATTACCCCATTATAACCGGTATTGTCTTTATTCATATTGTTTTGTACTTGCTTATTGTTCTTCCCTTCTTTCCGGGTGGTCTGATTTTTGAAAGGTTAGCTGGTGTAAATCTTTATATTATGGAAGGGGAACTTTGGAGGTTGGTGACTCCTATCTTCCTTCATAGTGGGTTTCCACATCTTCTATTTAACAGCTTTTCCCTTGTGTTGTTTGGTCCAGGTCTCGAGCATATCCTTGGTAGAAAAAGCTTTATCACCCTTTATTTATCAACAGGAATTCTCGCAAATCTTGCTACCTTATTTTTAAAACCATTAACCTACACACATGTCGGGTCAAGTGGAGCCATTTTTGGATTGTTTGGCATTTACTTAGCGATGATCTTTTTTCGGAAGGAAATGCTTTCTCGTGAAAACACACAGGTGGTGTTAGCCATTGTCGTAATAGGTGTGATTATGACATTCGTTAACGCAAACGTAAATGTGACCGCTCATATTTTCGGTCTTCTTGCCGGTCTTATTCTTGGCTCCTTTGCCATTGAACGCGGAAGAGAGCTTACCTCCTCCTTTCAGAGAATCACCAAAAGAACACTCCATTCCTCGGGCGGTCCTAAAAAATGGAGCCCCACGTCCATTATGCTTGCCGTGCTCATTTTCTTAGCCCTAATTGGATTACTAAGTAGATAAAAAGCGCCTCAAAAAGGCGCTTTTTGGCTATGAGAATACCAGTGATAAATCTCCCTAGCTTCCTCTTTTTCAATATCAACAATCGTCCCTCCGATGGCTCCCATCCCCGATTTAATGAGACTTGTCATCGTAGCTAGATTCTTTCTTCTTTGAAAGAAACTTTCTTTATAAGAAACCGATTGAACATTATTCTTTTTCATAAATAGAGTATGCTTAATAAAGCCTCTATACTGGATATTTAGCTGCTGCCCCTCGATACTCCAGCCCGCATCTTTATAGATTACATATGACCAGGCACTAGAGAACAAGAAAAGCATGATTGACAGTAAGCCCCATAGCTTAAAAATGGCTATAGCAGTTATCACCAATGGAACCACCATCAAGGCTCCCCGGAACAAATACCTTGGAAGCGAACGTTTCGGCGGCTTATTAAATGGCTGCTTTGTAGCTAAAATCGGAAGATGCTCCTGAAGGATATGAGCAACCTGCGCTTTCTTCACAGCCGGTAATAATAGCACCTTCGATCCCTCTGTATTCCTTACAGACCCACCTGCACTTATAAGATAAACGGAACATAGTCCAAAGGGCTGTCTCAGAATGTTTTCAGAAATGCGAACGGCTTGAATTCGATTCAACGGAATGGTGATTTGTCTCTTTTCTAACAAGCCCCTAGATATGATGATCTCTCTCTCTGTTTTCTTCACCGTAAATTGAGCGAATTTCACCATCGTTCCAACTAATGCGACCACCCAAGCGAGTAAGAACCCTATAAAGACAAGCACAGATACGATGACGATACCATTTGAAACCACCCTCTCTACTTCTCGATAGGCACTTTCATACGGGATCAGATCATCCAGTTGAGACAAAAATGCGACCATGGCAGAAAGAACCACCCCCACCCCTCCAGAGGTAGTCGCTAACAACAGAAGTTCTTTAGAGGAAATTTGATAAATAACCTTTTCCTCCGCACGTTCTTCTATGCGCTCAACTTCGATATCCAAAGTATCTTCAACAAGCTTACTCTTCGCTTGAGCGATAATTTCTTGAATCCGATTCGCTTCTTCCTTTGTTATGGCGGTTAAAACCGCCTCCGCATCCGATGCACCACTTGGTCCAGCTGTTTCTACCTTCACCTTCACAAGACCAAATGGCCGGTGAAGGATTCCCTCAGAGAAATCCAGACTTTGAATGCGATCAAATGGAATATACCTTTTCTTCCTTACGAGCAGGCCATACTCCATTCGCAGCTCCCCTTCTTCCAATCGATAGGAAAAGCGCAGCCAATTTAATACGCCAATTCCGAGTACCAAAATGACGACGACAATTGAACCCATAAAAAACCAAAGATCACCTTCTGAAGCCTTTGTTCCAAACACAAAGAAAGCTACAAACGGAACGATTAGCTCTTTAAGTTGCTTGAAAAAATTCGTGACTGCCGCTATAGGATGAAGTCGCTTCGAATTAGACATCTTCATCCGCCACCCTTGCTAATCTTGAAATAAATTGACGCAGCTCCTCTGCCTCCTCCATCGGAAGCGCAGGAATTTCGTGTACGGTTGCCGCTGTAGATACATCCACAGTAGCAAGTCCGTATTTTTTCAAAAGCGGTCCTTGTCTTGTATCAACATGTTGCACCCTGATCATTGGGACAAGCGTTCTCTTTACCACAAACACACCTTGCTGAAGTTCAATTTCCTGCTCTCTCACCTCATAGCGCCACCTTTTCCAACGCAATAAAGGAAATAGGTACACATATAAATAAACATGAAGAATGATTGCTGCAACAGCAGCTATTACAACCCAAGCAGGCCATGAAAATACATTGGATAGCCAAATCACTCCCCCTGCCATCAACATTACGCTGACTGAGGTCATTGCTCCTGTTATTCGCCACACCGAAAGGGCCTTGTCTGAAATTCGTTTCTGCGGTTCATTCATATTTGCAAGCTCCCCCTACTCCATAGTAACTCTTCTTCTTGTCATACGGTTTGAGCAGGAAATAAGTTTCATTATTGTATTTCAAAACTCGATTGATCCAACCAAGTGATGTTTTTTTCTCCCTTTAAGTCTTCCACTAATTGAAATAGTGCAGCATCCTTCTTTTTCGCCTCAATCATACAATGAATTTCATGAACAGAACCTTTAATCGTATGTAAAAAATGCAAGAACATCTCTCGATCAATCGTATCCGCATGGGAACGGTATTCCTTCTCGGACTTCGGACTAGAAATATGCATCTTAATGGGTAACTTGGACAAATTCCACGTCGAGACAACCCGATCCCATTCCTTTTCCCATTCTGGTTTCTCATGATTCGCTAAGTGATGATGATAGTCAAACACTATAGGAATCCCTAACTTTTCACATAGGTACAACGTATGTTCGAGATGAAAGCTCGTGTCATCATTTTCAAGCATAATCATCCGCTGGATTGAGGCAGGCACATAAGCCCAGTTATGAATAAATTGCTCAAGTGCTTTTTCTTTATCCTCATATGCACCGCCTACATGCATAACACAACGATGCTCTGGGTCAATTCCCATCCCTTTGAGCAATGCTTCATGCATCGCAAGAGTCTTTATCGAATTGTTTAATATATCGGTACTCTTCGAATTCAACAGGACAAAATGATCCGGATGAAAATCAACACGGATCGGATGCTCTTGTAAATAGTGGCCGATTTCTTGCAATATTTCTTTTAACGGTCTCATATACTTCCAGTCAGACAACTGCTCATGATTAGCAAGCGGAATCAGTTTGGAACTAAAGCGAAAGAAATGGATCTCATTTGCTACATTATGCTTAAGAAGTCGTAAGCAGTTGGTTAAATTATTTTTTGCTATTCGCTCTAGCTTTTGAATAGCAGCTTCCCGGTCCGGAATTTGCGAAAATTGCTTAAAGGTCATTGTTTGTGATGGAGAAGCGTTTTGAAGCTCTACGCTCATTGCCACATACCCCAATCGAACAATCATTTTCAGTTCACACCTTCGTTTTCATATTTTGCATAGTTTGTGGCAATTCAGCTTTAGTATGTATGAGATAAAGCGGATGCGTACACGTCATAAGTAATCATTTTATGACGCGTACGCCGGATTTCGGTTGCGTTACACGTCATAAGAACACACTTATGACGCATAATCCCGCAAAACAGTTGCCTTAAACGTCATATAAAAAACCCCTAGCTTTCCGGCTAGGGGTTTGAACACACTTAACGATTATAGCTGTTTGATCTTGAATCAGTTCTGTTCGAGCTACTGTGGTTCGAACGGCGATTACCTTGACTTTGACCTTGTCTTGGCTTAAAAGAGCCTTTGCTTCTGTTTTTAGAGTCGTATTTCCCACGGCGATCATTGTTACGGAAGTCTTTTTTCATTGGTAATGGTTTCTCTTCCGTTAACGTTACCGGTGTTGAATCCGGCTCCTTCGTTAACATTTTGAGAACCGCTGCCACGATGGTGGATGCATCCTGTTGCTCTAGAAGCTCATCTGCCGCCTGCTTGTAATATTGTAAGTTTTCAGATTCGATCGATTGAAGAATTTTTTCGATGGCTGCTTTTTGCTGTCCTTCTAATGCCTCATCTAACGTTGGAGGCACCATTTTCTCCATCTTTCTCTTGATCGTTTTTTCTACCACTGATAGGTATGATTTTTCTCTTGGTGTAATTAACGTCATCGCCATACCTGTTTTACCCGCGCGGCCTGTACGACCAATACGGTGTACATAGCTTTCAGGATCTTGTGGAATATCGAAATTGTACACATGAGTAACACCAGAAATATCTAGTCCACGTGCAGCAACATCTGTTGCCACTAGCACATCAATGGACCCTTCTTTAAACTTTTTCAAAACAGACATACGTTTCGCTTGGCTTAAATCACCATGAATTCCTTCGGCCATATACCCACGTAAATTTAAGGCTTCTGAAAGCTCATCAACTCTACGCTTTGTACGACCGAATACAATTGCAAGCTCTGGCGCTTGAATATTCAATAGGCGCGTTAAGATATCAAACTTACTCTTTTCCTGAACCTCTACGTAAAATTGCTCAATGGAAGGAACAGTCATTTCCTTTGCTTTCACTTTAACAACTTCAGGGTTCTTCATAAACTTCTCCGCCATGCGTTGAATCGGTGCTGGCATCGTTGCTGAGAATAACAGAGTTTGACGCTCCTCTGGAGTTTGGGCAAGAATAGACTCAATATCCTCAATAAAGCCCATGTTTAACATTTCATCTGCCTCATCCAAAATCACTGTATGTACATTTTCAAGGCGAAGCGTTTTTCTGTTAATGTGATCAAGAATTCTTCCCGGAGTTCCTACAATGATTTGAGGGAATTTTTTCAGCGCACGAATTTGTCTATTAATATCTTGCCCACCGTAAATAGATAGAACTCTTGCTCGTTTTCCGTAGCCAATTTTATATAACTCTTCAGATACTTGAATCGCTAACTCTCTTGTTGGTGCAATAACGATTCCTTGAACCACATTCGAGTTCACATCAATCTTATCGATTAAAGGAATTCCAAAGGCAGCTGTTTTTCCTGTTCCAGTCTGCGCTTGCCCGATCAAGTCTTTGTTCTCCAAGCTAAGTGGAATGGTTTGTGCTTGTACCGGAGTCGCTTCCTCAAAGCCCATTCTCTTTAACGACTTCATCGTTGCTGGACTAATACCTAAATCTTGAAACTTTGTCATCAATGTTACCAATCTCCTTTTGTAACGAAAAATATTATCCCGTGTCCACTTTCCCCAAGGTAAGGGGGACGAAGTGAAACTTTCTCTGCATACGGCATCTTATGAAAAAGTACTCTTTATTTAAAAGAGCAATCAAAAGTTTCACTATGTATAAGGTAATTTAGCATCTATAAGTCGGGTAACACACCCAACCGTCTTAATCACTATAAAGTGAACAAGTATATAAAAGTGAAAAAAGACATTCCCCAAGTGGAGTATGTCCGAAAGTTGTCCTTCTCGTTGTCACTTTGAAGTTATCTTACCATCTTAAGGAACTGAATGCAATGAAATAGGTCTCTCCCTAATACTCCCCTTTAAGAAACGATAGCACTTCTTCAAAAAGCTGATTTCTTTCCTCGCAGTGGCAAATCAGGTGCTTCGCATTCTGATAAAAGACGATTTTCTTTTCCGTCGCGCTGATTCTTTCAAAAAGGAAACGGGCACTTTTGGGAGGAACAATTCCATCGACATTGCCTTGTGCAATAAAGGTTGGGATATGAATCTCAGGAAGCAACGGTCTAACATTAGATACTAATCGTCTAAATTGCATCGTCGCTGTTAGTGGTGTTTCCTTTATTTTTCGTTTGTAACGGAGGAACATTTCATTTTCCAACAAACCGCCTCTAAACGTATCTGTTACCATTTCTTTTATGTCTAATGCCAGCTGCTTTGGATTCATATAATAGGCAGCTGCACTCAATAAAACCAGCTTATCGACCGGATAATGAACCGCTAAATAGCTTGCAATCATTCCCCCCATAGAAAAACCGATCACATACACTTCTTCGCATGTTTCTAAAAGAGACTTTAATTCTCTTTCAGCGTGGTGAAGCCAATCATGGTAGGCTACCCCCTTAAGATCTAGTGTTTCACCATGTCCAGGAAGAGTGGGTGTAACAAGTCGCCAGTCTGTATGTTTTTGTAAAAAGGAAACTAACGGCTCCACCTCAAAAGGTGCACCGGTAAAACCATGGATACATAGACAACCAATCACCTTTTCTCACCCTTTACCAATTTCTTTACAATTCTATTTTACACCCTATTTCTGTAAAAGAAAGGGTTATTTATTGTAATTTTACACTTTTAGGGTGGAATCAGGTTTTATTAGCCGTTGGTTTTACTTATTCTCCAATGATTTCTGCTATTCGTGAGAGTCATAATGTAGTAGGATGATAGAGTAACGCTTTAAAGAAAGGATGTTATTATGACTCTTCCATACAAAATGATTGTGTTAGATTTAGACGATACTTTGCTCAATGACGAACATACTCTTTCAAAAAGAAACAAAGAAGCTTTAATGGCCGCGCAAGAGCTTGGGGTAAAAGTGGTTCTGGCTTCTGGCCGACCAACATTCGGAATGGTTTCTATTGCGAAGGATTTACAACTAGATCAATACGGAAGCTATATACTTTCCTTTAACGGTTCAAAAATCATAAACGCAAAAACCAATGAAGAAATGTTTAATTCTTCGATTTCAAGCGAAATGGCTCATCGCTTATACGACTTGAGCAGACGCGAAGGTGTGGCTATTTTATCTTATAAAGATGAATCCATTGTCATCGAAGAGCCTAACGAGTATGCAGATATTGAATCAACGATTACAGGGCTTCCTATGCAGATCGTTGATCAATTTAAGGCAACCATCACAGAGCCTGTAGTAAAAGCCATGATGCTTGCACATCCAGATGTTCTTGTAGATGTTGAACAAACACTTGTTAAAGAAGTCGGAGAGGAAGTAAGTGTGTTCCGTTCAAAGCCTTTCTTCTTAGAATTTACCGCTCTGAACGTGACAAAAGGAACAAGCCTACACCAATTAACTCAAAAGCTTGGCATAAAGGCTGAAGAAGTGATTGCGATCGGTGATAGCTACAACGATATTACGATGATTGAATTTGCTGGTCTTGGCGTCGCGATGGGGAACGCACCAGATGCAATTAAAGAAATTGCTAATCACGTAACCGACACAAACAACAATGATGGGGTTGCTCAAGTGGTTGAGGATTTTATTCTTTCGAAGGTAAAGGTAGCTTCTAAATAAAAACAAACGTCCCGGAACTACTCCTGGGACGTTTGTTCTATTTATTTCTGCAACTCATGAACTACTTCTTCTAGACGCATTCCTCTCGATGCTTTCACAAGCAAAAGAGTCTTAGTGTCCGTGTATTTCTTTAATTCGGAAATCAAATCCGTTTTATTTTCATAAGCTTTTACTCGATCCTCTGGGAGTACAGACTTTGCTCCCTCCGCTATGAATTGACCGAGCTTTCCATATGTAAATACATAATCGATGGCTTCCTTATTCACACCTGACCCTATTTCATAATGGAAATTCTCCTCATTTGGGCCAAGCTCAAGCATATCACCGAGTACAAGAATCTTTTTTTCATATCCAGAAAGAGTAGTTACCAGATCAACGGCTGCCCTCATGGATGTTGGACTCGCATTATAAGCATCATTGATGATTTTCTCACCTTTTGCTCCAGAAACAAGCTCCATTCGCATGCTTGTCAGTTTCAATTGAGCAAAGCCCTCATTCATCTTTTCAAATGGAACATCAAAGTAGTTCGCAATGAGCATGGACCCTAAAGCATTTAAAATATTATGGGTACCAAGTACCGGTAAATGAAACTCTTCATTCCCCTTATTGATCGTAAACCTACTGCCGTCATCCTTTTGAACGATTGATACAGGGTATAAGGTGTTTTCACTAGAACGACCAAATGTTTGAAGCTCAGCACTCCCCACATAGTCTGATAGCCCTTTCCGTAGAAGTGGCTCGTCTCCATTATAAACAATCAAGCCATTTTCCTTGATTCCTGAGATGATCTCAAGCTTTGCTTTTGCAATATTTTCTCTGCTACCTAAATCCTGTAAATGCGATTCTCCGATATTGGTCACGATCACCACATCTGGTTTTGCTAGCTTTGATAAAAACTCAATTTCCCCTAGTGCACTCATTCCCATTTCAACAACCGCAATATCCGTATCCTCTTCTAATCTTAATAACGTTAAAGGCAGGCCAATATGATTATTAAAATTCCCTTCCGTCTTTTGTACTTTATACGAAAGAGAAAGGAGGTTCGCCGTCATATCCTTCGTTGTCGTTTTCCCGTTACTACCGGTTATTCCTACCACTTTAACGTTAAGCTCATTTCGATAACTACGTGAAAGCTGCTGTAAAGCCTCTAATGTATCTTCAACCATTAGAATCGGAAGTCCAACAGGCGGGTTAGGTACATCCTTTTGCCATAGTGCGGCTGCTGCACCATCTTGAATAGCTGCTTCTACAAATTGGTGCCCATCCATATTAGCTCCTTTAAACGGGACGAATAAATTCCCCTTATCAATTTTCCTTGAATCAATGGAAACTCCAGAAATCTCTACCTGTTCAAACGGACCCACTTCATTTATGACCGTCATCATTTTCGTTAGTTTTTTGATCGTTCGTTTTATCACTATGCTACCTCCTACTCATTCCGATGATGAAGGAAAACACGGCAATTACTTGCCGTGCCTCCATTAAAACGTATACTTAATTTTTTGCTTTTCCGCGTGGCGCTCTTTAGCAAGTTCCACTAGCTTTTCAATTAACTTGGGATATTCCAAGCCAGTATGCTTCCACAGAAGAGGGAACATGCTAAACGGTGTAAATCCTGGCATTGTATTCACTTCATTAATATATGCCTTCCCATCTTTTGTTAAAAAGAAATCGGCACGAACTAATCCTGAGCAATCCAGTGCTTTGAAAGCCTTTATCGCCAATTCCTTCAACTGACTGTACTCTTCCTCACTAATTTCAGCCGGAATGATTAAAGCTGTATTTCCATCTTCGTATTTTGCTTTATAATCGTAAAATTCAACCTTAGGGACAATTTCTCCAGCAACTGAGCATTCAGGATCATCATTTCCTAATACAGCAATTTCTACTTCTCTTGCTGTCACACCTTGTTCAATAATGATTTTACGATCAAATTGGAAGGCTTCTTTACATGCTAGCGCAAGTTCCTCACGGTTGGAACATTTGCTAATTCCAACGCTAGATCCAAGGTTTGCTGGTTTGACAAAGCAAGGATAGCCAAGCGCTGCTTCTACCTGATTATAAGCCTCTTCGGTGTTTTGTTCAAAACTGCTGCGGATAAAAGAGACATAATTCACCTGTGGCAAACCAGCTTGTGCAAACACATTTTTCATTAAAACTTTATCCATTCCTACAGAAGAAGAGAGTACACCATTTCCTACATACGGAAGGTTTAACAGTTCTAGTAATCCTTGTACGGTTCCATCTTCTCCGTTCGGACCATGAAGAAGTGGGAAAATAACATCATAGCCAGCTTCTTCCCCTTTGTTTGATAATGCAGGTGTTAAAGAAGTTGGTGGGAGTGCATCACCTTCTGTAAAAATTAATTCTTTTACCGTTTCAACCGGACCAGTTAATAGCCCCCCACTTACCCAGCTACCTTCTTCCGTTATATAAATAGGATGTATTTCAAACTTGCTATGATCAAGCGCATTAATGACTGCTAATGCTGTTTGTAACGACACTTTATGTTCAGCAGATTTTCCACCGTATAATAACCCTAACTTCGTTTTCATAAACGTACCTCCATATAATCATTGCCTTTACTATTTTACCACTATCTATTTTAAGAAAGGAACCGTACTTCTGTGCATTTATGTAGTTTTTTTCCCTAAGCCCTTCGTTCTATAAGTATGTTATTAGTAGCTTGCTTCACAACCTTTTTCCTATTACCAAATGAAAAAGACGCATAAATTCATGCGTCTTCATCTATATCACTTAGCGAAAAAGTCTTTTCAACCAGGAGTCATTGTTTTCCTTCTCTGATCTCGGAAGATCTTCTCCTAGTAGATCCGTTTTTCCGATTTCTTTTCCTAAAACAAATACTTTAAGCTCGCCTACTTTTCCTTTACGTAATCCTCTTTGTTTAGATGGCTTGAATGTGACTTCAACACTTTCTTTTTCCTCTTTTGTCATTGGGTAGACGATTTCTTGTTCCGGTACCACCCCACCTAAGTAAGAGCCTTGGAAGGAGGCAAATTTCTCTTGGCTAACAACCTCTACTCTCTCATATTTTTGAAAAGCCATATTAAACAGGGACATATGGTCTTTCCAATCTTGTCGGTCATTGATGGTGACAACAATCAATTTCAAACCATCCTTTTCTGCCGTTGATACAAGAGTGCGTTTCGCTCGAATGGTGTAGCCTGTTTTTCCGCCTGTTGAATATGGGTACAAAATCGTAAGAAGCTTATTTTTATTAAACCAAGTTCCGATCGAACGATTTAAACTTTTGCAATGATATTCCTTTGTTCCTGAAATTTTACGGTACTGTTCATTTTGCATCGCATATTTTGTGAGCAAGGCCATGTCATAGGCGGTAGAATAATGATTTTCATGGTCATCTAAGCCATGCGGGTTTGCAAATACCGTTTTGGTCATGCCAATTTCTTTCGCCTTTTTATTCATCATTTTCACGAACTTGTCTAGGCTTCCCCCCACATGTTCTGCAATGGCCACAGCTGCGTCATTTCCAGAGCGGAGCATTAATCCATACACAAGGTCTTCTAGTTTTATTTTATCTCCAGGTTGTAGATAGAGAGAGGACCCTTCCGTGACAGATGCCTTTTTACTGATCGTCACCATCTCATTCATTTTCCCAGATTCAATCGCTAAAGTAGCCGTCATAATCTTAGTGATACTTGCAATACGCATTGGTGTGTGAGCATCTCTTTCAAATAATACTCGTCCTGATTCTTGCTCCATTAATATAGCCCCTTTTGCAGCAATGGCATGGCTTTTTGTTGGAACAGCAGTCACCGTTGACAAAAGTAAAAGAAATACGAGTATCCATTTTAAGTGTCTCATTCTATCCCCTTTCTAACATCAGTAGCAAGGGTTATTTTTTGAGTTTGAAGGTTTTTATATTCTTAATCCAATAAAAAAAATAACAAAAAAATCGACCCTTCGTAACAAAAAGGATCGATTTCTCTTTTAAGGAATAGGAGTGCATATTTCAATATAATGCCCGTCTGGATCTTCGACATAAGCAACCTTTTGGCCCCATGGTTTCTCTGTTGGTTCAAGTAATACCGGTACTCCTGCGTGACGAAGCCGGTCCACAAGCCCCTCAACGTCCTCCGTCACAAAGCCTAACTCAAACGTATGACTTCTTTGAATACCATCTGGAATAGGCAATCCAGTCACTTCTCTTCCGCCTGCCCTTGTATTCATACTTAAGATCGTTGAGCCCGTTTCATATTCAATGTAGGAACCAAACTCATTTCGAAGCTTTAATCCAAGTAGTTCACCATAAAATTGCTTTGTTTTTTCTAAGCTGCCCACGTACAAAATGACATATCCAAGCTTAACTTCCATAGACTTTTCTCCTCTTCCCTACTTTAACTAATTTCTAAACACCTTCGCACTTCTTACATATTCAACATCTTTGACACCTAAACGGAAATTTATTACTCTCGCTAGAGCAAAAAAGTAATCAGAAAGACGGTTTACATACTGTAAGCAAACACTTGGGGTCGTTGAATCTGCCTTTGATAAACTGACAATTAGACGCTCAGCGCGACGAGCAACGGTACGAGCAATATGAATCGCAGCAGAAGCCTTTGTTCCTCCTGGTAAAATAAAGCGTTCAAGTGGTGGCGCTTCCTCGGTATACACATCGATTCTTTGCTCCAAGTACTGAACTGCTTCCTCTGTAAGTTTCGGAACACGTTTGGCCGTTACATTGGCTAAATCTCCTCCGCAGTCAAATAACTCATGCTGAATTTTCTCCAAGTCTGCAAGAACATCCGCAAAAACATCCGCATTGAGCTCCGCAGCCGCTTGTCCAACAAAGCTATTTACTTCATCAATCGTTCCATACGCCTCCACTCGGATATCATCCTTATCCACTCTTCCACCGATGATACTCGTTTGCCCTTTGTCTCCCGTCTTGGTATAAATCTTCATGTGCTCATCATCCCCTTTAAATGGATACTTTCTTTAGTGAAAAGGCTCGTTCTCCCTTTTCAAAGGCTTTTTTCAAAAATAGTAATTCATAATAAAAATCATGGGACACATTCCAGTCCCAGTATGCTCGTTCGTCTGGTGCAAACCTAGCTAATAAATGCCTTATGACACCTGCATGCGTGACAACAAACGAACGTGTCCAATGATTATGTTTCACTTCAGAAATCATCTTGTCCCAACCACGATCAACTCTTTTTACAAACTGCTGAAAACTTTCGCCATTCGGTGTGGTCGCTTCTTTGTAATGATTGAGCCATTGATTATACTCTTCAAGATCCTTTAAGTCCTCATAGGTGCAACCCTCAAAATCACCAAAATGCATCTCTCTTAGCTCGCTCAATTGAATGGGTTTTACCTCAGGAAAGAATGCTTGTAACGTGGTAATACAACGGCCTAAATCGCTCGTAAAAAACCCTTCATACGTCGTTACTAGCGGGGAGGGTTGATGGCATAAAGGAGAATCCGTCCACCCTAAATAGGCTTGTTTTTTATTTGCTTCTGTTAAACCATGCCTGCATAATGCCAGAGCCACACAATCATCCATAACAACCATTCCGTCCCTTCTGCAGATGCTCCCAACACATCTCCGGTTATTCCCCCAAACCAGTGGACTGATTTTTTTTGAATAAATAAAAAACATAAAAAAGCACTTGCTAATAACAAGAGGAACGAGGGAGTAAGCGCTGGCATGAAAAGGCTTAATCCTATTAACACGACCATACAATAGAAAGGATAACTGAGTAAAGAAATCTTACTCAATCTTTCTCTAAAAAATGCGGCCAGTCCCTCATTCTTTGCAAGTGGAGCAAGGACTAATAACGCACCCATCACTCCCCTACTGAAAAAAGGAATGAACAGGATGACGATATACGTGTAAGAATGGGCAAAACTCGTGATTTCATATAAAAACAAATAGCGACCACTTAACAGCACAATAGCAGATAACACACCAAATGCTCCTGTTCGAGGATCGCTCATAATTTCTAATCGTTTTTCCTTGTCGCGATAGGAAAAGAATGCATCGCTTGCATCCATCCAACCGTCTAGATGAAGACCTCCTGTAAAGAAGATCCATGCCAACCATAAGATAAAAGCAATGGCGACTGTCGATAACGGGGTCCACTCTATTAAGGTGAAAAGAAGGACTGAATACATGCCTCCTTGTAAAATTCCTAATAACGGGAACATGCCAACCGCACGCTTCATATGCGTGGCATCCATTGGCAAGTTCATGTTAACAGGAATGGAGGTAAAAAATTGCAAATTCAATAGAAAAGCACGGACAATTTTCACAGCTTATCCTCCCGGACCTATTTTGAACGAGATTAACTCATGCCTTCTTTTCTCAATCTAGATTTCCGAATGGCTTCCGTTGTACATTCGAAGACTCCTCGGCTAATTAATCTACCTAGCTGAGTAAAGGAGCCTGCATATTCAATGGATGTCCCCTTTTGGGTAGCTGCAATTAAGATGCTATCTGTTGAGGTACCTGTTGCAAGTGTCCCAGTGTTTAAGTCAAGCACCTCTTCATTTTGCAACACCTTCACTTTTACTTCCGTTGCGGTCATGATGGATTGAATAAATGCTTCCTCCGATAATTCTCCATTCACGAAGACCCATGTGTTGATTGTACCAGGCTTATAATCAAACACTTCTCGATCCATAACAGATGCGTCTATGGCATTTCCAACACCTGCCGTCACGACTACAAAAATGGAAACATTGCCATCTATATAAAGCTTATAAGAGACATCTTCAAGCTTAACAGCAGTCATCATTCCAACCGTTTCCCCTGGAAGGAAGCCATTTCTTTCTAAATAGTGGGCCATTTCTTGTTTATGGTCACTACAATTATAGGTTTTGTCTACATGGCGATTAACAAAGTTCTGATACCAGCCCGTTCCGGAACCAATCACACCAGAGCTCATTGTTTTTAATGGTTGCTCTGTTTTTACTACAATTCTTTCTGATGAAGCCTGAATCACTGATGGGTCAACTTGATAGATCTCTTCAATCTGTTCATTTTCCCACTCAGGCAATAACACCATTTGTGGAACGGGAACCTTTGGATGAGGCTGTTTGGCAATTTTCGTATGGTAAACGGTTTGAATTCGTTCTTGTTTTAACACTTCGTTCGGAGTATCTTCTATCACAATCTTTCCCTCATGAAGGAGCAGAAGTCTGTCACAGTATAATCCCGCTAAATTGAGATCATGGAAAATAGAAACGACCATTAGTTCACATTCCTTTGACCACTTTTTCAACAGATCAAACAACTCTTTTTGATAGCTTAAATCTAAGTGGTTGGTCGGCTCATCAAGTAGAAGGATACGTGGTTCCTGGGCGAGTGCCTGAGCTAAGTAAACCCTTTGTCTCTCTCCACCAGAGAGATCTTGAATATTTCGGTCTTGAAGGCTCAAGGTTCCCGTTTGCTCCATAACTCGCAGGACCGTTTCCTCATCTTCTTTACTCCAGCTATTGAACCAGCCTCTTTGATGGGCATAACGCCCAAGCGATATCGTTTCTTTTACCGTGTAGGAAAAAGGATCTGCCGCATGCTGGGGCAGCACCGCAATCAACTTAGCCAATTCCTTGGGAGAATATTCGGAAAGCTTATTTCCATCAATGGAAATGGTTCCTTCAGAAGCGGGCAAAATTCCACTAATTATTTTTAGAAGCGTGGTTTTTCCGCTTCCATTCGGTCCTAGAATACCAAGCATCTCGCCTTTATTCACTTCAAAGGAAATATCTTTTACGATTGAATGTCCTGCGTAACCACCACTGACATGCTGAATGTGAAGCATGTTAACCACTTCTTTCTGCTCTTGTTTTAAGTAGGATGACCGCAAAGACAGGTGCTCCGACCAGAGCGGTGATCACCCCAATGGGAAGCTCAATAGGAGCAATGATCGTCCTTGATACTAAGTCCGCTAATATTAAAAAGGCACTGCCTGTAAGAATCGATAACGGGAGGAGATGTTTATGATCTGGTCCCCAAAGCATTCTTGCTAAATGTGGAATCACCAATCCAACAAAACCAATCGTACCTGAAACCGCTACTGCACTTCCTGTTAACATGGACCCCGCCATCAAGATGATATGCTTTCTTCGTTGGACATTTACTCCCAGATGATGGGCTCTTTCCTCTCCAAACGACATAGCATTTAATTCTTTACCGTTAAAAATCAAGATGGCTGACCCTATTAGGAAGAATGGGAGAATAATTTTTATGTATACCCATCCTCTCATAGAAACGCTACCTAGTAACCATCCAATAATTTGACGTAACTCCTCACCTGTTAAAGCAATCATTAATGAGATAAGGGCTCCAAGAAAGGAGCTAAAAATGATTCCTGTTAAGATAATCGTCTCCACTCGCATCGATCGCTCTATTTTTTGTGCAAAACCTAATACGAGGAAAATAGTGATAAAAGAGAACAAAATACTGAGAACAGGAAGGGTGAATGCCCCAATGACTGGAAGTGACAGTTGAAAAAACAAGGTAACAACTGCTCCAACCGAAGCACCTGAGGATACGCCTAATGTATAGGGGTCTGCCAGTGGATTTCTGAGTAAACCTTGAAAGGCAGCTCCAGCAATCGCTAGAGCTGCTCCAACAAGTCCTGCTAAGATAACTCTTGGCAGACGGATATTCGATACAATGTTTACATGCATTTGGTCAACTCCATCTAGTGAAACAAATGGAAACAGTTGTGCAAGTAAAATTTGAATCGTACTTAAGATCGGAACTTTCACGGTTCCTAGTGAAATACCTAATACAATAGCCAACAGGAGAAACGAGGCTCCCATGGTGTAGGCTGCTAGTCGATTAGTTATTAAATACTTCCGGATATACGGCTTTTGCAAGTTCCTCTACCCCTTCAACGACCCTTGGACCTGGTCTGTTAACAAGATCTGGATTAACATCAACCACCTGCTTATTTTTGATCGCACTTACATCCGCCCAACCTTCTCTTGCCATTAGCTGACCTACAGGGTCTTCAATGTAATTATAAGTAGCAATAATGACATCGGGATTACGTTCAAGGATAGATTCTTGGTCAATGCTTGGCCAGCCCTCAAGATCTCCCGTAGCATTTTCTGCATTTATGGTTTGTAGCATGACATCCATGAATGTGTTTTTACCAACTGAATAGATATCTGGAGCTGGAGATATTTCAATATATACCTTTTTCTTTTCTGTCACTGTAGCTGCTTTTTCTTTAATTTCTTCAATTTTAGCTTTCATGTCAGCAGTTAACGCTTCTGCTTCTTCTGTTGTTCCTGTCAGTTGACCGATTATACCAATTGTATCGTAGACATCTACAAAATTAACGGCATCATTTACGATGAACACCTTGATACCTGCATCCCTCATTTGCTGAAAACCAGCTTCAGAAGAGGCTGCTGAAGATTCGTGTGCTAACACTAAATCTGGATTAAGTGCAATAACTTTTTCAATATCTACATTGAAATCTCCTACTTTTTCAACCTCTGCTGTTTCTTCTGGGTACGTATCATTTGTTGTTAACCCGACAACTTTATCTCCTAATCCCAATTCGTAAATAATTTCCGTGTTACTAGGAATTAGAGAAATGATTGATGCTGGTTCTTCCTCTATTACAACTTCATTATCTAATGCATCTTTGATCGTAACTGGAAAGGCCGCTTTTTCCGTTTGTTCCGTTTGGCCTTCTGTGTTTTGGTTTTCTTCTGTGTTTTCCGTTGTGCTCCCACAACCAGCAAGAATCCCTAGTGATAGTACGAGTAATGCAAATAGTGCGTAAAACTTTTGGCGCATGTTCTTTCCCCCTGTATAATGTAAAAAATAAAAAACATCTTCCTACAAAGGCAGGAAGATGTTGGTATGATAGACGTTTTACACTGATTAGAAATAAAATAATAGGTAAGGGTCTGCCACACCACTCCTATCCTCGTAGGAAATTCGGTGTATAGCAATAGGCGAGTTTCCTGGCTTATGGTCATTGCTTGCTACACCTTCCCATACATATAATGTACAGTGGTATACTTGCAGCTTGCTCCCATTTACAGTGGCGGGACCGCGTTGGAATTTCACCAACTTCCTTTTTAAGTCTTCAATAATGAAGACACCTACTACTAGTCGAATTATGAAATTTTCTGCTACGTCTGATTATACACCAACCAAACCCCAAAAACGCAACCCTTTTTAACAAAAAGGTGTCAGACACCCTTCGTGGACAAAAATGGCCAAAATGTCCACGGAGGGTGTCTGACACCACTCGTGGACACTTTTTGCGGCTTTGTCCTTCTGGGGCGGACAGTAACTTCTTATTGTGAAGAGGTTTTCCTTAGCATAATATGGAATATATACAACATAGCGCGGAGGTCATGTCTATGGTAGTAGTGGTTTATTTCTTCTTATCCTACTTCATTGGATGCATCATGTTTGGATACATTATTGGAAGACTGTTTGGGAAGATGGATATTCGGAAGGTCGGCAGTGGAAACGTGGGTGCTCGTAATATCGGGCGAAGTTTAAATAAGACGGCCTTTCTCGCTACCTTTTTAGGAGATGCGTCTAAAGGAGCAGCAGCTATCTTTCTTGGCAGAATGTTAGGCTTTTCAGAGGAGATTCAATTAGCGGGGTTTCTATTTGTCCTTGTAGGACATATTTGGCCCATCACCCTTTCCTTTCAGGGCGGAAAAGGAATCTCTAGCTTTCTCGGAGGAATCATTGCTTTTGAACCGACCGTAATCGTGGTCATACTCGTTAGCTTCGCCATCACCTATCCCTTTTTTCGCAGCTTTACGATTTCTGGTCTGCTAAGCCTATGCATTCTTCCAATCTATTTCTTTATTGAGTCTTATACATACACCGGCGTCGGCATAATTGCACTCACCATAATTACGATTCTTTTTGCTCATCGAACAAATATAAAAGAAAAAGACTAGGGGGAAACCAAATGGGCTTGCTTTTTAAAATTGCAAGAAGCGAAGAAGAAATGGAGCAAATTCATAAGCTAAATTATCGTACCTTTGTCGAAGAGATCCCACAGCATCCAAAGTCTGATACAGAAAGAAGAGTTGACCCTTTTCATGCAGAAAATACGTACCTCATTTGCTTAAAAAACAAACAGCTCATTGGAATGATTGCGGTTCGAGACAAGCGACCTTTTTCCATTGATAAAAAAATTGGTCCAGTAGAAGATCATCTTCCCTTTCAAGCTCATCTTTTATGCGAAATCCGCCTCCTCGCAGTTGATGCAAAAAATCGGAACGGAAGAGTGTTTCTAGGCCTTTCCCAATTATTAGCCAACTACTGTATCAAGCAAGGGTACGACGCAGCCGTTATCTCAGGAACGACCAGACAAACAAAGCTGTACACACAACTCGGCTTCACCGTGTTTCATGATCCAGTTGGAACAGAAGAGGCACAATTTCATCCGATGTATATCACTAGAGACACCTTTGAAAAACAAGTCTCTTCACGCATAGGGATTTCTTCTAGACGGTTTATACCCGGACCCATTATGGTAGCAGATGATGTGACCAAAGCGCTTATGAGTCCACCCATCTCTCATCGCTCTAAAGCCTTTCTAACATTATTTAATTCTGTAAAGGAAAAGCTTTTGAGGTTAACCAAAGCTGCCAATTGCCAGCTTCTTCTTGGATCTGGAACGCTTGCGAATGAAGTCATCGCCATGCAGTTGAAAAAACTTTCGAATGGAGTCATTTTTATTAACGGGGAGTTTGGAAAGCGACTGCAAGGTCACGCCATCCGTGCTGGCTTATCTTTTGAAAGTTATGAAATACCGTGGGGAACATCATTTACTTTGAAAGAAATAAAGGAGGTTATCCAAAAGCATAACCCTGAGTGGATCTGGTTTACCCATTGCGAAACATCGACTGGAGTTCTCAACTCTCTGGCTGATATGAGGGAGGCATGCACGGAAAAAGATATAAAAATCTGCCTTGATGCTATTAGTTCCATAGGAGCTAGCCCTGTGAATCTCTCAAATATCTATCTTGCCTCAGGAGTTAGTGGGAAAGCACTAGGCTCGTATTCAGGTCTTTCCATTGTGTTTCACCAGCATTACATAAAAAAAGATGAAACAATTCCAAGCTATCTGGATCTCGGAGGGTATATTGAGAACGACGGAGTCCCCTTTACCCATTCATCTAATCTTATTTCCGCTCTTCACCAAGCACTTGAAATCTATGAAGAGGACCAACCTTTCGAAAGAATTGTTCGTCAATATTTATACATTCGCGAGTTTCTCGAATCTCATGGCATTCCTGTTCTATCTAAGTTAGAGCATTCCTGTCCGGCCATTATGACGATTCCATTTCCATCAAAAATACCCTCAACCTTTATCGGAGAGGATATGGAGATGAATGGCTATTTACTACACTACGAAAGTGCGTATCTGAAAAATAATAACTGGGTTCAAATCTCTCCTATTAGCAATATTGAGGAGAAAGAGACACAGCGCATGCTATCCCAGTTTAAAGAACTAGTTACATACTATCAATCATAATAAAACCACGAGTGTCCACCCCACGCGGACAAATCAACCCAATTTGTCCACGAAGGGTGTCTGACACCGTTTTTACTGCCATTGCTTTGTTTTTTTGTCGAATGTGAGGGTTGCGTCGAATTTGGTTTTAGACAGTTTTTCGTACTCCTCGAACATATCATCCATATTCATGTAGTCGCCAATGACCCAAATAGGTACTTCAATCTTCGTTCTACTTTGTACCGCATCTTTAAAAGATAATAAGATTCCCTCTTTCATCAATGGTTTTAACGAAAGAGATATATCGATATCCATCGGAGGGTACTCCCTCCTTTTTTTCAACCCCAAAATTCCCTTTTCTGGTTTGAACTCATTTAACTTCTCAGGCACGAGATCAGATAGAAGCCGATAAAAATCGGTTAATGTCCGGTAATAAACCTTATTCCACCATCCATCATCGTGAGCAAAATAACCATATCTATTTCTCAGATGTCGGTTAAATGGCTGCTTTAGTTGCTCCTTCATATGCCCCATATAAAGTAACTCGGCAATCTCCTCGCCTGATAAGGCATTTACTCCTTCAAGCTCCTCGAAATCCACCCAGCAAAAATCTCCATACCCATGTACATCGTCACCCATAAGCCGATGCAATTTCTCTTTAGGGACGTATTCTAGTAATGTGTGACGATTAAACTCTCCCGATTCGTAAGCATGTTTAATCAACAAAAGATGATTCAAAGAATCGGAAAGAGACCGAGCAAACTCTTTAAATTCAATCCCGTGTGTCAGAACATATTGTTCACCTTCATTAAGGAATATGTAGAGAAGATCGCGTTTCTCCTGATTGCTTTTTTTCACCTAGTAAACCTCCACAATAATAGTAATATCTCCCTTACTTATGACGAATGAACGTATAAAAAAGTTTCGATTAATTTCCCGCACTGTTCTTCTAAATAAAACTATACTATTGTATAAGCACTATATAATTCAAGCACAATCTTTACAATTCACAAACTTTTATTAAACATCCATTTTAAAATAACTTGTTTTTCTCTATAATTAGCATGTTGGTAAAATGAACTTCCCCCACCAAAGAGGTGATACGTATGATTACAAATATGCCAGACAATCAAATTACTTTATACATTATTAAAGCGTTAAAAGAATCCAAACGAAAAGAATTTGACGCGATATTGGATGAGCTTCAGCCTTATGATGTCGCAAGAATATATGGGGAGTTGCCCGAAAAACACAAAAAGAGATTTTTATTGTACCTAAATATAGACATGCTTGCAGACCTCATCGAGGAATTAAGCAAAACCGAACAGCTCGATGTTCTAAATCGACTAGGTATTGAACGTTCAGGGGAAGTCCTCGATGAAATGGATAACGATGACCTCGCCTCATTGCTTGATGACCTGTCACCTGAAAAAATAACCCAACTCTTATCTGGAATGAAAAAAGAAGAATCCAAGGCCGTTCAAGATATCATGAATTATCCTCCTGAAACTGCTGGGCGATTGATGACGAACCGCTTTGTATGGATAAGAGATTACTATACCGTCAAGGAAGCGGTAACCAAGCTCAAATCATTTACCGACTACGCGGAAACCATTAATTATCTGTACGTAATCGACCAATACCGTAAATTAGTTGGCGTTGTTTCCTACCGTGATATTTTAATGGCAGAAGCTGATGCAGTTGTTCGCAATATTATGTACGAACGGGTCATCTCTGTTTCCGTCGATACAGACCAAGAAGAAGTGGCCATGCTTATTCAACGTTATGACTTTATGGCCATCCCTGCTGTAAACGAAGAAAATGTACTTATGGGTATTATTACCGTAGATGATATTATTGATGTTGTCATTCAAGAAGCGAACGAAGATATCGAAAAACTTTCCGCTTCAGGTAAATCCATTGATTTTGAAACTAGGGCCTATGTGGCTGCGTATAGAAGACTCCCATGGCTCATCCTTCTATTACTAATCGGCATTTTATCTGGAAGCATCATAAGTACGTATCAAGAAACACTTAAAGAAATTGTCGCACTCGCCTTCTTCATTCCTATGATATCCGGAATGACTGGAAATACCGGTACACAATCTTTAGCTGTGGTCGTTCGTGGACTTGTCTCTAACGACATTAACAAACGCGTCATCACAAAACTCGTCCTGAGGGAACTAGGCGTTGGTGTCATTATTGGAATTACCTGTGGCATCCTTATTTCGCTTATCGCCTTTATATGGCAGGGCAATTTAATGATTGGCCTTGTTGTTGGTATGTCCTTGCTTCTTACCCTTATTATCGGTACCTTAGCAGGAACAGTGATTCCATTGATCCTTTATCGACTACAAATTGATCCAGCCATTGCTTCTGGACCACTTATTACAACACTAAATGATATTTTTTCACTCTTAACCTATTTTGGGATTGCTACACTTTTCTTACACCATATACAGTAAAGAGGCACGAAGTCATAGAGCGCTTCGTGCTTTTTATTTTACCTCTTCCGCTACGATTTCCTTTTTCAGCTTCTTTTTAAAAAGAAAGCCCATTACAAGAATTAAAAAAGGTAAGCCTACAGCAACCCCTATGCTAATATACACCCACCAGCCCTCTAAAAAATCAACCGCACGATTTTTATCAAAGTTAATCCAATAACCAAATGAGCTGAGAATGATAGCAGTAGGAATAATGACTTTCCGATAATCCTTTAGACCAAGCATCTTTTGCATAGCAACCGAAGCACATAACAAGCTCATCATAATCTGAGTAAGGATGGATAACGCAAAGAAAGCAATCATAATCATTTCATAGCGATGAACAAAATAACCAATTTGTGCACTTCTAGCCATCTGCATACAAGAAACAATTTACTGCGCAGCTGTCTCAGGAGAAAGAACGCCTGCCTCTAGAATCGGCCACATGATAATGAATACCATTCCGTACCCAATTCCAGCAAACCCCATTTTCCCCCAAGTTTTCTTATCGGCCACCATTGGTAAAATAATTCCCGCCATAATTGTAGCCATAGCCCAGTCCGTATTATGATGTCTACTTGCCCAAACGGTCCTCAAAAAGCCCATTTGAAAAGTGGGACGTAATTCCCTAATATCGAATTCTGATAATGAGCCAAACATGAGCAAAATATTTAAAGCAATAATCGAAAACACACCGATTAAAGCCATCCTAGCTATAACCTCTACTCCAAAGTAAATAGCATATGTACCTAATAAAGAAGCTGCAATGATAAACAATAGGATTGGTGCCTCTGGCAGGAAATAATCCTTTAAGTGAAAAACAAAGGTTGACATAACTGGCCCGTAAGCAGCTAGGAAAAATAAAAAGGTGATCAGCGCAACAAATTTCCCAAACCATTTGCCAAGTAACCTCGCCGCTTGGTCAATTAAGTCACCCTCAAGCATTCGACGGATGACTAAGATAACCAAGAACATAATCACTCCACCTTGGATGGTGGCAATCAGGGTTGAAATCCATATATCCCCACCTACTTCTCTAGCCATCGATCCTTGCGTCACACCAATTGCCTTTGCATAGATCATATTGATAATTAATGCCATAAACATACCATTTGAGATTTGTACCTTCATTAGTTTGCACTATTCTCCTTTTTACCGGAGTTCGTTTCCTCCCATAATAAGACGGAATCCTTTACCTCCACATTTACAGAGACTTTGATATCTACCGTTGGGAATACTTCCTCCCAATCATCCGCAATTTGCTTCCAGTACCCAGGATACTCATTGTGAAACACTTTCCCGAGCTCGAAGACATCTGTTTTATACTCCTTTTGCACTTTATTGATAGTCGTATCAATTTCCTTTTTCAGTTTTTTCTCAACCGCTTGTTCTAATTTTGTTACTTGCTCTTGATCATCGATAGAAAATGGACAACCCGCTTCAACCACCATAGCAAAAGCATCATACTCAGCAGTAAAACTTATTTGGCTACCTTTAAAATGAGGAGTCACCTGAAACATCTGATCCCTAAGCTCAACACTTACGGTTCGTTCAGGTTTACTTTTACATGGGGTGGTAACAACACCAGACTTTAATCTTTCTGTAAAAAGCATTAATGCCCTTGTTTCTTCTGGTTTTAACACTCCAACCAAACGATCTTCCTGAAAGACTCCGGCACCGGCCAAATCCACTTGTTTGATCGTAGGTCCCTTTTCTGGTTTTTTGTTAGAGACCATCACTTCCTTTAAGGAAACTCTAGCGATGATCGGTTGTGAGCTTTGACTTAAGTAGGCCGCCTGAACATCCATGATTTGTGAATTTGGAGCGACATTAGAAATTTCCCCATATCAAAAAAGTTTATTTAATGCCTCCCCCGGTATGAGCTCCAACCCCGTAACGGTGGATACTAAGGTGCTAGCCTTTTCTGGTGTAATAACAACCCAAGTTCTCATCCGAAGCTCTGAGTTTCTAGTAAAAAAATCAATCACCTGTGCAATTCCTTCCTTGGCCAAATCCTCATTGATAACAATGACTTGATTGTGGGCCCAAAAAACATTTCTTGTGGTAAAGGAAGACAAATCACGAATCGCATCAAACAAAGACTCACCTTGTCCCACAATGGTGAGAATAGGCTCTCCTGTCTGCCCAGAAGGAGCACCAGTCTGTCCCCTAGCATCTGCTGGTCTGGCTATCTGTGCCGTCACTTTAAAGGCGTTCTCTCCCTCGCCTTTATCGATACCTACAGCCATCACCAAGGCTAGGTCATTTAGCTCTCTCTTCCCTGCACAGCCCGATAATAGGAGAATTAGTATTAATAAAAGAGACCACTTTAAGTGTCTTTTCATTCTTCATCCTCCCCCTTAAGCTTGATGATACGACGGGCTTTCTTCCTCCGTGATCCATCTTTTTGTTCTTCTTCTTTACCCTTACCTCCTTCTTTAGAATAAGGATCTGTATTAGGTGGTTCTGGAAATTGATGATCTCCTACACGCTTCTCATCCCCAGTAACCCCAACTGGCCTCGTCTGCATTTTCCACCAAGGAAAGCGAATAATCGAATCCTTCTGATCATTCGGTTGGAAAGGCGTGGCCGGTGCTAAGTAGGACTCCCCAAAGGAGCGAAGAGTAAGAGCATGAATCACTAATAAGGTAAACATCGCAGAAAAACCAAGCAATCCAAGTGTCCCAGCTGCTATTAGCAAAGGAAAACGAATGAGACGAATCGAGAATGATGCCGCATAATTGGAATGGCAAACGACGCAATACCCGTTAAGGCAACGATAATCACCATAAACGGAGACACGATCCCAGCTTGAACAGCGGCTTGACCAATGACAAGTGATCCCACAATACTAACAGCTTGACCAACAGGCTTAGGCATCCGAAGCCCTGCTTCCCTCATCAATTCAAAGGAGATTTCCATCAATAACGCTTCTAGTAAAACCGGAAAAGGAACAACCTCGCGTCCGGAGGCAATCGTTAGGATCAATTGGGTAGGAATCATTTCTTGATGAAAGCTTACGAGCATCACATAAATAGAGGTAAGAGTTAAGCTCAGTACAAAGGCCAAATATCGTATCGCACGAAAAAAAACTACCCGTCATAAATCTTGAATAATAGTCATCACTTGCCTGTAAAAACTGCCAAAAGAAACTGGGGACTACCAATACAAAAGGGGTATTGTCAACAAAAATAGCCACTCTTCCTTCAAGTATCGACGATGCTACTTTATCCGGTCTTTCTGTACTTTGTACGGTAGTAAATGGAGATCGAGGGGCATCTTCAATTAATTCTTCGATATATCCGCTTTCTAAAATGGCATCGATTTTTATATCCCGTAACCTTTTCTTTACCTCCTCAACCAAACCTTCCTTCACGATGTCTTCTATATAGGCAATATTGACATCTGTCTTTGAGCGCTTCCCGATATTCATTTGCTCAATTCGAAGCTTGGGATCTCTAATTCTACGTCGTACAAGTGCCGTATTGGTTCGAATACTCTCTGTAAAACCATCTCTTGGCCCACGAACCACTTGCTCAGTCTGCGGTTCATCTACACCTCTTTTTTCCCAGCCTTTTGTTTGTATTACGAACACTTCATCGCTTCCATCAAGAATGAGGACTGCGACTCCGGATAAAATTCCATCCACCGCTTGACTAACCTCTTTGACGACCTGAAAAGAGGCATTTGTAAGCATATGTTCCTTCAGCAAGGTTAATGGAGGACCCGTTGGTAATGTTGTATGTTGCAGTAACCAATTTCCTTTATAAAGTAGGTCACTAATAAACAGTTCTATTTGTATGACATCAACCAATCCATCCGTGTAATAACAAATCGCTTGAACATTTTTATGCTCATGAAAGGTAATCCGTCGTTTGACTAGATCCACACTGCTTCCCAAGATCTCAGTCATCAAATTCTCATTATCTTGCAAATCTCTAAAAAAATGATCCTTCTCTTCCACTGCAGTCATAAATTGAAAACTCCTAAAATAATTATTTCCACGTTCATAACCCTTTCTTTATTTTTCCAACAAAAACAGATTCTAGTCAGAATTTAGTTTATTTCCTAAAGGGTTTGGTAAACATGTAGCCAACTAGGAAATGAGAAAGGCGGATTTTTTTATGGAGTTTTATAGCACTTGGGTCTATCGTTATATCTTTAATGCTGAATGGGCGATTTGGACATTCGTTGTCATCATTATGATATTAAATCTTCTTGCCCCCGTCTTTATCTGGATGATCATGAACGGAACTCCGATTACCAAATTGATAAAGAAAAGAATGAAGAATAAGGAAAAAGGAACCAGTTCAAAGAGCACTTAATTTCTCCCAAACTGAAACTAAACCCTAGTCTTGTTCGTCTTTTTATATGACAACGAAGCTATGAATGATTAATATATTTTCTACATATATTGAATGAGGAATTTTTGTTTGATAGGATAAAATTGTAAATAGAACAGGGAATTAGGTGCAGAAGAATGGAAGTTGTTAAAAAACCATCAGAAAAGTTTGATTGGACCTTAAGTCTTATTTTGTTTTTATTGTTTCTAGTAAGCTGCTTATCTATCTATAGTGCTCAAACAACAGGACAGTACAATGAGAACTATTTTATAAGGCAAATCTTTTGGTATGTGGTAGGAATTATCATTGTTGCAGTCGTTATGTTTTTTGATAGCGATCAATATAAAAAGCTTTCCTGGTATCTATACGGGTTCGGCATATTCCTGCTTTTTGCTCTTATTATCGCACCTGAAAGCATTGCACCCGAAAGAAATGGAGCACATAGCTGGTTTCAAATTCCGGGTTTTGGTACGATACAGCCTTCGGAATTTATGAAAGCCTTTCTCATACTTTCCCTTAGTAAGGTCATAACCTCTCATCATGAAAAATACATAAAGAAAACTTTTAAAACGGACGTTTGGCTTTTCACTAAAATGAACTTATCTACAGCTCTTCCATTAGCATTAATCATGAAACAACCTGATTTAGGAACAAGTCTTGTTATTGTAGCAATATTCACCGGACTTATTTTCGTATCAGGAATTACATGGAAGATTATTCTGGCCATTTATGGACTTGGCTCACTACTTGGAGCAACCATTATATACTACGTTGTTTGGGCTCCAGAAGTACTAGTAAAATACCTAAACGTTCAAACATACCAGTTTAATAGAATCTACTCCTGGATTGACCCCGACAACCACCAAGCAGGAGCAGGATATCATCTTTATAATTCCTTAAGGGCTATCGGTTCCGGGCTATTAACTGGTAAGGGTTTTGGGGAAAGACAGGTTTACATACCCGAAAGTCATACCGACTTTATTTTCAGTGTGATCGGTGAGGAATATGGATTTGTAGGAGCAAGCATCGTTATTGGTCTTTTCTTTATACTAATCTATCATTTAACAAAGACTGCCTTAGATGCAAATGATCCCTTTAACACCTATATTTGCGCAGGAGTCATTTCAATGATTACCTTCCACGTTTTTCAAAATGTTGGAATGACCATTCAAGTTCTCCCCATTACGGGAATCCCCCTTCCTTTCGTCAGTTATGGTGGAAGCTCTCTCATGGGGAATATGTTTGCGATGGGATTAATTTTCAGTATTCATTATCATAAAAAAAACTATATGTTTGGATCTGAAGGAAAGCAATGATCAGGAATCCTAATACTAATAACCCGTTCTTTGAAAGGAACGGGTTATTAAGCAATTTTCTAGTATTTTGTCGAAATTATTTTCTTTAAAACGAACGTTTCTGGTAGTATAATAGGATGGATAGCAATTACAACTGAAGAATAGTATCAATCGATGTCTTTCTGTTCTTTTTTAAGAACTATTTATTACATAAATGAAGAGGTGTATATAATATGACTAAAAAAATGTATACGAGTCCGAAGGTAATTAGTCATCAAGCGATTAAATTTGAGACTTTAATAAGCGGCCCCACCGATGAACCAGAACCAACAGATCCAGGTGAATCTAACTATCCAATAATTGATATTAAACCTGGTAGTGATCCAAGCAGCTATGGGGCAAATTCAAACGGAAAAATTCCAGTAGCAGTATTTGGTTCAGCAAACTTTGATGTCTCAAAAATTGATAATAGTACTGTTCGGTTTGGAGATACATCAACCGATGGAGCAGCACCTTCTCATTTTGGTGAATTAAAGGATATTAATGGGGACGGATATGCTGATAGAGTCTATCACTTTCCATTCCAACAAACTAACTTAGATCCTGAAGATAAAATTGGTTATCTCAGTGGAAAAATTAGTGGAGAGAATTTTGTAAGTTCAAGTGACGTTAATATTGTTGGTGGCAGTGATACAAATGGTAATGGCAATGAAAATGACAACAATGATAATAGCGATCGACACGGCGATGTTGATGACAACGGCAATGGCAATGACAATGGCAACGGCAATGGCAACGGCAATGGCAACGGCAATGGCAACGGCAACGGCAATGGCAACGGCAACGGCAATGGCAACGGCAACGGCAACGGTAGAAACGGAAATTAAAAAACTATGTTATTTGGGATTATAAGGGCTAATAAAGTCCCTTATAATCCAACTACATGGTGAAGATCAAACACTCTTAATAAAAATTGAAAGACTCTGTATAACCTTCTTTTTATTACCTTCAGAAAATTCCCCTCAATAGCCCCTCTCCATTTAACCATTAAAACTTTTCCTACCTTACTGGTATTTATTAAAGGAAAACTAACGGAGGATCTTAAGTGAAAGAATTCATGTATTATTTTAAACAATTGTATCAATACACCGGAAACATTATGTATATCAATTTCCTTGGAATGGTAGTAGTGAGTTTTCTTGATGGAGTAGCTATTCTATTATTGATTCCGATCCTAAGCATAAGTGGAATTATTAACTCAGCTAATGAGGCTTCTTGGATGTGGATGTTTTCAGATTTGTTGAAGGATCTTCCTACTGGGATTGGTTTACCGTTTATACTAGGATTTTACGTTATATTGGTATTTGGACAAAACCTCATACAGAGAAACCTATCCATTCGTGACATTAAGATTCATCAGGGCTTTATCAATCACCTGAAAGAAGAAATCTATCAGAGTTTATTACATGTTAAGTGGGAATTTATTATAAGGACGAGAAAATCCAATTTAATAAATTCTTTAACAAAAGATATCAATCGAGTTAGTACTGGAATTAAAATGTTTATGCAGTTTATTACAAACTTTATATTTACATTGATTCAAATTGGAATTGCTTTTTGGCTCTCTCCTCAAATAGCGAGCCTTGTTCTAGTTTGTGGGTTAGGTCTTGCATTTTTTTCATGGAAATTTGTCCGTCAAGCAAAAAATCTCGGGAAAGAATCAACTGATATTTCAAGAGCCTATCTAGCAGGTATAACTGATCATCTAAATGGTTTAAAAGACATTAAAACGAACCGACTTGAAAAATCGCGGATGACGTGGTTACAATCGCTAAATATAAAAATGCTTGATGAACAAGTGAGATTTGTTGAGTTACAGACTAGCTCTCAGTTGTCTTACAAAACCGCTTTCGCATTAATTCTTTCTTGTTTTATCTTTTTTTCTGCTAATTTGTTCTATACTCAACCAGAGAAATTATTAATTGTCATTATTATCTTTTCTAGATTATGGCCCCGTTTTGTTACCATACAGTCAAATTTACAGCAATTAGCATTAACAATTCCAGCATTTAAAGTGTTATTATCTTTACAAAATGAAACAAAACAATTGATTGAAGTATCAGATGATAATGAAGAGATCCTGTATATGAATAGAATGATTGAATGTAAAAACGTATGCTTTAAATACAATGGAGACAATACGTCCTATGCACTTCAAAATATCAATCTACAAATTCCAGCAAATCATATGACCGCCATTGTCGGACAATCAGGGGCTGGTAAAAGCACTTTAGTTGATATATTAATGGGATTACAGCGTCCGGAAACTGGTGAATTATTAATAGACGGGGTTTCTTTAACAGATGATACAGTGCTCGCTTTAAGAAAAACCATTAGCTTTGTTCCACAGGACCCCTTCCTTTTTAACGCAAGTATTAGACAAAACCTTCTATTAATGAATCCAACGGCACCTGAGGAACATTTGTGGGCAGCACTAGAATTTGCCGCTGCAGCAGATTTTGTAAAAGAACTTCCAAATGGCTTAGATACCCCCCTCGGTGATAGAGGAATAAGATTGTCGGGTGGAGAAAGACAACGTATTGTATTAGCCAGAGCTATATTACGAAATCCTTCTATACTAATTCTTGATGAAGCAACTAGCTCCTTGGATACTGAAAATGAATCAAAAATACAAATGGCATTGGAACGACTGAAAGGAAAAATGACCATCATTGTCATTGCCCATCGCCTGTCTACTATCCACAATGCTGATCAAGTAATCGTATTAGATAAAGGGAGAATTGTACAAAAAGGAGAATATATACAGTTAGCAAACGATAAGAAAGGGATGTTTCGTAGTTTCTTAAATAAACAGTTAGAGGCTAATTAACTATTAAATGAAGGTATAGAAAGGTCGATTGATCTCTCTATACTTTTTTTATTTTAGATGATTATTTAACCTTTATTTAAAATTATTATAATTTAATATTGATTATAATATTATATATGTTATAATTTATTTATAAGATAACTGAGGAGGAATTTTATTATGGAATTACAAGCTCAATTAAATCAACAAATCGCAAACTGGAATGTTTTATACACGAAGCTTCACCGTTTCCATTGGTACGTAAAAGGTCCTTTATTCTTTACCCTACATGCCAAGTTTGAGGAATTATATAATGAATCAGGTTTAGTAGTTGATCAATTGGCAGAACGATTATTAGCCATCGGTGGACAACCAGTAGCTACTATGAAGGAATATTTAGAAACAGCTACTCTAATTGAGACAAATAATGAAACAAAAGCTAGTGAAATGGTTTCTGCTCTTGTTGCAGACTACAAACAAATTAAGGATGAACTCTCTTCATTAGCTAATCTAGCTGAAGAAAACCATGACATCATTACTAACGATATGGTAACAGGACTTATTGAGTCACTTGATACACATATTTGGATGTTGACTGCTTACTTAGGAGAATAATATTAATAGAAGAGAAAGTCAGTGACAAATGTCGCTGACTTTCTTTTTTAACAAAAACCTCATTCGAATAAAGTTATATTAATATATCATTTATATTGTAAGCGTTTCCAAAATGATAATTGTGTTTTTTTCATTCTCACTAATAATCCTTGTAATTACGGTCATTTTTTATCGTTTTAAAGATAAAATCATTGTTCATACTTTGTTCAATATTTCACAAACTATTATTGTTTTTGTATGTTATATTTAATTCAAGAAAAACATTAGGGGTGATAAACATGATGGTATGCGAATGGAAGAACTTTTCTACAGACACTGAGACTTACACACTAGAAGTTTTTGAGGAAGTTATCGGAGATGAATTCGAGTCAATGATGTTTAATGAAAATGAAAGCCTTCCTGCATTCATTTGGACAGTTAACTACGTCGTCATCGTAAAGAGCTGTTCTAAATATATTTCAGATATATCTTTCGAGAAGATCCCTAGAAATCCAGTTTGCGCGTAACGTCCATTTAGGCGTTTACCTATACATCTTGCCCTACATCAAGTTAAATTTTTTTACTACCAAATGTGAAATGTTTCACAAACTAAATTGTTTAAACGGAGGTCTTTAACATGGCAGTTGAAGAAAAAGTGCTAACTGAAAATCAAGAAGTAGCAAAAATGATTGATGAGTTAGTTGCAAAAGGTCAAAAAGCGTTGAAGGAATTCCAAGGTTTCACACAAGAAATGATTGATAGCATTGTAAAGGAAATGGCTCTTGCTGGACTTGACCAACATATGCCTTTAGCAAAACTAGCGGTAGAAGAAACAGGCCGCGGAGTTTTTGAAGATAAAATGATTAAAAATATTTTTGCAACTGAATATGTTTACAACAATATTAAAAATAACAAAACAGTTGGAATTATCGATGACAACCAATATGAAGGTGTTTATACAATCGCTGATCCAGTTGGAGTGGTTGCTGGGGTAACACCTGTAACAAATCCAACATCAACTACAATGTTCAAATCATTAATTGCTATCAAAACAAGAAACCCAATCATCTTTGCTTTCCATCCATCTGCACAAAAATGTAGCAGTGAAGCCGCACGTGTCGTACGCGATGCAGCGATTAAAGCTGGTGCTCCTGAAAACTGTATTCAGTGGGTTGAAAAGCCATCTGTAGCAGCTACTCAAGCATTGATGAAGCACCCTGGAATTTCACTTATTTTAGCAACGGGTGGACCTGGAATGGTTAAATCAGCTTATAGCTCTGGTAAGCCTGCTCTAGGTGTTGGTGCCGGTAACGTTCCTTGCTATATTGAAAAATCTGCAAAGATCAAGCGTGCTGTAAATGACTTAATCCTATCTAAGACTTTTGACAACGGTATGATATGCGCTTCTGAACAAGCGGTTATTATTGATAAAGAAATCTACAATGAAGTGAAGAAAGAACTAATTTCTAATAAGTGCTACTTCCTAAACGATGCAGAAAAGAAAAAGGTTGAGGCATTGGTTATTAATGAAAATACATGTGCAGTTAACCCAACGATCGTAGGGATGCCTGCTGCTAAAATTGCACAGCTTGCTGGAGTAGAAGTGCCTGAAGATACAAAGATTCTTATTGCTGAACTTAAGACAGTTGGACCTGAATCTCCACTTTCTCGTGAAAAACTAAGCCCAGTTCTTGCTTGCTTCAAGGTGAACAGCTTGGAAGAAGGTTTAACACGCGCTGAAGAAATGCTTGAATTCGGTGGACTTGGTCACTCAGCTGTTCTTCACTCAACAAATGAAGAAGTAATGAAGGAATTTGGACTTCGTATGAAGGCTGGTCGTATCATCGTTAATGCTCCTTCTTCACAAGGCGCAATTGGCGACATCTATAACGCATTTATGCCATCATTAACACTTGGTTGCGGTACATTCGGTGGAAACTCTGTATCTCAAAACGTAGGAGCGATCCATCTTGTAAATATTAAAAAGTTAGCGAAGAGGAATAATAATATGCAATGGTTTAAGGTTCCACCTAAAATCTATTTCGAGAAAAATTCTACTCAGTACCTAGCTAAAATGCCAAATGTTTCAAGAGCATTTATCGTTACTGACCCTGGAATGGTAAAACTAGGATATGTTGACATCGTGACTCGTTACCTTCGTCAACGTCCAAATCTAGTTCATGTTGAAGTATTTTCAGCCGTTGAGCCAGATCCATCTATCGACACAGTTATGGCTGGTGCAGAAGCTATGGCAGCATTCCAACCAGATGTAATTATTGCACTTGGTGGTGGTTCTGCAATGGATGCTGCAAAAGGTATGTGGTTATTCTACGAACACCCAGATGCAGACTTCTTTGGATTAAAACAAAAATTCTTAGATATTCGTAAGCGTGTTGTTAAGTATCCTAAGTTAGGTGAAAAAACTCAGTTTGTTGCGATTCCAACAACTTCTGGAACTGGTTCTGAGGTAACATCTTTCTCTGTTATCACAGACAAGGTAAACAACATTAAGTATCCATTAGCAGATTATGAGTTAACTCCAGATGTAGCGATCATCGATCCACAATTTGTTATGACGGTTCCTAAGGTCATTACCGCTGATACTGGTATGGACGTATTAACTCACGCGTTCGAAGCTTATGTATCTATTATGGCTAACGACTATACAGATGGATTAGCAATGAAAGCTATTCAACTGGTATTCGAATACCTGCCAAGAGCTTTCCGCGATGGCAGTGACGCAGTAGCACGTGAAAAAATGCATAATGCATCAACGATTGCGGGTATGGCATTTGCTAACGCATTCCTTGGAATTAACCACAGCTTGGCACATAAGCTTGGTGCAGAATTCCACATTGCTCACGGACGTTCTAACACCATCTTAATGCCACATGTTATTCGTTATAATGCAACCAAACCAACAAAGTTTGCTGCATTCCCTAAATACGAGAACTTTATTGCAGACCAGCGTTATGCTGAAATTGCAAGAACATTAGGTCTCCCTGCTCGTACAACGGAAGAAGGTGTTGAAAGCTTAATCCAAGCCGTTATCAAGCTGGCTAAAGAGCTAGAAATTCCTATGAGTATTGAAGCTAACGGAGTAACAAAAGAAGCATTTGAAGCAAAAGTTGATTACCTTGCTGAGCGTGCCTTTGAAGATCAGTGTACAACGGCTAACCCTAAATTACCGCTAGTAACTGAATTAGCAGACATTTATCGCGAAGCATTCAAAGGAGTATAACGGTTACACACAAAAGTGTTTTCCATTAAGAGACTCCCCCATCTCCCATTATCAATAGCGACCCATCCCTTTCCCCGGGGATGGGTTATTTTTCTTTTTATATAGAAAAAGAGAGAACCTAATCGGTCCCCTCTTTTTTGGCTAGCAACGCTAACCACTATTCCTTTTTCCTCATATCATCAAACAATTCCTTACCAGCGATGAGCCTTTGCATTCTTAGCCAGAATAATTTCTGCCTGCGACTTTCTAGTCTCTCCATTTACTTGAGAACTACTAGCATGCTTTCGTCTCGTCCACGTGTGACAAAAAAGTTGAGAATGTTGATCCAAATGATCTCTAAAACTCATCTCTAATCACCTCATTGGTCAGGATACGTGCTGATATTCGGAGGAATATCTTTAATAGCTTGTCACTTTTATCTAATAATTATGATAGCTGATTTTGGAATTGCTTATATTCCTCCACAACCGTCTGGATAATGGAATGATTTGGGTCTAAATTTGTTAACCTCGTTAATACTGCAACAACTCCATCGTTCTTCAAACTCTTTTGAAGCTCAAGTGCTTCTTGATCATCATTTGATGTAAATAATAACGCAGCAGCAATGACTTTACATAGATTAACTGGTGCTTCCTGAAACTCGTTGAAATATTCTATTGCTGGAGCAAATAATCGGTCGTGAATGCCTAGCTTTCGGAGAGGAGATCTTCCCACTCTTTTTACATCATCAATAATATATTCATTTTTGAAACGGCCAATAATTTTCTGAATATATGCTTGATGCTGTTCATTGGAAAATCCATACTTTTTAACAAGTACTTTTCCTGACTCTTGCAATGCTCCTGAAACAATCTGATTAACTTGTTCATTTTGTATCGCTTCTGCTATCGGATGAAACCCGTATACGGAACCCACATAAGCAATGGCTGCATGTCCTGTATTAACTGTAAACAACTTTCTCTCGATAAATGGGGCCAAATCATCCACCAGTGTTGCTCCCTTAATAGATGGCTTCTCTCCTACCCAAGCCGTTTGCTCAATGACCCATTCGAAGAACGGCTCAACTTTCACCAAGAGCTTGTCGTCATTTGATTGGTTTGGAACAATTCGGTCCACCGCAGAGTTGGGAAATCCGTATAGGGAATCAAAGCTATTTCTTTCTTCCCCCGTCAAATGTTCGTATACCTTCTCTTTGAGAAATGCACTCCCTCCAATCATATTTTCACACGCGATAATATTTAACGGTTTAGTTGAAATAGCAGCTCTTTTTTTCAATCCTTTAGCAATCATCGGTGCAATAATAGCTAAAATATTCGGACCCACTGCAGTGGTAATAAGATCTGCCTGAACAATTGCCTCTTCAACAAACTCACTATTTATTGCACTGTTAATCGCAGATATGTTTGTCACGGTTGTCTCTGTTTGTTCCTTATTTGCTAATTCCACTTTGTACTCTTTACGCTCATTAAGTAAGTCAACGATTTCTGCATTCACATCGGCAAAGCACACCTCATAGCCTGATTGTTGTAATAACAACCCGATAAAACCACGACCAATATTCCCCGCACCAAAATGTAGAGCAAACATATTAGTTCACCTCAGCAAATAAACTTAAAATTTCTTCTTCTGTTTTAGCCTGAACGAGTTTCTCGATATTTTCTTCCTCCGAACAAACGATGGCAATGTTTGATAAAATATCTAGGTGTTCGTTATTCTTCCCAGCAATACCAATGAGAACCTTTACTATATTCCCTCCTCCAAAATCAACTCCCTCTGGAGCTTGAATGATGGAGATACCAGAATGCTTAACCAAATCCTTTGCGTCTTCTGTACCGTGAGGGATGGCAACAAAATTCCCCATATAGGTGGAAGTTAACTCTTCTCTAGCCAGCATTTTCTCGATATATGACGCTTCAACATACCCTTTATCAACAAGAATTTGTCCCGTCTTTTTTATCGCTTCCTCCTTTGTTGATAATGCTACATTTAATTGGATATTTTCAGCTGTTAAAATTTGTACTGTCATATTGTCCACTCCTTAATGAATATCTTTCGCTTCAAAAATGTCTCTTATCTCGTTACATAGAAAATCAAAAAGGGCATCCTTTTCTCCATTCTCATACAAATGTATCGATTCATCATTTCGAATAATCGAAGCACTGATTTGACTTAATATCTCAAGTGCCTCTTCGGTTGATTCTTGTGGTGAAAGCATCAGGAGAATTCGTTTATTTGAGATCTCTGATCCATCCATTGCACTTACATTCACGGGTTTTTCCAGTTCATACATAGTGAAAGAGGGTTTCGTCACCTCCGTGCTTCTCGTATGGTAAAGCGACAGGGTGGTTTCAGGTATTCCAAGCCCGCCTAATGCTTCTCTTTCCACTATGTGTTTAACTACTTTTACAGCATCGTTAATGATCCCTTGCTCTTGTAGTGTTTCACATGCGGCCAATAAGGCTGATTCAATCGAACAATCTCCTCCCAGTTTTTGAATAAAATAACCAGAGAGAATGTCAATGGCTGCTGATGTAAAACGATGGTTCCGTTGAATTCTGCTAAAAAAATCTTTTTCCGCTTCATTTTTTATGCTTAAGTTTATATCCTTTTTCGGCTGATCACGGTGGTCGACTCGAACCGACTGTTTTATTCTTTCAATCTCAGCCTGAGAAAGGATAGGGCTTACAAGAACATACGGCCCTTGATCATCCTTTAAAGGGACGGTCGAAATAATGATCGAATATTCCTCAGGATTGATCTGCTCAAAATCAAATAGAGAAACATTTTTTGTTTTTAACCATGGCAGTTCTTTTTGAATTTTTGTCGCAAGAATCTTTGATGTTCCTATTCCACTCGAACATACGACTAGACCCTTCACTTCCTTATTTTCTTCTCCCTTTAGCATGGCAGAAGCAAAATGCATAACAAGAAAGCCGATCTCCTCTTTTGGAACAAAGAAGTCTGGAAAAACAATTTCAACGCCATCTTGAATGATTCCAAATAATTCTTGATAATCCTCCATAATCCGCTTAAGCAACGGATTACTAATCTTCATATGTTGCTTCATTCGATAGATGGCAGGACGCAAATGAGCAATTAAGCCTTGGTAAAGATCAATATTATTTTCAAAATGATACCCCATCCTCTTCCCTACATACTGGATGAGTTTTTGAGCGCTATATCCGACTTGAACAGCCGTTTCTTCAAAAATATCTCCTTGTTCATTCCTCAGCTTTGCTCCTAAAAGATGCATCGTAATATAACTTGCTTCCCCTTGAGAAACAGAAATCTGAAAGGCCGTTTCTAATCCTGATACAATTTTTTCCGCAATCTTATACTCTTTTGTTGTCAAAAGCTGATCAGGGAATCTATCATCCAACACGAGCTCCACACCTTGTTGGATCCTTTCAGTAGCCAGAGCTAGATGGACAACCAAACCGATATAAGCACTATCAGCAATCGGGTAAGGCAATTCCTTTTTTACATCATCAATAATACTTTCAATGATAATAAGCTTCTTTTTGTCAACCAACCCAAGTAAACGATCGGTTGCTGTGTCCATATCCATAGTGGATCTTTTTTGAATATTCTCCCGGATAAAAGAAATAAATTCAAACTCATCCAGGTGATCTAAAATCAGACTGCTCATGACTTTTCTCTTAGCCGTTTCCAATCCAAATAACTCTACTCCATATCCTCTTTTGCGGATAAGAGATAAACCGAATGGTTCGATTTTTTCTTCAATTTTGTTTAAATCATTACTTACTGTTGCAATCGTGACATTTAGGTCATTTGCTAAGACAGCCAATTTGACCGGTTCTAAGCTCTCCAGTAGACTAGAGAGAATAATCGTTTGTCGTTCATCAGGGGTGTACTCGGTATGAGAAGCACTAAAGAGAAATAATTTGAGCTTCTCTTTGTTTTCTCTACTTCCTTTGACGAGAATCCCTACCCCAGATTGCTTTGAAAGGGACAAATCGTAGGACTTTAGTATTTCCTCTACCCCTTTTAAGTCACGGTGTACCGTCCTAGAACTCACATTAAGTATTTTGGCAATACTACTCACGGTCGTTTCCTCTTCACTAAGAAGTATCACCTCGAGAATTTTCCTTTCCCTCGCTGTAATATACAAGACCATCAACTCCTAAAGAGTCCAACTTACTGACAAGATTAAAATAAAAATATTTACATATTTAATGATACTCCTGCAAATAACGGTAAACAACCGATTATAAATACACATTCGTCATAGTATTTGTTGACAAAATTAAATAAATGCACAAAAAAAGGGCTAGAATTACTCTAGACCCCGCTTCATTTTAGAATAAAAAAGCAAAAATAATAACCAGTATAACTAATCCAATGGGCACTCCCACATTAGCCCATTCCTTACTTGTGATCCCCAGTTTATTGGCAGCTATGATATTAGGAATATTCCCTGGAATTAACATCCCTCCACTAATCAGTAAACCTAATAGAACCGCTATTACCTTTTGATCTCCCATCTGAGGACTCATTTCAGCCGCTGCGAGGGTAGCATTGTCTAAAACAGCAGAAACCGTATTAATCCAGTACAGCAATGGTGTGTTTAGGTGAATGATATAGAGATCAATTACGGGTTTAAACCCAGATCCTAGTAAGGTTAAGCCCATCACAAACAAGTAAATTTTAATTCCTCTATACAAAATCTCTTCATACGTTTCATTGCTAATATGTGCCTCTCTAAATTGGTGTTCATGCTTTGGCTTTTTGACTAGTATCGCCGCCACTATACCCAATAAAGTAATTAAAGGAATAATGATGGGTCCTAATAAATTGATCAGATAGAAGAAATCCTCCCCTAATTTGTTGATGGCTATAGTAGCAACAGGTTCGCCTACAGGGGTTAAACTTGCACCTAACCCAATACTAAAACAGGAAAGGACTACATAACGGACGGTTGATTTTGTATCTAACCTCATAGACGTAACGATCGCTACTAAGAGAAGAGAAGCGATAATTGCTGTTATTATACTTGATACTAAGCCTAAGGTTATTACTGTTAAAGCTACACACCATTTAAAGGATAATGCACGTAACAACCGATTGATACATCTGTCTATACCGCGGTGAAACCACTTTAAAAGCAAGGATGCAAGGATTACAGCAATGGTAATTCCAATCGGATCACTCGCAGCTTTTAAGAATAACTCTCTGCTCCAACTTCCACTAGAGATCGCCGTAATCATACCCATGATAAAAATAAATAATTCAATATTGTTCTCTACAATCTTTACTTTTAAGGGTAGAAGTAATACGAACAAAAAGACAATTAGTAACCAAAAAACCATTGTTCCACTTCATCTCCAATAGCATATTTCCTTTTATCAGGAGTTATATATATATGCTCTATCTGGGACAAACTTGCCATTTCGTTCAAACTAATAACACCCCTAAATCGTAGACTGATTTAGGGGTGTTCATTTTCGTTCATTATTTTAAGTTATTTACAATTTCATCATATTTAGGGCTATTTAAGAAGTTTTCTACAGACACATGATGGGCATTTGGAAGCTTAGCTTTCGCACGGTCCGTTAAATCTTTATGGGTTACAACGATGTCAGCATCTGCCGGAAGATTATTGATAGATGTATTTGCTACCTCTACCCCTTCTACTTCTGCCTTTTTTACTTTGTTTCGTAAAATCGAAGCTCCCATTGCACTAGAACCCATTCCAGCATCACAAGCAAAGATAATTTTATTTACCTTTTTATAGTCCACTTTGCTTTCTAATGCTTCTGCCACTGAACTCTTCTTGCCTTTCATTTCTTGCATTTTTTCTGTAGCTGCTTCTAAATCTTCTTCTTCATTGTTTTTGCTAACTTTAAGAATAAATGATGCTACTGCGAATGATACAGCTGCTGCAACAAGTACTCCTAACAGTACTCCTAAGTGACCACCTTTTGGTGTCATTGCCATTAAAGCAAAGATACTTCCTGGTGATGGAGGGGCTACAAGACCTGCGTTAAAAATGGATAATGTGAAAACTCCACTCACGCCCCCTGCTATTGCAGCAAGAATTAACATAGGCTTCATTAAAATGTATGGGAAGTAAATCTCATGAATTCCCCCTAGGAAGTGTATAATCACTGCACCTGGAGCTGTTCTTTTGGCTGAACCTTTCCCGAATAACATAATGGCTAAAAGAATACCCAGTCCAGGTCCAGGGTTTGATTCTAACAGGAACATAATCGATTTTCCAGCGTCTGCTGCTTGCTCTACACCAAGTGGGCTTAAAATCCCGTGATTGATTGCATTGTTTAAGAATAATATTTTAGCAGGTTCAATTAGAATATTTGCTAATGGAAGAAGCCCTGCATCAACGATAGCCTCTACTCCTGACGCTAACACTTTGTTTAAACCTTCTACCACTGGTCCGATTACTTTAAATGCGATTAAAGTTAACGCTCCACCTAAAATACCCGCTGTAAAGTTGTTTACCAACATTTCAAAACCTTGTCTGATCTTTGGAACAATCACGTCATCCAGCTTTTTGATTAGATAACCTCCAAGTGGCCCCATAATCATGGCACCTAGGAACATCGGAATCTCTGCTCCAACGATCACACCCATTGTTGCTGTGGCACCCACTACTCCTCCACGAGTATCATAGACGATCTTACCGCCCGTGTAACCGATTAATAATGGAAGAAGATACGTAATCATCGGTCCAACTAACTTGGCAAAATCCTCATTTGGGTACCAACCTGTTGGAATAAATAAAGCTGTAATAATCCCCCATGCGATAAATGCACCAATATTCGGCATAATCATGCCACTTAAATGACTACCAAAGCGTTGGATTTTTACACGCACATCCGACTTTTGCGCTACTTGATTAGACATATAGTATAATTCCCCTTTCAGAAATATCGTTCTTTTGTCCTTGTTTCTAATTTTATGATAAAGCGTTTTCAATACCTATTCAATTCAAACTAAAATGCATTTTGTCATGAATCATGTTGTCATAATTGAATTGTCAATAATGCTTGTTCTTCTATAAAAAGAGACACCTTTATAGGTGCCACTTTTAAGATACTATTTCTTTCATTTAATCTGTGAGCGAAGTCTCTCTCCTTCTTCTGCAATCGCCCTTATATCAATTCGCTCAAACAGTGGGTGAACATTTTCAATAATCAACGGCAAGTTAGTAATCACTTTCCAGGAGAATTGGGAATGATGGAGCATTTTTCTAACTTCCTCACTAGAATTCGGAAGAAAGGGATGAAGTAATTGGGCGAAATTTAGGATAAGAAACACACATGTGGCGATGGTTGCATCCCGCTGTTCTTCTTCCGCTCTCCATGGTTGCTGTTCATCAAAATACTTGTTTGCGTATCTTATGCACTCAAAAGTCTCTTCTAACGCTTGCTTTACTCTTGCTGCTTCAATGGCTTCCCCTACTTGCTGATAAAGTACTTCGACACGCTTTTGAATACTTGTATCAATTGCTGATTGAGGGACCTCTCCTGATAATTGATTTTGGATGAACTTTAAAGTGCGGTTTACAAAATTCCCATACGCCCCTAACAGTTCGCTGTTATGACTGTAAATAAACTCTCGCCAAGAGAAATCTGTATCACGGTTTTCTGGTGCATTGATGGTTAGAAAGTAGCGTATGGAGTCAGGATGATACCTTTCCAATAGATCCGGGATCCAAATAGCCCAGTTTTTGCTTGTTGAGATCTTCTTTTTTTCTAATGTGACGTACTCATTTGAGACGATATACTTCGGATAGGCCTCCAAGCCTGCCCCCATTTGGATTGCGGGCCAAATGATAGAATGGAAAGGGATATTGTCTTTTCCGTGCACATAGTAGCTACGGGCAGATTCCTTCCAGAAACCTTCTACCTCTCTTCCCTTCTCAATTGCCCACTGCTGACTTGCTGAGTAATATCCTGATACCGCTTCAATCCACACATAAATTTTCTTCTGTTCAAATCCTTTTATTGGAACCGACACACCAATGGGCAGGTCCCGAGTCGCCGGACGATCTTTCAGTCCTTCCTTTAAGTACCTCTCGGTTAATTGCAATGCATTTTCACGCCATACCCCTTCTCTATCCTTTTTGAGTTCTTCTATTCGGTGTTGAAGTTTACTTAATGCTAAGTAATAATGCTCCGTTTTCTTAATGACAGGTGATGAACCACATATTTTACAAGTCTTATGATAAAGCTCAACTGGATCTAGTATCGTAGAACAATAATCACATTGATCACCACGGGCATGTTCTCCACAGGTCGGGCAATTTCCTTCTACATAACGGTCAGGAAGAAACTGATCACAAGAATTACAATACACTTGATCGTTTTCTTTGGTATAAAGGAGACCATTATGATTAAGCTTTAAAAATAAGTCTTGGACCACACTAGCGTGGTGAGCAGTATCTGTACGTGTATAACAATCATAAGAGAATCCTAGTTTTGTAAAGCATTCAGTAAACTCTTGGTGATAACGGTTAGCTATCTCACTTACATCCACCCCATCTTGCATGGCACGAATCGCGATAGGTGTCCCGTTACAGTCACTTCCAGACACATATAAAACCTCTTCCCCTTTTAAACGGTAATATCTGGCCAGAACATCACCTGGCAGTAAGCTTGCTATATGACCAATATGCAGGGAACCATTTGCATATGGCCAAGCACCCCCAATAAATACATTCATTCATGATTCCTCCTTTAAAAAAATAAAAAAAGCCCTGTCCGTATCTTAATAAAGATAAGGACAGGGCTTTACTCCCGTGGTACCACCTTAATTCACCAACAGCTTACACTGCTAGCCTCAGCAAGTACTAAAGTAGCTAAAACTCTACTCATATACCGTGACGTTGATAACGGGCGTCAACTCCCGACAACTCCTACTTCTGTCCATGGCAGGTTCAGTTCGCAGCTCCGAGGCCATTGTTCAAATGCGTATCCTTACTCCTTTTCAGCAACCGGAGCTCTCTGCAAAGAATCCCTACATTTTACTTTTCCTCTTCCACGCCTTTAATGATATTATAAACAAAATACATAAATGTAACAATATACCAATTTTTATTTATAAAACTAAAAAAGCAGGTTCAATCAGGCAAAAAATAAGCGGAGTTTTTCCGGTTAGATGCCGATTGAAGGCTCGTTTGGGGGTGAATAAGGGGAGATTTTCCGGGTATGCCATGAAAAATCCCCCTATTTTCACGTTTTCGAGTTTATAGGTGGAATTTCTCCGTTTATTTAAGCTATTTTTTATCGTATTTACTAATTAAGCGGAAATTCTCCGTTTATTTCTCAACTAGGGTGCTTAGCCCAATCCCCCAACCGATAAGTGCTGACCCTCTTGTACCTAGATATATATAAATCTAAAAAAGCCGGTTCAATCCAGAACCGACTGTTTCTTTTATGAATTGGATGGTTCAGGGTTGTTTAATTTACTATTTCTATACCCATAACCAATATAGATGGCTAAACCGAGTACTAACCAGACCAAAAATCCCTTCCAAGTAAATGCTGATAACTGGAGCATTAAATACACACAAAACACAACTGCCAAGATAGGAATTATAGGAACAAGTGGTGTCTTGAACGGACGATGTAAATCGGGCTGTGTTTTACGAAGTACAGCGACTCCAAGAGATACCGTTGCAAAGGCAAACAATGTTCCAATGCTTGTTAACTCAGCTAGTTTGTTTAAAGGAATGAATCCTGCAAAAATCGCTACTAATCCTCCTGTTACCCATGTGCTTGTAATTGGCACTTGAGATTTCGGGTGAACCGTTGATAATTTTTTCGGTAACAACCCATCTCGACTAATTGCATAGAATAAACGTGTTTGTCCAAACATCATAACAATTAGGACGGTTGTAATACCTACGATTGCTCCAAGCGAGATAAATCCTGCAGCCCAGTCTTGTTGGATAAATCGTAGGGCAAAGGCTACTGGATCCTTTACGTTTAAAAGGTTGAACGGTACAATTCCTGTTAAGATTAAGGAAACAGCAATATATAAAACGGTACATACAGCAAGAGCAGAAATAATCCCAATCGGAAGATTCCGTTGAGGATTCTTTACCTCTTCAGCTGCTGTTGAAACAGCGTCAAATCCAAAATATGCAAATACTACGACAGCTGCACCCGCTACGACTCCTGAAGCTCCAAATGGCATAAATGGTTGCCAATTGGTTGGTTCCACATACCATACCCCAATAGCAATAAATAGGAGAACCACAGCAACTTTAATCACAACCATGATGGCATTAAATTTTGCTGATTCCTTCACGCCTCGTGTTAATAAAAGGGTCACTAATAAAACGATAATAACAGCTGGTAGGTCTACAATTGTTCCTTTTGATGGGTCAAACGCACTTGTTAGAAAAGTAGGTAAATGCCATCCGAACCCTGCCATTAAACTTTGAAAATAGCCTGACCAACCACTTGCAACCGCTGATGAAGCGAGTCCATATTCCAACACTAAATCCCAACCAAGTACCCATGCAAGCAGTTCTCCAAACGCAACATATCCATATGTATAGGCACTACCTGATTGAGGGATCATTGAAGCAAATTCTGAGTAACATAATGCTGCAAATGCACAAGCTAGTCCAGCAATAATAAAGGATAAGATAAGTGCAGGCCCTGCATATTCAGCTGCTGCCACTCCAGTTAAAACGAATACTCCTGTTCCGATTATGGCTCCAACACCGAGTAGAGTTAGGTCAAATGCTCCTAATACTCTTTTGAGGGAATTTTCAGACACTGATTTCCCTACTTGTTTCTTACGAAATAAATCCATTATATCCTCCTATAAAAATTGAAATAATTGTCGAAAAATAGCGAATACACCTTAGCCATTTTACATAATTGTTTGTTAATTGTAAATTATAAATTATGGTAATATAACAGATTCAAAATATTTCTAATTCTATTTTGCTCAGTTACAATTGCACTATGTTTAAAAACCAAAAAAGACCCTTACTCTATCTCTCGATAGAATAAAGGTCTTTTTAAAAATTAAGCGTGAAAATTCGTTCCATCCGTTGTTGCTTCAATAATGCCGGCACGAATCACAAAGTCTCCAAAATGTTCCCCTTCGTTACGTTCCTTTGCATATCGAGGAAGAATGGAACCAAGCTCTCGAAGGATTTCTTCTTCTCCGATATTTTCACGGTACATCTTGCTTAAGCGGCTTCCATCAAAGGCAGCACCTAAATACATATTGTATTTTCCAGGGGCTTTACCGATAAACCCAATTTCACCTAAGGCATGCCTTGCACATCCGTTTGGACATCCAGTCATACGAATCGTAATTTCTTTATCTCTTAGCCCATTCTCTTCAACGATTTCTTCAATCTTATCGATAAGAGTTGGCAGATATCTCTCCGCTTCCGCCATGGCAAGTCCACAGGTTGGTAATGCTACACATGCGATTGAACTACGACGAATCGCTGAGTGATGTTTTCCATCTGTTAAATTGTATTTTTCAAGTAACTCAGTAATTTTTTTCTTTTTCTGAGCTGACACACTACCAATGATTAGGTTTTGATTGGCAGTCAAACGGAAATCTCCTGTATGAACCTTTGCGATTTCACGTAAGCCTGTTTTTAATGGATACCCGTCAAAGTCTGCAATACGTCCACCTTGAACAAATAATGTAAAGTGCCACTGCCCCTTTAAGCCTTTAACCCAGCCATAACGATCTCCATTATGATCAAATGAGTAAGGCTTTGCTTCTTCTAGCTTCCAACCCAGTCGGTTTTCTAGCTCATGCTTCACATTTTCTAATCCTAAACGATCCACTGTGTACTTAAATCGCGCATTCTTACGTACGGAACGGTTTCCATAGTCACGTTGGATGGTAATAACCTTTTCAGCCACATCGTATACTTGCTCAGGCTTACAGAAGCCGATCACTTTTGCAAGCTGTGGGTAAGTCGTCTTATCACCGTGAGACATACCCATTCCGCCACCAATTGCCACGTTAAATCCAACAAGCTTTCCATCTTCTACAATGGCAATATACCCTAGATCTTGTGAAAATACATCCACATCGTTCTCAGGCGGAATAGCCATACCGATTTTGAATTTACGAGGCAAGTAGAGTGGGCCATACATAGGCTCAACTTCTACATCAGGTGTTCCTGCCACTCTTTCTTCATCCAGCCAAATTTCATGATAGGCTCTTGTGCGAGGAAGTAAATCATCACTTAATTTCTTGCCCCACTCATACACCTCTGCATGTATTTCTGACTGATGTGGATTAGAAGTACTCATCACATTTCTATTTACATCTCCACATGCGGCAATTGTATCCATTAGAGCTTGATTAATACCTTGGATGGTACTTTTCATATTCCACTTTAAGATTCCATGGATTTGGAATGTTTGGCGAGTCGTTAATTTCAATGTACCATTTCCGTATTTTTCAGAAAGATCATCCATCACCAACCACTGTTCAGGTGTTGCTACACCGCCTGGTAGTCGAACACGAAGCATGAACTGATAAGCTGGTTCAAGCTTTTGCTTTTGTCGTTCTGCACGCACATCACGGTCATCCTGTAAATAGCTTCCATGATGCTTCATTAATCGGTTGTCATCCTCTGGAATACCTGCACTCATTCGATCAAGCATTACTTCTTTTAACGTTCCACGTAAGTAATCGCTTCTGTCTTTTATTCCCTCTACATCACTAGGAGGGCCTTCAGGCGCTTTTAAAATATCTTTCACTTCCACCATGCTAAAAACTCCTTTCACTCAAACTCAATATACGTCACGCTGGTATCGCTTTTCTTTTTGCATGGAAGCTAAATAGCTTTCTGCTTCTTCACGACCCATGCTGCCTTCTTTTTCGATAATAGTAATTAATGTTTGATGTACGTCATGTGCCATATGTTTCTCATCACCACAAATATATACGGCTGCTCCCTCTTGAAGCCAAGCAAATAATTCCTTGCTTTGCTCAAGCATACGGTGCTGAACATATACCTTTTCATTCGTATCTCTTGAAAAAGCAACATCCATCTTTGTTAGGACGCCATCCTTCAACCATTTTTGCCATTCGGTTTGATATAAGAAATCTGTTACAAAGTGCTGATCACCGAAGAACATCCATGACTTGCCCTCAGCACCCGCTTCTTCGCGCTCTTGCATAAATGAGCGGAATGGTGCAACACCTGTTCCTGGTCCTACCATGATAATTGGAGTTTCAGGGTTTTCAGGTAACTTAAAGTTTGGATTATGTTGGATAAAGATTGGTAGCGTATCTCCTGCTTGCAGGCGCTCTGCTGTTAGAATCGAGCATACACCTTTTCTTTCACGTCCGTGTGAATCATATCTGACTGCACCAATCGTCAAATGAACTTCATCTGGGTTTGCCGAAACACTACTTGCAATCGAGTATAAACGTGCAGGAAGCTTTCTTAAGATAGAAACAATCTCCTGCGCAGTAGCTGTCCAAGGGCCAAAGTCTCGAAGCAAGTCAAGCAAATCGCGTCCTTGAATATACTCTCTTACTTTATCTGCATTTTCCGGTTTCACTAGCTCCTGTAATTCCTGATTGACAGAAAGCTTGGCTGCCTGTTCCATTAACGGCTTCGTTAATACCGTAATTTCAAAATTGGTAAGTAGCGCGTCTTTTAGCGTTTTTACTTCTCCTTGTTTATTAACTGTCACTTTTTCATCTGCATTCCAGTTCATTTCAGCAAGGATTTGCTCCACAAGCTCCGGATCGTTTTCTGGATATATTCCTAGACTGTCACCTGGCTCATATGTTAATCCTGAACCTTCAAGCGATAACTCAAGATGACGTGTTTCTTTATTGGATCCACGACCATTTAAATTTAAGTTTTCTAGGACTTCAGCACGAAAAGGATTGGTTCTAGAATAAATAGATTCTTCTGAAGCAACTTGTACCGCTGCACCTGCCGCCTGTGCTTGGCTTGCCGCAGTTCCAGCCTGACCTAGAGCCGATAATACATTCTCAATCCATTCAGAAGCAGGTTCATCAAAATCTAAATCACAGTCTACTCTTTCAGTTAATGGCTTTCCACCTAACTCCTTAAGGCGCTCATCAAATTCTTTTCCTGTTTGACAGAAGAATTCGTACGAGCTATCCCCTAACGATAGAACCGCATAATTGAGCTCCTCTAGCTTTGGAGCACGCTTTGAGTGTAAGTACTCATGGAAAGATAAGGCATTATCTGGTGGTTCACCCTCACCATGTGTACTTGCTACTATTAATAGGTTTTGTAATTTCTTTAAATTATTTGGCTTAAAATCACTCATGGATGAAACTGTTACTTGAAAACCATTGCTTTCAAGTGTTTTACCTGCTTTTGTAGCAAGTCGTTGTGCATTTCCTGTTTGTGAACCAAAAAGGATAGTTACTTCTTTCGACACCGGCTTAGAAGCCTCAACTAATGGAGCTACAGAAACCGATTCTGAAATCGTAGTTGCTGGTGCTGATTGAATAGCTGCTAAATATCCACTAAGCCAAACCTTCTGCGATTCAGTTAATGATGGCAGTATTTTGTTAAGAAGCTCTGCCTGCTCCTGACTAAACGGGCTGTTCATAACCTGAAGTTGCAACGAAATCCACCTCACAAAAATAAATAGACTAAATTCCCCAAATTTCGCAAAATTATTATACGTGTTATTATATCTTAATTATTCCAATAAGTTAAGTCGGTTTTATTAATTATAACCGATAATTCTCTTCTATGATAACTACTTTACCTTATGTTTAGCTATTGGTAAAATACATATAACTGATGATAATTATTAATATTTCTAATAACAAGGAGGGGAATGTATGTATTTTGATGAGATAAAAACCTTTGTTACTCTAGTGGAAGTAAAAAACTTCACCAAAACAGCCGAACTCCTTCTCATGTCACAACCTAGTGTTAGTTTACATATTAAGAATTTAGAAAATGAGTTTCAAACGAAACTATTCATACGTTCTCCAAAACAATTAAAAATCACTCCTTCTGGAGAGATTTTGTATGATCGAGCCAAACAGTTAATAAGCATGTATGAACAGACCAAACAAGATATCCTCGACTTGCATTCATCTGTTAGAGGATCCTTGAAAATCGGGGCAAGCTTTACCATCGGGGAATATATTTTACCTTCTCTTCTCTTTGACATCCAAAAAGAACATCAGGCACTTGAACTTGAAGTGGTGATTGGGAATACGAAGGAAATTGTTCTATCCGTTAAAAGGCATGAAGTGGATATTGGTCTAATTGAAGGACAAACCAACGAAAAAGAACTATCTGTCCACCCATTCTTAAAGGACGAGCTTTTTGTTGTATCTTCCGCTACACATCCTCTTGCCATAATGAATAGAGACATATTCATCTCCGATCTTCAAAACCAATTATGGGTGACGAGAGAGGTGGGGTCAGGTACTCGGGAATACTTAAACCACGTGATCCGTTCGAATGGGTTAAAGGTAAAATCCCTACTATCTATCAGCAGCAATCAAGGAATTAAAGAAACTATAAGTAAGGGCATGGGTCTTTCACTTTTATCAAACAGCGTTATCCATAAAGAGGTTAAAAATGGAGAATTAGCCATCATTCGCATTAAAGATTTTCAATTCCCTAGAACGCTGTCGTATGTCTACTCTCCTACTATGAAAACGAAAAAGAACGTGGAGCTATTTATTACGAGCCTTCAAGAAATGTGGCCATACCGTTCTGAATCGATTTAAGTATAGCTCGCTCCTTTATCCTATCTTTTCTTGTTAAAATTCAAGAAGGCCATCACTGATGGCCTTCTCATATTAAAGTTCTTCAATATGTTATCAAACTTACAATATATCCATCCAAATCTTTATCGCAGTTGCTAAAATCAAAAGTGCTAGGACTATTTGGAGAATCTTTGTGTTAACCTTTTTCCCTGCCATCGCCCCTAGTGGCGAGGCAATTAAACTAGCTATGACCATGATTAAAGATGGCCAAAATTCTACTTGTCCCGTTGTTATTTTTCCAACAGTCGCACCGATAGAGGAGATAAATGTGATAGCAAGTGAGGAGGCAATGGTCATACGAGTTGGAATTTTTAATACCACAAGCATGATTGGTACTAAAAGAAAAGCACCCGCAGCTCCGACAATTCCAGAACCTATTCCAACGATAAATGCAAGGACCGCTGCCAACCATTTATTAAATGTCACTTGATCTAATGGAAGATCATCTAAACCCTTTTTAGGAATGAACATCATCACAGCTGCAATCAATGCTAAAATACCATATATGAGATTAATTCCACCTTCACTCATGAGCTTTGAACCAAAGCCCCCAATAAAGCTACCAACTAAAATACTTGCTCCCATATAAATGATGAGCTTTTTATTTAAAAAGCCACCCTTTCGGTAAGCCCACACCCCACCGATCGTAGCAAAAAACACCTGAACAGCACTTATTCCTGATACTTCGTGAGCACTAAAAGCCGCTAAACCGAATAAAGGTGGAATGTATAATAGCATCGGATACTTAATGATTGAACCGCCAATTCCAAGCATTCCGGAAATATATGAACCAATAAAACCAATTAAAAAGATGGTGATTATAAATCCTACATCCATCGTTTTTTCCCCCTTTGAAAAAGCAAAAGCGCCTATTATGACGCTATTTTTAGAAAAAGGGAACCCTATCTGGTCCCCTTATAAATCAGCCTTTTTTAATCCAAAATTTTAATACCGCATTATCTTCTTCGTGTTTGATTAATTCATGACCACCTGATTTTGCCCATGCAGCTAGGTCACTTTTTGCCCCTTTATCGGTTGCATGAATTTCTAACACTTGCCCACTTTCTAATTCATTCATTGCTTTCTTTGTTTTTACGATCGGCATTGGACAAGCCAGCCCTTTTGCATCTAATACTTTATTTGATTCCATTTTATTTCCTCCTAGTATTGTTTTTATCGAACCGCACATCGGTTTGGTCCGATTTCCATTTCACGTTGTTGCTCTTCGTCTGGAGTGATTTTCCCCATATTTGTTTCACGAATTTGTTGGTATGCATTCGGTTGTGGTGGAAGGTTTTCCGTTACCACTCTTCTAAATTCATCTTCGTCTGCAATATTTAAACCGTGGTTTTTCTTAAAAAGTGTACCTAGCTTTTCTGACACACTTCCATCTTCATTTAACTCATCAATGATCATAAAGTGAGCTGGAAGTACGATTAACTTCTCAGATAGCTCTCTGTAACGCTTGTATAGACTTTCACGTAAGTCTCCCACCCAATCCTGTGCTAGTCCAGCTAAATCTGGTCTTCCAATCGAATCGATGAACAAGATATCTCCTGAAAGTAAGAACTTTTCATCCACAATAAAGGAAGTAGATCCGATTGTGTGTCCTGGTGAATACAATGCATGAATATTGATTTTCACATTTCCAATTTCTACATCTTTGCCGTCTTCTAATGGTTGGTACGTAAATGTCACTTCTGTTGCATCCTTTGGTGGTAACCAGTATGTTGCATTTGTTTTTTCAGCGATCACTCTTCCACCAGAAATATGGTCGGCATGAAGGTGAGTATCAAATACATGAGTGATCTTTGCTCCGATCGAGTTGGCAAAATCAAGGTACGTATCCGTCATACGAGTAGAGTCGATGATAGCTGCTTCGCCATTTGAAACAACCATGTATGATAAACAGCCTTTTCCAATACGAACGAACTGATAAATTTCACCACCGTCTTTTAAATCCCCCACCTTAACGGGTTCTAGGTGTTCACTCCATGCTTTCATCCCACCAGCTAGATAAGACACCGTACGTCCTGCTTCAGAAAGCATGTCAGCTACCATGATAGATGATCCTTCCTTGGCACAAACGACTAATACCTCTTTATCCGTTGGTACTTGATCAAGGATTTCCTCTATCCCATCTAATAGATCGAAGTACGGTACATTTAGATATTCAAAATTTTCGCCATCAATTTTCCAATCTTGAAATGCCTCTTCATTACGTACATCTAAAATGAAGAATACTTCTTTATTAAATACTTTCTTCGTCACTTCTTTTGCCGTCATTGCTTGAACAGTCATTACTTTTACCCCCTAGAGTATAATTAATTCTAAAATTTTTTTCCTTAATGGTTGATACGATCCGTTGTTCCAGTCCATTGACTCATACCTGGAATAACATTCCATACGTTAGAAAATCCGTTCTCAGCTAGTTTCTGAGCAGCAAGATCACTACGGCTACCTGTACGGCATACAATATAGATGGCTTGATCTTGGTTTAATTCATTCATACGAGCTTCTAACTCACCAAGTGGAATAGAGATCGCATTCGGAATATGGTTAAATGCATATTCTGCCGTTTCTCTTACATCTAAAACCATCATGTTTTCATTTGCTTCAAGCTTCGACTGTAATTCTTCGTTTGTCACTACGTTTGGATGTTTTCTTTCGATCGTTTCATCGCTTGATGACTTTCTTAGATAGTGCTTTAAGACATTTCCTTCTTCCAAAGTACCTAGATATTGATGTCCTGTACTTTCAGCCCATGCTTTAATATCTGCTTTTGATCCCTTATCTGTTGCTTGGACTTCCAATACTTGCCCTGCTTCTAATCCAGTCATTGCTTTTTTCGTTTTAACAATCGGCATTGGACATGCTAGTCCCTTTGCATCAAGAGTAACGTTTGCTTTTAAGTTATCCATAAGTTACCTCCATTACTTTTATACCATACAGGGTATATTTTATTTTAAAATTTTTTATTCTGTTTTACCTTCCCAAGAAAGCATACCACCAGTCATATTAATGACGTTGTATCCATAGCTTTCAAGAAATTGTGAAGCACTACCACTTCTACCACCAGAACGACAAACCATGATATATTCCTTTGATTTATCTAACTCATGCATGCGGAACTCAATAAGTCCTAATGGAATATTTACTGCCCCAGGAATTTTCCCAGCCGCTACCTCATCTACTTCACGCACATCGATAATGTCTATTGCTGTTCCTTCGTTTAATAGTGTTTCTACTTCTTTTGCGGTCATTGCTTTCATTGTTGATTCCTCCTATATCTTATGACCAGACGCTCATGCCGCCTTGGCAAAATCCCTTATCTTTTATTAAATAAATAGATTCACATTCCCATCTTCTGCATCCGCCAAATAAGCAGCTACACCCGCATATTCGACATTTTCAAGAAGCTCTTCTTCTTTAAGACCTAACAGATCCATTGTCATCGTACATGCCACTAATTTTACGTCTTGTTCTTGTGCCATTTCGATTAACTGAGGTAGGGACATCGCGTTGTGTTTTTTCATAACACCTTTAATCATTTTTGGTCCCATTCCTGCAAAGTGCATTTTAGATAATCCCATCTTATCTGCGCCTCTTGGCATCATTTTTTCAAACATCTTTTCCATAAATCCTTTTTTCACCATCATGTTTTCCTCTTTACGTAAAGCATTTAAGCCCCAAAACGTATGAAAAATGGTTACTTCATGATCATAAGCTGCTGCACCATTTGCGATAATATAAGCAGCCATCGCTTTATCGTAATCTCCACTAAATAACACAATTGTAGTTTTTTTCTTTTCTGACATTATCCTGTTACCTCCTAGATTTTCTATATAATTTATTTACATATACCTATATGGGTATATTATAATTTAAAAAAATATAAGTTGTTTTAAATCTCCAACTTACCCCTATGGGTATAATATAAATGAATGTCTCCATGGTGTCAATCCTTTTTTATCTACTTTTTACAAGCAAATTAACCGCTTCTTTAATCAGATCTTCTGCATTTGATTCTTCATTTTCATTAGCTTTTTGTACACAGTCAACTAAATTTGAACCTACAATTACACCTATTGTACGATCAACAGCCGTTCGAACAGCTGATAATTGTGTAATTACTTCTTTACAGTCCTTATTTTCATCCATCATTCGTAAAATCCCTCTAAGCTGTCCTTCTATACGCTTTACTCTATTTTGAATTTGAGTATTGTATTCCATATCCTTGCCTCCTTTTAACAAAGATTTTTTATATTTAGTTGATCCTCTTTCAATAGTTTTGATTGATGACCAGCAAGGGTATATCCAATTACTTGAAATCCTTTCCTACGTAAAAGACGAATACCCACATTTCTTTCTAGATTGTTTGAAGCAATAATATATAGTTTACGATTGGGTATGTCCGTGCTAAATCTATTAAGATAAGCAACAGGTATATTTACTGAACCCGGTATAGAGAATTTACTCGATTGATTATAATCTCTTAAATCAATAATAGTGGATTTTGTTTCGATCTCTTCTCTCGGAATATAAACTACAGAGTAAACCGGAAAATACCTTTCAAATAACACATATCCAATCACTAACAGTAGAATGGTTACAAAAGCAATCTGAAATACCTCCTTAGGTGTTTGTCGATATGTACATATTATACCCCATTGGGTATAAAGTCAATCAGGGAATTTTTACCACATGAAAAACGCACGACTCCTGTATTTGAGTCATGCGTTTATTAACCTATTTCTTTTTAATCCAAAACTTAATGAGCTTATCATCTTGCTCCGTTTTTAGAATGGTGTGACCAGCATTTTTTGACCAAGCAGGTAAATCATTTAATGCTCCTTTATCTGTTACATGAAGCTCTAGCACCTGGCCACTTACTAATACCTCTATTCCTTTTTTTAGCTTTACGATAGGCATGGGACACGTTAAACCACTAACATCTACCAATGAATCCACCTGTAAGTCTTTGGAACGTTCTTCGATAACTGTTTCTCCAAGATCGTTCGTTTTTGTTTCAACTTGTTTAGCTATGTTGCTTCCAAATACGGAAGAATAGGTCTTCCAGCCACCATCCACATTCTTTACATTGAATCCGTTATTTTTTAGAATTCGGCTTGCTAAATACCCTCTTAACCCTACCTGACAGCTTACATATATGGTTTGATCTTTAGGAATTTCATCTAATTTATTTCTGAGTTCATTTAGCGAAATATTAATTGAACCTTCAATAAAACCAATTTCACGTTCCATTGGTTCGCGAACGTCAATTAGTAAGCCACCTCCAGAAACGATTTGGTCTACTTCATGCCACTGAATATGTTCTAATTCATCCTCCATAAGATTTGTTGCTACATAACCTGCCATATTGACTGGATCTTTAGCAGAGGAATACGGTGGAGCGTATGACAGTTCTAAGTTTGTTAAGTCTTCAACCGTTAGTCCACCTTTAATCGCTGTAGCAATAACGTCCATTCGTTTATCAACCCCATCTGCTCCAACCGCTTGTGCACCAAAGATTTTTCCTGTTTCCTTGTCAAAAATCAACTTTAGAGACATGGGTACAGCTCCTGGATAGTAGCCAGCATGTGAGCTTGGGTGAAGATGAACCACTTCGTAAGATACCCCTAGTTGTTTTAGTGTTTTTTCATTGTTCCCAGTAGCGGCAACCGTTAAATCAAATACCTTTGCAATAGAAGTACCCATCGTTCCTTGGTATTTCTCTTTTTTCCCCATGATATTATTAGCAGCGATCCGCCCTTGACGGTTTGCAGGACCAGCAAGTGGAATCATTGCCTTTGTACCGCTAATATAATCGACTACCTCTACTGCATCTCCCACTGCGTAAATATCCTCAATTGACGTTTGAAGATACTCATTCACCATAATACCTCCACGCTGTCCTATTTCAAGACCAGCTGATTTGGCCAACTCATTTTCAGGAATGACACCGATAGACAGAATGGTCATATCTGTAGAAATTTCCAAACCATCTGAGAGGATGATGTTCTTTCCTTGATCTTCAAACGCTTTTACCCCATTTTCTAGAATAAGTTGAACTCCTTTTTCTTTTAAATGAGCATGTAAAATACTCGCCATTTCAAAATCGATTGGTGCCAGAATTTGATTAGCCATTTCAATTAGTGTTACTTCAATTCCTCGATCTACTAGGTTTTCTGCCATTTCGATACCAATAAAGCCACCACCTATAACAACCGCCTTTTTAGGTTGTACGGTATCTACATAGTTTTTTATTTTATCCGTATCTGGAATATTTCTTAAAGTAAATAAAGTCTCATTTTCCTTTATTCCTGGAATCGGTGGCACGATGGGTCTAGCCCCAGGAGATAATAATAACTTATCAAAGGACTCTTCATAAACTTCCCCATTTTGAAGATTCTTTATGGTCACCCGTTTGTTATCCGGATCAATGCTCACTACTTCACTTAAGTTACGAATATCGAGCTTAAAGCGTTCTGACATACCCTCGACAGTTTGTACTAACAACTTGCTTCTATCCTTGATCGTTTCCCCGATATAATAAGGTAATCCACAGTTTGCAAATGAAATATGCTCCCCACGTTCGAAAAGAACGATTTCTACATCTTCACTAATTCTTCTTAATCTTGCTGCTGCCGTTGCTCCCCCAGCTACTCCGCCTACGATAACCACTTTCTGTGTCATATCTATTCCTCCAACAAAGAATTTTTATATATGAAAAACTAACTTTATAACTAGGTTTCAGGCAATACCATATACCTATATGGGTATTATAGTATATAAAAAAATAAAGTAAACCCCTTTGGGTATGAGTTCACTCTTTCTTCACAATTACTCCCTGTTAGGCACCTATCCAATATATGAGCATATGATAAGTTGAAAAATTACCCTAGGGGGTGGATTCTTGCATGCACTATTTCTATAATAATTATCCCTTTTCTCATACTTATCTAAGAAATACTTTTGATGTCAGTTTAATAACCGATATTCAAAAAGCGATCAACGGGGAATATGGAGCCATTGAATGTTATGAACAATTATCTAGAATGGCCAAATCTCAGGTTGAAAAAGATCAGATTCTTGAAATACGTCAGGATGAGATACGTCACTTTGAGGAGTTCAGTAGAATATATAGAGAGCTAACGGGCAGACAACCGGTTGCTGAAAACATTGAAAAGTGTCCTGACCAGTATCAAGAGGGTGTAGAGTTTGCTTTTAGAGATGAACAAGAAACCGTAGACTTTTACCTAGACATTGCAGATAAGTCACAAAATCCTGTTATTAAAGAGACCTTTCGTCGCGCTGCTGCTGATGAGCAAAATCATGCCGTATGGTTTTTATACTTTCTATTAAATAAACAAATGATTCCAACCGCTAGTCGCCAGCCTACTAATTACGGAGCTAAAGGTGCATTAAATGCTACCAGTTTAACCCTACCCCAGATGCTAACCTTCGCACTTCAAGATGAACACTTGGCTCAATCTAGGTATAAAAATGTACTCCAAACTTTTGGAGACATTCGTACATTTGCACAAATCAAAGAAGCAGAATTAAGACATATCTATGCACTATTACCTCTTTTTGAAAAATATCAAGTCACAATTCCAGAAGATATATCACAATCGTTCGTCAAAACACCGGGAAGTGTAAAGGCCGCTTTTGCCGCTAGTGTAGAAGCAGAAGTTGACAATATAGCTATGTATGAAAAGTTCCTAGCATATGAACTTCCAAATGATATTAGTATGGTGTTCACTCAATTACGAAATGCATCCAAAAATCATCTTGCGGCATTTGAAAGAGGGCTTGAAAGAAATAGGTAAAAATCTTCAGGACAAAAAAAGTCGGAAACAAATCCGACTTTCTTTTTCTTCCATTATCTTTGTAATGATAATATCTCAATGATGGTTTTCATCACAGCGTCATCTTGATTGGAACGTGTGATAAAATTAGCCGCGTCTTTTAATTCTTGAACAGCATTTCTTACAGCAAAGCTATAGGTAGCTCGAGTCATTAGTTCTAAATCATTATAGCCATCGCCGAATGCCATCGTTTCTTCTGGCGTCACATTCAATAAGCGCTGTAAGTGTTCAACCGTAGTACCTTTATGAACATTCACATTGGCAATGTCGATCCATGCTGCTTCAGATGCGACAATATAGGCTGACTCAAAAAATGGTGATAGTTTTTCTCTTGTTTCCATACATCTTAACAAGGGATCATGAATCGTGATCTTAACAAAATCCTCTGTTAGTTCATTAAAATCAGATACTTGTTTTACATGCGCATAGGATCTTCTGACAATAGCCGATTCCCCTTGAGGAATGTTATCTTTTATTACCGCACCATTTCTCGTACAAGCAATAATCGTATGTTCTGTACTAATTTCCTCCAGTAAACGAATAATTGCCAAACCTAATTTATTACTTAACAGAGATTCATAAACAAATTCTCCATTATGCTTAATTCGAGTTGCACTATCACCTAGAATCCACAAATCTTCGGTATCCACACCAAATAACTCTTCTACACGTTCACATTGCTTACCAGTAACGGGAGCAAATACTACTCCTTTTTCTTTCATGATCTTCTTTACATCCTGGTACAGTTCTCTATTAAAATCACCACTATTATTTAAGAACGTTCCATCCATATCAGTTAACACTAATTTAATCATTATGGTTCCCCCATTATTTCTACTTCGTGACTTATTAAACTTCTTTAATAAGTGATGTGAATAATATATCATATGAGATCTTATAGAGAGTATAAAAATGAGATAAACAGTTATTAATAATGATGAATGATAAACGTTACAACCATGTAACACAGCGTTACATAGTAAGAATGAAAAATATGCAAAAAAAGACACAACCCTTTAAAGGATTGTGCCTTACTAGACAAGTTTTACTCAACCGTTACTGATTTGGCAAGGTTTCTTGGCTTATCTACGTCACACTCACGGTGTAGTGCTGCATAGTAAGCGATCAGCTGGGTTGGAATAACAGAGACTAAAGGTGTTAAAATTTCGTGTACTTCTGGAATAACAAATCGATCTTCTTCCATTTCTAAACCTTTCATGGAAATGATACATGGGTTTGCTCCACGAGCTACTACCTCTTTCACATTTCCGCGAATGCTTAGGTTCACACTTTCTTGAGTTGCTAGAGCGATGATTGGAGTACCATCTTCAATTAAAGCAATCGTTCCATGCTTTAATTCTCCACCTGCAAAGCCCTCCGCTTGAATATAAGAGATTTCTTTCAGCTTTAGTGAAGCTTCAAGAACTACATAAAAGTCGATTCCACGGCCAATAAAGAACGCATTTCTAGTGGTTGATAAATACTCACGTGCAATGGCTTCAAACTCATCTTTAGAATCACATAGTACCTCGATGGCATTTGCTACGATTCCTAGCTCATGAATTAAATCAAAGTTCACTTCAAGTCCACGTTTTTTCGCTATTACTTCTGATAAGATAGACAGAACCGCAATTTGTGCCGTGTATGCTTTCGTAGATGCCACCGCAATTTCAGGACCAGCATGTAGCAGAAGTGTATAATCGGCTTCACGTGATAATGTTGAACCCGGCACATTCGTTACCGTTAACGTCTTATAACCAAGCTTTTTCACATGAACTAACACCTGACGGCTATCTGCGGTCTCTCCACTTTGAGAAATAAAGATAAATAATGGATTTGCTGATAATAATGGTGTGTTATAAGCAAACTCACTTGCAATATGAACCTCAACTGGAATATGAGCAATCTTTTCAATTAATTGCTTCCCAACAAGTCCTGCGTGATAAGAAGTTCCCGCCGCAATGATGTACACTCGATCAGACTGATCCACTGCATCCACAATGTCTTGGTCAATCACAAGCTGACCTGATTCATTTTGGTACTGTTGAATAATTTTACGAATAACAGCTGGCTGCTCATCAATTTCCTTCAACATGTAGTGAGGGTAGGTGCCTTTTTCAATATCACTTGCATCAAGCTCTGCTGTATAAGGTGCACGAGTAATGGTTTCACCTTCAAGGTTTTGAATGGTTACTTCATCTTTCGTAACAATGACTACTTCTTTATCCATTAGTTCTACATATTGATTGGTCACTTGAAGCATCGCCATTGCGTCACTAGCCACTACATTGAACCCGTCTCCAAGACCAACTAAAAGAGGACTTTTGTTTTTCGCAACAAAAATCGTCTCATTGTTTTGAGAGTCAAGCAAGGCAAGGGCATATGAACCCTTCAAAAGTTTCAATGTTTTACGGAATGCAGCTTCTACTTCAAGGCCTTCACTCACGAATAAATCGATTAATTGAACGATAACTTCTGTATCTGTGTCACTCTCAAAGTGAACATTTTGTAGATACTCTTTCTTCAACAAGTCATAGTTCTCAATAACTCCATTATGAACAAGTGTTAAACGAGTCGTAGAACTTTGATGTGGATGGGCATTCACTTTGCTTGGCACCCCGTGTGTTGCCCAGCGAGTGTGACCAATACCTGTATTTGCCATTACACCTAAGTCGACAATTTCACGTAAGTCTGCAATACGACCCTTTTCCTTAAACACGTGAACGCCTGTATCATTCATTACTGCAATACCAGCAGAATCATAACCTCTATATTCAAGCTTTTCTAGCCCTTTTAATAAAATTTCCTTTGAGTCATTATTACCGATATATCCAACGATTCCACACATAAGTGTAATTCCTCCTAATTTACGGAGGCAAGTTGCTAACGAGGGCAGACTTGCCCCCTAGTCTCTGTGATATTTATTGTTAGCATTTATTGATTTAAGCATTCTTTTTCCCTTTGTCCATCGGGTTACCCCAATGATTTTTAGAAAAAGCATACGATTGTGCTTAACAATCGGGAGGCATCCGCCGAAAAATCGATAAACCTCCTCCTCGTCAACTAGCCGCTCTTCGTCCATTAGCTAGTTCAGGCGCTTTAAGTTTTTATATTTTTTACCTCTATCCTCCTTCCGACTTCTTTACAAAATCAGGATAATCATACAATATGGATAGGCCTTCGTCAACAAAAATCTATGTGACATAAAGTATCCCATATATAAAAAATATGCATGAGGGGTTGTAAACGTTCCCCACATGCATATTTCTAGGTGATATTATAGTCCCATTTCTTCCTGAACAACTGCTGCTATACGGCTTACGTAAGACTCACAAAGCTCCTCTGTTGGTGCTTCTGCCATGACTCTTACAAGTGGTTCTGTACCTGAAGGTCGAACAAGAATACGTCCGTTACCGTTCATTTCGGTCTCTACCTCTGAAATAATAGCACTTACCTTTTCATTGTCTGTAACATGGTACTTATCCGTTACGCGAATGTTCACCAGCTTTTGAGGGAATTTTTTCATTTCTCCTGCAAGTTCCGAAAGTGGCTTCTTCGTGATCTTCATGATATTTGCTAACTGGAGGCCAGTAAGCAATCCATCTCCGGTTGTGTTGTAGTCTAGGAAAATGATGTGTCCTGACTGTTCACCACCTAAGTTGTAGCCTGTCTTTTTCATTTCTTCCACAACATAACGGTCACCTACTGCGGTTTGAACACTTTCAACTCCGTGACCTTCCAAGCCCTTATAGAAACCAAGATTACTCATTACAGTCGAAACCACTGTATTGTGCTTGAGTCTTCCTTGCTCCTTCATGAACTTAGCACAAATATACATAATCTGATCTCCGTCAACGATATCTCCATTTTCATCGATGGCAATTAATCGATCTCCATCACCATCAAAAGAGAGGCCCACATCTGCACCTTTTTCTTTAACAAAAGCTGAAAGTGCCTCAGGGTGTGTCGAACCAACACCATCATTGATATTTAGTCCATTAGGAGACGCTCCCATTGTTGAAAGATCAGCATCTAGGTCAGCAAATAAGTGTGTAGCTAGTGAAGAAGTAGCGCCGTGAGCACAATCTAGAGCAATATGTATTCCCGTAAAATCTTCATCAACCGTTTGTTTTAAGTATTGAAGATATTTTTGTCCACCTTCAAAATAATCATTAACTTGTCCTAAATCTGAACCGACTGGTCTAGGCAGTTCATCTTTTTCAAGATCCATTAAACCTTCAATCTCCAGTTCTTGCTCATCAGAAAGCTTAAAGCCATCTGGTCCAAAGAATTTAATTCCGTTATCAGCTACCGGGTTATGAGAAGCTGATATCATAACTCCAGCTTGTGCTCCAAGTGCTTTCGTTAAGTATGCCACTCCAGGTGTTGAAATCACGCCTAAGCGCATGACCTCTGCACCAATAGATAAAAGGCCTGCAACAAGAGCCCCCTCTAGCATATGTCCTGAAATACGAGTATCACGTCCAATGATCACCTTCGGACGGTCTTTATCTTTTGTTAAAACATACCCACCAAAACGTCCTAGTTTGAATGCTAATTCTGGTGTTAACTCACTGTTTGCTACTCCTCGCACCCCATCAGTACCGAAATATTTACCCATTAAAAGATCTCTCCTTAATAATTGTTGTGCATCTATGCTTCACGTTCTGTAATCGAAATTTTTGCTGTCTTTTGGTTGATCGTCCAACTAATATTTGTTGGACCAGTGACGTTTAGATCTACAGTATGTTCTCCTTCACCTAAACCAGCTAAATTAAGGATGACGCTAAAGTCACTTTCTTTTAAGGAGCCTATTATATTGCTCTCCCCTGTTGCGGTAATTGAAACTGTCCCATCAAGCGGTTCATTGTATGACATATCAAAGTCGGCTGCCAATCCATTTGCTTTAATCGGAATATTTGAAAAGGTAATATCCTCTTCCCGACTGACCTTAACGGTGACTTCAACAGTTTCCGGATCCACACTAACTATGCCTTCAGATATAATGACCGGCAGAGTCAGAGTCGTATCATCATTTATGGAACTAACATCTACCTCCACACGTACAGATTCTGTCTTGTTTAATATATCCGCATTAGCAAGTATGGTTGCTTGGGATTGAGCTAAGTCAATGGATTCAATAGTTACCCCACTGGGGGGAGTTCCTCTTTCAACTATTTTAATAGGAACTTCTTTACTAGACGCCTTTACTGGTATGGTCACCTCAACTGTATCTGATTCAAGTATGACATCCAGTTTATTTAGGTCTTGATCCAAGACTAAAATTTTCGCTTCCTTCGTTACAGTATCCTCGATCTTTCCTTCTAAATCTATCGTTGCTTTTACATAAGTGATTTTTTCGATCACATCTTTTGCGCCGGTAATTTTCACTTTGTTAGGCTTAACAATCGCCTGCTCAGCGGAATAACCATCTGCAACAAGACTTGAATTATACTCGGGCTCCACCTTGAATTCTTGAGTTACCTTCTCTTGTATAGATACATCAGCATAATTCGGTTCAATTTCCACCGTTAGTCTGTCGGACACATCTCTAATTTCAATTGGTACGCGTTGTGTACCGATCTCTGCCTCTGATAAATCCACATACACTTCATATGATCGAGAGGTCTTTGCTTGCTGCAAGAGATTTTTAGGTCCACTTAACTTGATGGTTACAGTACTAGGAACCCCACTTACGACAAGGTTTTCCGTATCATAATAACTTTTCACGGGAACGTCTGTGATTGTTTCAGTTTCTTGATCCTGTGGCACATTAATCGATAAATCTTCTCCGTCATACACGTATACGAAAAGCAAGAAGGCTAATAGCAAGGCAACAACCCTAATAAACCATCGATTATCAATTAGTTTATCAATTAGATTATCCATTCTTTTTTCCCCTCCAATTCCATCGAGGTGTGGAGGTTTGCTTCGGTTTTATTGGAGTAATAAATTCATTGGCTAACATTTGCTTAAACTGTTCAAGCTTTAAGTCACGGTGAAGTTCTCCATTTTTAGTAAGTGAGATGGACCCGGTTTCTTCAGAGACAATAACGGTTACACTATCTGTCACTTCACTAATTCCTAGAGCCGCTCTGTGCCTTGTTCCTAGTTCCTTAGAAATAAAAGGACTCTCAGATAACGGTAGATAACAGGCAGCTGCTGCAACCATATTCTTTTGAATAATAACTGCACCATCATGAAGCGGTGTATTTGGTATAAATATATTAATTAATAGCTCTGAGGAGATTTTCGCTTGTAAGCCAATTCCAGTCTCTATGTAATCTCCCATACCGGTTTCTCTTTCAATTGACATTAACGCACCGATTCTACGCTTTGCCATATAATCAGTTGCTTTTGTAATCGCTTCTACCATTTTTTCCTGTTCTTCCTCTTCCTGTCCACCTGTTCGAGAGAAGAACCGCCCTCGACCTAGCTGTTCAAGTGCTCTTCTAAGCTCTGGCTGAAAGATAATAATAATCCCAAGAACTCCCCAAAGCAATACTTGTTCCATCATCCAATTCAGTGTTTTTAGGCTAAACCAATCACTAATCACTGTCACCATTAATATAACAAATATCCCTTTAAGCAGTTGGACTGCCTTCGTACCTTTAATAACCATGATCAGCTTATAGATCACGTACCAAACTAGGAGAATGTCAATGGTAATGGATAAGTATTTCAAAACATCGAAATCCGCAATCGACATTGTACTTCCTCCAAATATATTTTTCAAAGCATTAAGCTAATAATTTTGTTTAACTTTTTTATTATAACATAAAATTGAAATGACAAATAATTTGCTCTTATTATAAGAAAAAATTAGTCACTCCTATACGAGCGACTAATTTATCAATCCTTATCTTGAAAAACGCTAACAAGCTCTTTGCTTGTCTTTTTTATATGATACCAAATCCATTCAAACACTTCATTTACTTCTTTAATCTCACCCGTAACATGTCCTGCAGAGGCCAAATAATTTTCTCCGTTAATTTGCCCGTTAATGACAGTTACATCACCTTCAACCTTTCCCTCAATTTGAAGGGCGCCGTTTCTAACAGTTATATCCCCTTTAACTACTTCACCCTCAGGAACAATAACGGTATTATTATGAACCACTAAATTTGGTTGCTTTGTTACTGAAAACTCTTGATCTTTATTCCAAGTTGAAAGAACACTACCTGTCATTAAAATGATAAAAAGTGATGCTGCGGTCAATAAAGGATGCTGTCGGAACCATCGATTGACACCCACCCTTCTTTTTTCTTTAGGTAGTCGAGCCATTACATTTTCAGTAAAATTACTAGGTGCCTGTATATGAGAAGTGCTCTGCACTAAGGCAATTGCCTTCTCTAATTCATGAAAATAACTTTGACATTTTGGGCAGGTCTGTAAATGCTTTTTTAGTAGCTGTTCATCTTGATCTTCAATTTCTTCATCTAGATATTCATGCATATACAAGACAATGTTATCTGGACACTTCACTGATTTTCACCTCTCATTAAACATTTCTTAATTGGTGTCGTAATGCTTCCCTACCCCTATGTATCCTTGTTTTTACTGTGCCTAGTGGGATATCTAGTATCTCACTAATTTCATTTAATGAAAGCTCTTCAATATATTTTAGAACAATTACAGATCGATATTTTTCTGGCAACTTAGTAATTTCTCGTTGAATCGTCTCTTGTAGTTCAAGACTCTCTATTTCATCTTCAGGAAGAATCGTATCTGATGCAATTTGAGAATACATGGTCAGTCCATCTGTACCTGATACTTCTGCATCAAGGTAGTAGTCTGGCTTTTTCTTTCGAATCCGATCAATACATAGGTTTGTTGCAATTCTATATAACCAAGTTGAAAACTTTAAATCAATATTAAAGCTGGATATGTTAACATATCCTCTAATAAATGCCTCTTGTGCCATATCCTCCGCTTCATGACGATTACCAAGAATTCGAAAACAAAGTTGAAAAACTTTGTCCTTATATATCTCAACGATTTCCCCGTATGCGCTTTGGTCCCCTTTTAACACTTGCTTGATTCTTTTTTTAATCAGTGCTTCCATTCCTATACCTCCGCTCTAATGCGGCTACTCGATAATACGTATCGATACCGGAAAAGGTTTCATTACTTACAAAAAATTTTTCTCCACTACATATTTTAACAAATATTTACTGTAAATAGTTTAAAAATTTTGGCTCTGGGTATAAATGTAGAAATTAGGGAGGTTATTATATCATTACGAATAGGAGTGAATCATATGGATAAGCAATCTCTTCTTAAAGATATTGAAGCTCATCGTAGAAAAATGGTGAGCCAAGCATCTCACTCTTCATTAAGCAATGAAAAAGTAATCATACTTAGTAAAAAATTGGACAATCTATTAAATAAATACGACAGATTAATAAAAAATAGCAGCAACTCTTTATGAGAGTTACTGCTATTGTGTTATAATAATTTTTCGCCAAATAACGAACCCATCAGAGCAACAGCTACTGATGCTGTTTTATTTTTATCATCTAATATCGGATTAACTTCGACAAATTCAGCGGATGTAATAAGTTTAGATTCTGCAAGCATTTCCATGGCAAGATGGCTTTCTCTGTAGCTAATCCCACCGGTAACAGGTGTTCCTACTCCTGGAGCATCATGTGGATCTAACCCATCTAAGTCTAAAGAGAGATGTACCCCATCCGTTCTCTCTTTTAAATACTCAATCGTTTCTTCCATCACCTTTGTCATACCTAAACGATCGATTTCATGCATCGTGTATACTTTTATACCAATCTCTTTTATTAACTCTTTTTCTCCCTCATCAAGTGCTCTTGCACCTATTAGAACAATATTTTCAGGTTTAATTTTAGGTTCAAATCCTCCGACACTTGTTAACATCTTATGTCCAATACCCAGACTTACAGCCAATGGCATTCCGTGAATATTTCCAGAAGGTGAAGTTTCCGCCGTATTAAGATCCCCATGTGCGTCATACCAAATAACACCCAAACTTTTGTAATGCTTTGAAACTCCAGCTAATGTTCCAATTGCAATACTGTGGTCTCCTCCAAGGACAAGCGGAAAGGATCCTGAAGAGATTGCTTGATCAACTTCCTTTGATAGTGCCTCATTTTTTTCTGCGACAAGATGTAAGTTTCTTAGATTAGATTGCTCGTCTATCACAACCTCAGGTCTTCCAATCGGGATATCCCCTAAATCATGTACTTCATCAAAAAGGTTTCGTAATCTTTCAACAACCCCAGCATACCTAATGGCACTCGGCCCCATATCCACCCCACGTCTCATTTGACCAAGATCCATTGGCATCCCAATAATTGATAGTTTTTTCATCCTCTAACCCCCTGTCTGTTCTCCCTCCTATTTTATACATTTATATGTCTGTGACTCAACTCGACAAAATCGCGCATAAATATGCAGTCAATATCCAATTTTCAAATAACTTTACGTACAAAAAAACCTTAGGAAATATTCCTAAGGTTTCAATGAGCCATGAAGGACTCGAACCTTCGACCCTCTGATTAAAAGTCAGATGCTCTACCGACTGAGCTAATGGCTCAAGATATTAGTGTCTAGCTACAGCAACTAGGGGCTCGGGGTTATAAGGCAAAGTCTCCAGAGGTCAGCACCTCCTACAGCCTTCGCCTTATACCAGTCGCCCCTATTCAAGTTGCTTCCGCTTTTTCCGACTGGGCTAGCTGGATTCGAACCAACGCATGACGGAGTCAAAGTCCGTTGCCTTACCGCTTGGCTATAGCCCAAAAGTCAAAATAAAAAGGACATTTTTAGTTTGTCCATTTTTAGACTTACTATGTAATTTAAATGGTGGAGGGGGACGGATTCGAACCGCCGAACCCAAGGGAGCGGATTTACAGTCCGCCGCGTTTAGCCACTTCGCTACCCCTCCATTATTCGAAATGAAGCATGGTGCCGGTGAGAGGACTTGAACCCCCAACCTACTGATTACAAGTCAGTTGCTCTACCAATTGAGCTACGCCGGCTTATTAGGAAGACTACTTTTCACAGAAGTGAAAAGTAGTCTTGATGGAGGATGACGGGATCGAACCGCCGACCCCCTGCTTGTAAGGCAGGTGCTCTCCCAGCTGAGCTAATCCTCCGAAATAGAATGTTATTTTCACTTTGCGAAAAAACTTGGTTATTTTCACTTTGCGAAAAAACTTGGTTATTTTCACTTCGTGAAAAAACTTGGTGACCCCTACGGGATTCGAACCCGTGTTACCGCCGTGAAAGGGCGGTGTCTTAACCGCTTGACCAAGGGGCCGTACTAGTAATCTATAAAACAGAGAGCTTCCAACCGGATTCGAACCGGTGACCTCTTCCTTACCATGGAAGTGCTCTACCTGCTGAGCTATGGAAGCATTCCAAAGAGCTCATAAGAGGTTGTCTTATGAAAATGGCTCCACAGGCAGGACTCGAACCTGCGACCGTTCGGTTAACAGCCGAATGCTCTACCAACTGAGCTACTGTGGAACGATAAAATATTAACGCCTGGCGACGTCCTACTCTCACAGAGGGAAACCCTCAACTACCATCGGCGCTGAAAAGCTTAACTTCCGTGTTCGGTATGGGAACGGGTGTGACCTTTTCGCTATCGCCACCAGACTATTTATGCGACACTATTTATTATAATAGTTTTTCGCGTTTTTTCAAGAGAAATTTTTAAGCATTCTCTCAAAACTAGATAATGAATGAAGAAGAAAGAAATACGTTTCATCGTTGTCCAGCTACAGCGCCTAGCCGCTCGAGGTCATAAGCCAAATCCCTCCAGAAGGCAGGCCTTCTTGCGTGATT
>NZ_JBHLUU010000001.1:0-54684 GCF_042433785.1 Robertmurraya beringensis | reverse complement strand
CCCAGTGTGGCCGATCACCCTCTCAGGTCGGCTACGCATCGTCGCCTTGGTGAGCCGTTACCTCACCAACTAGCTAATGCGCCGCGGGCCCATCTATGAGTGATAGCCGAAACCATCTTTCAGCTTTCCTACATGTGTAGAAAAGAATTATCCGGTATTAGCCCCGGTTTCCCGGAGTTATCCCAGTCTCATAGGCAGGTTGCCCACGTGTTACTCACCCGTCCGCCACTAACNATCCGCTCGACTTGCATGTATTAGGCACGCCGCCAGCGTTCGTCCTGAGCCAGGATCAAACTCTCCAATAAAGAGTAAGATTAGCTCTTAAAGTTAAAACGTTGGCTAGTGTATTTTTCAACACTAATCATTTTTTGTTGACGTATGATTTGTTTAGTTTTCAAAGAACATTTTATAACCCGTCGCTCTTGGGCGACTTTTTAATATTACCAGAAGCGATTGTTAGAGTCAATAACTTTTTTCATTTATTTTCTCATAACCTTAACTTCTTTTGCGGCAACAAATAATAATATATCACCTATTCGAATTGAATGCAACATGTTTTTTACAAAAAAATAGCGGACAAGAATAATTCATATTCTTGTCCGCTATTTAGATAGTTAACGATGTCTCATTGCCGGGAATAACAATACATCTCTAATAGAAGGTGCACTTGTTAGAAGCATAACAAGTCTGTCAATTCCGATTCCTAACCCACCTGTAGGAGGCATCCCATACTCAAGAGCTTCGATAAAGTCATCATCCATCATATGAGCTTCATCATTTCCTTCTTCACGCTCTTTTAATTGTGCTTCAAAACGTTCACGCTGGTCAATCGGATCATTCAGTTCAGTGAAAGCATTCGCATGTTCACGAGCCACAATAAATAATTCAAAACGATCTGTGAAACGCGGATCTTGGTCATTTTTCTTTGCAAGAGGGGAAATTTCAACTGGATGACCATAGATAAATGTCGGTTGAATTAACTTTTCTTCTACTTTTTGCTCGAAGAACTCATTAACAATATGACCGTACAGCATGGTATCCTTAATTTCTACTCCATGTTCCTTCGCTAAAACTCTTGCTTCTTCTACACTCATTTCCTTCCAGAAATCAGCACCTGTATATTCCTTAATTGCATCTACCATATGAAGCCTCTTCCACTCTGGCTTAAGGTTTACTTCATTTTCACCGTATTGAATAGTAGTTGTCCCTAATACTTCTTGAGCAATATGAGCAATTAGGTTTTCTGTAAGACTCATAATATCTTGATAATCAGCATAAGCCTCATACAGTTCAATCATTGTAAATTCAGGATTATGACGAGTAGATACACCTTCGTTACGGAACACACGCCCAATTTCATAAACTTTTTCTAAACCACCGACAATCAGACGCTTTAAATGAAGTTCGATGGCAATACGCATATATAATTCCATATCTAATGCATTATGGTGTGTAATGAACGGACGAGCAGATGCCCCACCTGCGATGGCATGCATCATAGGCGTCTCTACTTCTAGGTACCCCTTAGAATCAAGGTATCTCCTCATTGATTGAATGATCAAACTACGAGTAATGAATGTGTGTCTACTTTCTTGACTCATAATAAGATCAACATAACGTTGGCGATAGCGCTGTTCAACGTCCTTCAGACCGTGAAATTTATCAGGAAGTGGACGTAATGACTTTGTTAAAAGCTGAAAGTCTTCTACTTTTACAGACAGCTCTCCAACTTGTGTCTTAAACAATGTACCCGTTACACCAACAATATCCCCTAAATCAGCAATATTAAAGATTTCATATTGCTCTTCACCTACTGCATCTTGACGAACATATATTTGCAGCTGCCCCTTTAGATCTTGGATATGTGCAAAGCCAGCTTTACCTTTTCCACGCTTTGTCATGATACGACCAGCAATAGTTACAGCAATATTTTTATTTGCCAGCTCTTCTTTTTCCATTTCTCCGTACTGACTAATAAACTCTTGGGAGAAGCCAGAACGTTCAAATCTCTTTCCGAATGGATCGAGACCTTTTTCTTGAAGAGAAGCTAGCTTTTCTCTTCTGACTTGTAATTGGTCATTAAGTTCCTCATGACTCATTTTTATCAACTCCAATTTCCTTCTTGTATCTATCAAACATCAATTGCTTGAATTTATGTAATAACACCATCTTATAAGCATACTATATTATTTTACACAAAGTGAGAAAAACAGACATTAAAAAAGTAAAATAAAATAAAAACTGCCAGCACGAACTGGCAGTTAACATAATCAAACGTATTATATTGAATGTTCGCTTAGAAGTCAAACCTTAACCGACTTGAGATTCCATCGCTTCTTTTTCTTCTTCTTCTACAACTAGAGCTGTTAATAAAGTAACAAGATCCGCACGAGTATTGCACTCATTAATACCATTTCGCACCTTTGCATTTCCTCTAATTCCTTTTAAATACCAAGCAGCATGCTTACGCATTTCACGAACTGCTACATATTCTCCTTTAAGAGAGATAAGGCGATCTAAGTGAAGAATACATACATCAATCTTTTCACGAACGGCTGGCTCACCCATGAGCTCCCCTGATTCAAGGTATTTAACCGTACGGTAGATCATCCAAGGATTTCCTAGAGCTGCACGACCGATCATTACTCCATCACAGCCGGTTTCTTCTAGCATACGCTTTGCCTCTTGAGGAGTCGTTACATCTCCATTACCGATTAATGGAATACCGATTGATTGCTTAACCTCACGAATAATATCCCAGTTTGCTTTTCCCTCGTACATTTGGACCCGAGTCCGACCGTGTAAAGAAACTGCCTTACCACCAGCTCGTTCAACGGCCTGAGCATTCTTAACAGCGTAAATATGATCTTCATCCCAGCCCATACGCATTTTTACAGTAACCGGCTTTTTCACAACAGCCGTAACCGCAGAAACCATCTCGTAAATTTTATTAGGATCTAAAAGCCACTTTGCTCCTGCATCACATTTTGTGATTTTGGGAACCGGACATCCCATATTAATATCAATGATATCGGCATTAGTATTTTCATCAACGAATTTAGCCGCTTGGACTAATGTCTCTTTTTCACCACCAAAGATTTGCAAGCTCAGTGGCTTCTCTCTTTCATCGATGTAAAGCATATTCATTGTTTTTTCGTTTTTTAAGATAATTCCTTTATCACTAACCATCTCAGCACAAACTAGACCTGCACCAAACTCTTTAACAGTTAGACGAAAAGCAGAGTTACATACTCCAGCCATTGGAGCTAACACTACTTGATTTTTCATTTCAATATCACCAATTTTAAGCATGTTACCCCTCCGTCTTAATAATATATTTATTCATCCACCTCTTGTGGCATTAAATCCTTTACAGAAACTTTTAGTGCTTGAGCCGCTGTTTCCACTAAATGATCTGAAGGCATTCGATTTCCTCGTTCTATTTCGCCCAACACAGAAACAGAAACACCGATTTCCTTAGCAAACCCTTCTTGTGTAAAACCTTTTAGTTTTCGAAAAGCGCGAATACGTCTTCCCCATTTTTCTGCTTCCATATTCGTACCCCTTCTTTTTCAGCGTTCATTTTGAAATAGTCCTCTATCGACTTATCCTGATCTGGTATCTTGATCGAAGAATCTATCTCAAGTAATGGCGCAAGAACAAAGGCGCGTTCCTGCATTCTTGGATGTGGAACAATTAGGTTCTCTGCTTCAATATTTTCTTGATTGTAGAGCAAAATGTCAAGGTCTATTATTCTTGGACCCCACTTGAATTCCCTTTTTCTCCCTAAATCTTTTTCAATACGAAGGCAAACTTCTAATAATTCATACGGTGTAAGTGCTGTTCTAATCAAGATTACCATATTTAAAAAATCATCTTGTTCCGTATACCCAACCGGAACTGTATCATAAATAGAGGAGCTTTTTACCAAATGAATTTCCTTCTCCTCTTTTAAATAACAGATTGCATCTACTAGGTTTTTATATCGGTTGCCCATATTGGTACCTAAGGCAAGATAAGCCAAGTTATTCAATTAGATCTACTCCTCATAATTTCAACTGCGACTGATTCGTAATGTCCTTGAATGGGTGGATCTGGCTTGATGACCTTTACCGTTACAGCATGAGCTTTAGAAAATCCGCTTAAACAGCGTGAAGCAATTTCCTCAGCAACTGATTCTACTAGCTTAAAAGGTTCACCTTCCACAACGTCTTTACACAGCTGATATAGCTCGCCATAATTAATGGATTCATTCAAGTTATCGCTTTGCCCCGCTTTTTTCAAGTCCACTTCAACAACAAGATCAACCATAAATCTCTGTCCTAACCGATTTTCTTCTGGGAACACACCATGAAAACCATAAAATTGCATACGGTTAACGTAAATTTTATCCATCGTATTCTCCTTTTCCCATCATCGCGTCCATCATTTTTGCCATTCGACTAATTTCCTTCACATCATGAACTCTAACGATTTGGCATCCCTGTTGAATACCATAACATACAGTCGCTCCGGTTCCTTCCATGCGTTCATGTACAGGTAGGTCTAACACAGCACCTATCATTGATTTACGAGAGGTTCCGAGAAGAACAGGGTAACCGATAGCTACAAGCTTATGTAGATGTCTCATCATTTCCAAGTTTAACTGTACATTCTTCGCAAACCCAATGCCTGGATCTAATATAATTTGTTCATCACTCACACCAGCATCCTTCACTAGAGAAATGCTTTCATACAAATCATACATAACATCCCTGAAAAAAGACTGATAGTTCCGGTCCTCCCGGTTGTGCATGAGAATGATAGGTGCCTTTGTTTCTGCCGCTACCAGTTTCATATTCGCGTCCGCCTTAGCACCCCATACATCATTAATAATATGAGCTCCAGCAGCCAATGCTTCTCTAGCTACATCTGCTTTATATGTATCTATAGATATTGGAACATTAACCTCTTTTGATATGGCTTTAATAACAGGAACCACACGTTCAATTTCCTCTTCAGCAGGTATAAATCTCGCTCCAGGCCTTGTGGACTCCCCACCGATATCAATAATATCTGCTCCTTCATCCACCATCTCTATCGCTCGTTTGACCGCTTCATCAACTCTATCAAAGCTGCCACCATCAGAAAATGAATCAGGGGTAGCATTTAAGATTCCCATGATAATTGTTTTCTTCTCAAAATCTAATGTATATGGTCCGGCAGTAATCAAATAATTCGCCTCCTAATTCCTTTGTTACTTTATTTCCTTCCTACTCCAAAGACTATGTGTATACAATCGATACGCTTGGTGCAACATTTGAAAAAGCTCACCCTTTACACCTGGTAATACAAGTGAGTTAAATTTCGAAATAGCAACAATTTCTTGAATCGAGTTTGTAACAAAGATCTCAGTTGCTTTATCCAGTACGTCTGGTTTATAAAAACCTTCCTGAACCTGTAGTCCTTTTTTTCTAGCAAGCTCTATAGTAAAAGATCGGGTGATTCCATTTAATATTCCTGTATCCAGGTCAGGGGTAAACAATTGATTATCTATTACCCAGAAAATATTTGAGACAATTCCTTCTGCAATACATCCATCCTGTGTTAGAAAGATCCCCTCTACATCTGTCCGATTTCCTATTTCTTTTTTTGCCAATAAATTATTCATATAATGATGAGACTTCAATCGCATGGAACCTTCTGGAGTATTTCGACTGAGCTTTAGAAACTGAGCTTCCTTTTCTATCGGTCCACCAGCTTCAGGAAGAGGCTTTACAAACATCATTACATTGGCATGTTCATACGGCTCTACAGGTAGACCGACAGCACCAACACCTGCTGATACATTTAGTCGAATATAAGCATTGGATAACTGGTTCTTTTCCAAAAGAAGCTTGAGCGCTTGAATCACTTCGTCCTTATTAATAATTTTTTGAATTCCAATCATCGTTAGACTGCTATTTAGTCGCTCAAGATGATCCTCTAATAAAAAGGGATGCCCATCATATACACGAAATGTTTCAAATATGCCCATCCCATAAAGGAACCCGTGATCAAAGGGGGAGATTCTTGCCTCCTCCTCCTGGATCATTTCTCCGTTCATATACAAATACATCAATATCCCTCATTCTTTGGAGACAATTCCATTTTGTAATACGAAACAAAGTTCTGAAGCAATTGTTTCCCTGCCGTAGTCATAATAGACTCTGGATGGAATTGAACCCCCTCTACCGGAAGTTCCTTATGCCTGATGGCCATGATTTCTCCTTCTTTCGTCCAAGCAGATATTTCAAAGCAATCTGGAAGCGTGTCCCTTTTTACAATTAAAGAATGGTATCTTGTTGCAGGAAATGGATTAGGTAAGCCTTCAAAGATTGTTTTTCCATCATGATACATAAGAGAGGTTTTGCCATGCATTAACCGTTCCGCTTGCACAACATCTCCCCCGAATACTTGAGCGATCGACTGATGTCCTAGGCATACACCAAAGATAGGAATCTTCCCAGCGAATTCCTCTATCGCCCTTAATGATATCCCAGCTTCGTTGGGGCTACATGGACCAGGTGAAACCATAAGAAAGTTTGGTCCTAATTCTTCAATGTCTTTAATACTTATGGCGTCATTTCGTTTAACTTCCAAAGTCTCACCAAGTTCACCTAGATACTGAACAAGATTAAAAGTAAATGAGTCATAATTATCTATCATTAAAATCAATGGAATTCACCTTTTTCCGCTAGTTCTTTTGCTCTCCAAAGAGCCATTGCCTTTTTCAAAGATTCTTTATATTCATGTTTAGGATTGGAATCTATGACAATCCCTGCTCCCGCTTGTACAAAAGCTTGTCCGTCCTTTACTAGCATGGTTCGAATGACAATATTAATTTCCATATCATCATTGAAACCAATCCAACCCATAGATCCTGTGTAAATTCCGCGCTGGACCGGCTCGAGCTCTTCAATAATCTCCATGGTTCGAACCTTAGGAGCTCCTGTAATCGTACCACCTGGAAAGGAAGCATCAATCAAATCAAAGGATGTTTGATCTGGTCGTATGACTCCTCTCACATTCGAGACAATATGCATAACATGCGAATATCTTTCGATGACCATAAATTCATTCACTTCGACCGATCCGTACTCACAGACTCTCCCTAAATCATTTCGTTCCAAATCAACAAGCATCACATGCTCTGCTCTCTCTTTTTCATTTTCAATAAGTTCTTTAGCAAGCCTGAGATCTTCTTCCTCATTCTTTCCTCGAGAGCGTGTACCAGCAATCGGTCTTGTACTAACCTCATTTCCTTGCTTTTTAACAAGGAGCTCAGGAGACCCACCTACAATTTGAAACTCAGGAGTATGTAAATAACTCATATACGGTGACGGGTTCAATTGTCTGAGTTGGTCGTATACATTCACTGCTGGAATCGATATCGCTTTTGCTTGGCGAACAGATAAATTCACTTGGAAGATGTCACCTTGAGCAATGTATTCCTGAATTCTTTCTACTGCTTTCATAAACTGTTCGTCACTCATCGAAACATGCAGTTCATCAGTAGCTGGCATGATTCTTTCTGTTTCGAACTTCATTAGTGGACCTGTCCACTTTGACTCCCATTCATATAGAGCATCTGGATTTTCATAACCCTTTTCTTGAATCTGCAAGAGCCAGAGCGTTTCCTCTTCGTGATCAAATACAAACCATTCGTTAAATAGGAAAAAATAAACCTCAGGCATGTCCAAATCATCCGTTGAAAATCGAGGCAGTTTTTCTATATAGCGCACATAGTCATAGCTAATATAACCAATAAGGCCTCCTTGAAAATCGGGAAGTCTTTCCTGACGCTCCATCTGATACTGAGAAAGATATTCCTTCATTAAATGAAGAGGATTCCCTTCTAGTTCCTGTTTATTTTCCTTTTCAACAATCGTTAGTTTGTGGTTTTTCCCTATAAAGATTGTTTCTGGCCCAAAGGCGGCAATATTGTATCGTCCACCCCGGCCACTTTCTAACAATACATGGTGTTCATATGACCCAGAAAGCTCCCTGTACTTCTCGTAAAACCTTTCTTTATCAAAAGGTATTTGTTTGCTATTTAGTGTTAATATCTTCAAAAAAGGTTCTCCCCTTTAAAAAAGTGAAAATAAAAGTTCCTTGTCTTATTTTACTATTTGACAAAATAAAAACAACAGCCCCGGGGACTGTTGCTTATGTTTTGATTAATCTTCAAATTGATATAATGGAGTACTTAGGTAACGCTCACCGTTACTTGGAATAATTGCTAGTACTTTCTTACCTGCTCCAAGTTCTTTTGCTACCTTTAATGCTGCACAGATAGCTGCCCCAGAAGAGATCCCTCCAAGAATTCCTTCTTCCTTCGCTGCACGACGTGCAAATTCAAAAGCTTGATCATTAGAGATTTGAATTACTTCGTCGTAGACCGTTGTGTCAAGAATATCAGGAACAAAACCTGCACCGATTCCTTGAATTTTGTGTGGACCTGGTTTACCACCAGATAATACAGGTGAATCAACCGGTTCAACCGCATAAATTTTAACATTGTCAAAATTCTGCTTAAGAACTTGACCAGCACCTGTAATGGTTCCGCCCGTTCCAATCCCTGAAACGAATGCGTCAAGACCTTCGCTCATCTGTTCAACAATTTCCTTACCTGTCGTTCTTCTGTGAACTTCAGGGTTAGATAGGTTTTTAAATTGTTGTGGCATAAAGTAACCATTTTCTTTTGCTAGCTCTTCCGCTTTACGAATAGCTCCACCCATTCCTTCTGGACCAGGTGTTAAAACAAGCTCCGCTCCGTATGCACGAAGTAAGTTACGTCTTTCCATACTCATCGTTTCAGGCATAACCAGAATCGCTCTGTATCCTTTTGCTGCTGCAACCATGGCAAGACCAATTCCAGTGTTACCACTCGTTGGCTCAACAATCGTATCTCCTGCTTTAAGTTCTCCACTCTCTTCAGCAGACTCGATCATTGCAAGAGCAATACGGTCTTTTACTGAGCTTCCTGGGTTCATATATTCAAGCTTTAAGTATACTTCTGCGCTACCTTCTTCAACAAGGCGATTAAGCTTTACAATCGGTGTTTGTCCGACTAGTTCTGAAATAGAGTTTGCTACACGTACCATCAACAACCACTCCTTATTCCGACTAATTTTATTGGTTTAATTTAATTTATATCATAAATTTGCCAAGTGTCAATCTTTTTACACAAAACTTTTCTGATTATTTAAGTGAAAAATCGTTCAAATGAACCATATTAGTTCTGTTCGTAAAACCAATCAACCTTAGCCTCTTCCCAAAAGTCACGCGCCGTTGTGGTTACATCCATTTGCTCTAAGGCGATTTGTCTTCGGATACTTTCCTTCACATCATTAAACTCAAACGTTCTACCTTTTATTTGATCGTGAAGCAATACAATAGAGAAACCATTATCTGTTTTAATTGGTCCTGCCCACTCGTTTTCCTTCAACTTCTGAACAGCTGCTAAATAGTCACGGGCATATTGGTCCATCTCTTCACTAACATAACCAATATCCCCGCCTTGATTGGCACTGAATTCATCGATGGAGCGTTCCATTGCCAATGCTTCAAAACTTGTACCCTGTTCAAGCTCCTCTATTGCCTTTATTGCTTCTTCTTCCGTCTCTACAATGATATGAGAAAGGTGGTAAGCAGTCGGAATTTTGTACAGGCTAGAATTTTCCTCATAAAACTTTTTTAAATCTTCTTCCTCCACTACCACATCTTTTGTTAGAAGCTCATCCAGCATGATACTATACTGGATTTGTTGTCTCCATTTTTCTTCATCTACCATCTCATTAGATCCTGAACCATACATGGTTTTCACCAGGAGAAGCTCCCTATCTACTGCTTTTTTGGAAATGGATATATCATATTTATTAGCTAATTGAGCGATTGCTTTTTGATCGATCATCTCACTTAATACATCACGACCATAACGCTCCTCCATTTCCCCAAGCCATTCCTGTCTAGTTATTGTCTCATTCCCTATCGTTGCCACTACCTCTTTACTACCACCGTTATCCCGTGATAGAAAAAAAATAATGGTTACAATATTAAGCAAGAGAAGGCCGACAACTAAAGACTTTAAGTACTTTTTATCCACCATTTCTCCCCCAGGTTATATTAAAATTTTACCTGTTCCTTCAAGCTCTCTAATTCTTCTTTCGTAAACTGATATTTTTCATTACAGAAATGACATTGTGCTTCTGCTTGACCATCTGTCTCAATCATATCTTCGATTTCCTCTTTACCTAAAGAGATAATTCCATTAGAGAATTTCTCCTTTGAACAGCTGCATGAGAAAGTAACAGGTAATGTTTCGAGAATTTTTACATTTTCTTGACCCAATAGCTCATTTAGTATTTGTTCGGGAGTGAGTCCCTTTTCAATCATCTTAGAGATTGGTTCAATGGTTTTTAAACGATTTTCGATTTCCGTAATGGTTTTATCTTCGGTTCCAGGCATCAGCTGAATAATAAATCCACCTGCAGCGAGAATACTATTATCAGGATTTACTAAGACACCCACACCGACAGATGAAGGAACTTGTTCGGAAGTAACAAAATAATAAGTAAAGTCCTCCCCCAGTTCTCCGGACACAAGAGGTACTTGACCTGTAAAGTTCTCACGAAGGCCAATATCTTTAACGACCGATAAAAAACCATCTGTTCCAACGGCTCTTCGAACATCCAGCTTTCCATGTTCATTCAAATCAAAATGAGTTTGAGGATTCGTTACATATCCGCGCACTTCACCTTTAGCATTGGTATCAATTAAAATCGGGCCAAGAGGACCCCCACCATTGATCCGAATAGTGATTTTTTCTTCCCCTTTTAACATAGCCCCCATCATTACCCCTGCAGTCATTGCTCTTCCTAAGGCAGCTGATGCAGTAGGCCATGTATAATGACGTCTTTGTGCCTCTCCTACAGTTTCTGTACTTCTAGCCGCGTAGGCACGAACTTGCCCATCATAAGCAAGAGCTTTTATTAAATAGTCACTCATTGTGTTTACCCCTTTCAGTCTTACAAAGCTGTTATCTTACTTTATCGTTTCCAAATTTCTTTTATAAATAATCTGAAGGCCCTTTAATGTTAAAAATGGATCCACTATGTCAATAATAGTAGATTCCTGTGCAATGAGATTGGATAATCCCCCTGTAGCAATAACGGTTGGCTTCGCTTTACTTTGATCCTTCATCCGTTTGACAATTCCTTCAACCTGGCCTACATAGCCATAAAGAATCCCCGCTTGCATGGCAGCAACCGTATTTTTCCCTACAACTCCATCTGGTCGAGCAATTTCTATCCTCGGCAGCTTGGCAGCCCTTGTATATAAAGCTTCTGTTGAAATATTAATACCAGGAGCAATCGCTCCTCCCATATATTGCTTATGTTCATCTATGTAACAATAGGTTGTTGCCGTACCAAAATCAACGATGATCAACGGACTTCCATATTCATGGATAGCAGCTACCGCATTAACGATCCTGTCTGCTCCAACTTCTCTTGGGTTTTCATACTTTATATTCAACCCGGTTTTGATTCCTGGCCCCACAACTAAAGGCTTTATATGGAAATATTTTTGGCACATACGTTCTAATGAGAACATAATGGGCGGTACTACGGAAGAGATAATAATTCCGTCAATATCGGAAAAAGAAAGATTTGCATGATTAAACAAATTCCTAATAATCATTCCAAATTCATCTTCTGTTTTCGAACGGTTTGTTTCTATTCTCCAATGATGTTTTAATTCTTCTTGGTCATATACACCCAACACTATATTGGTATTTCCCACGTCAAATACAAATATCAAACGGCTCACCACTTTATTAAAATTTCTTAACCTTTAGTTTCATTCTGCCAACATCATACCATAACTATCCAACCCAAGCATAGAAAAGAGGCACTCAGTAAAAGAGTACCTCTTAAGATTTATTATTCTTTTTTACTTCTTAAATCAGGCAGTGTACTTTCATCTGAAGATGACTCATCTAATGACGATTCTTCTTCCTTCTTACCACCGATATTCACTTTCACATCATCTACCACTGATGTTGTAGGATTTGTAGTTACCCCTTCATCACTAGATGGTCGATCAGGAAGTGTACCTTTTTCAACTAAGTGCTTAATTTGCTCAGCATCTAGTGTTTCTACTTCAAGAAGTGTATTGGCTATCAAATCAAGCTTATCTCGATTTTCAGTAAGAAGCTTTTTCGCTCTAGCGTAACACTCTTTAATAATGGTTTGAATTTCAACATCGATTTCGTAGGCAATCCTATCTGAATAGTTTTGTTCATTATGAAGATCTCTACCTAAGAACACTTGACCACCAGAAGATTGACCAAATTGTAATGGACCTAATTTATCACTCATTCCGAATTCTGTAACCATTCGACGGGCAATTCCCGTTGCACGTTGGAAGTCATTATGAGCGCCTGTACTTACTTCACCGAAGACGATTTCCTCAGCAACACGTCCTCCTAGTAAGCCAACAATTTTATCAAGAAGCTCAGGTTTTGTCATGAAGTAACGGTCTTCTTTTGGAAGCATTACCGCATAGCCACCTGCTTGCCCACGAGGGACAATCGTTACCTTATGCACCATTTCTGCTTCCTCTAATACCACACCAATAACCGTATGGCCCGCTTCATGGAAAGCAACAATATTACGTTCTTTTTTAGATATCACACGACTCTTTTTCGCAGGTCCCGCAATTACACGATCAGTTGCTTCATCGATATCTGTCATATCCACCTTTTTCTTATTCTGACGAGCAGCAACTAATGCCGCCTCATTCAATAAGTTTTCAAGATCTGCACCAGAAAAGCCTGGAGTTCTAGCGGCAATCGCTTTTAAGTTTACTGATTCATCAAGCGGTTTGTTTCGTGCATGCACTTTTAATACTGCTTCACGGCCATTGACATCCGGACGATCAACCGTAATTTGACGGTCGAAACGTCCTGGGCGAAGTAAAGCAGGGTCTAGAATATCAGGACGGTTTGTTGCAGCAACAATAATAATTCCTTCGTTCGCACCGAATCCATCCATTTCTACTAGCAATTGGTTAAGGGTTTGTTCACGCTCATCGTGACCTCCACCAAGACCTGCTCCACGCTGACGTCCAACTGCGTCGATTTCGTCTATAAAGATGATACAAGGAGCATTCTTCTTTGCATTTTCGAAAAGGTCACGTACACGTGATGCCCCAACCCCAACAAACATTTCCACAAAATCAGATCCACTGATTGAGAAGAACGGTACACCAGCTTCACCAGCTACCGCACGAGCTAATAAGGTTTTACCTGTACCAGGAGGTCCTACTAAAAGTACTCCTTTTGGTATACGCGCACCTAGTTCAGCAAATTTACGCGGATCTTTTAAAAATTCAACGACTTCAACGAGCTCTTGCTTTTCTTCATCAGCACCAGCTACATCTTTAAAACGAACCTTCTTTTTCTCATCATTGTAAAGCTTCGCCTTGCTCTTTCCAAAGTTCATGACACGACTTCCGCCGCCTTGTGCCTGATTCAAAAGGAAGAAGAACAAAATAAAGATAATGACAAATGGAATAATAGAAGTAAAGAAAGTTACCCAACCACTTGTTTCTTTCGCTGGAAGCACATCCACAGTAGGGTCTGCTTGCTCAATCTTTTGTAAAAGACTTTCACTGTTCCATACGTAAGTAATAAATGATTTTCCTTCTTCAGCACCTTCAAGTGTTCCACGAACTTCATAAACTCCTCTTTCAGGCTGTACCGAGATGGAATCCACCTGTTTTGCCTCAAGATGGTCTACGAATTTACTGTAAGATATATTTTCGGTGGGTTCATTATTACCATTAAAAAAGCTAACCACACCAATAATCACTAGAAAAATTAATAAATAAAAGATGGTATTACGAAAAATCCGATTCATCCCTTACCTCCTCCCACGGGTAAACAAGCTATAGTAAATAGTAACATAGAAAATTGTTCCAGTATATGAATATGCCTTTGTAGTATGCATACAATACTTATTCTTTTCTTACTCGTTATTTGTTGAGTAAACTTCTGGTTTTAACACCCCAATATAAGGTAAATTACGGTATTTCTCTGCATAATCGAGACCATAACCTACAACAAACTCATCAGGAACGATGAATCCAACATAATCTGCCGCTATATCGGCTTTACGACCAGTTGGTTTATCTAATAAAGTGACAATACTAATTGACTTTGCTTTTCGGTAACGGAAAAGCTCCACAAGATAGCTGAGTGTTAACCCACTATCGATGATGTCTTCGATAATTAATATATCTCTACCCTCTACCGAAGTATCTAAATCCTTTAAAATTTTCACTTCACCAGAAGAGACGGTCGAATTCCCGTAACTTGACACATCCATAAAATCCATTTCAAGGTATGTATCCATTCGTTTTAAAAGGTCTGCCATAAAAGGCATCGCACCCTTAAGTACCCCAATTGCTAATGGAAACTTATCACTATAATCATGCGATAACTTTGCCCCTAGCTCTTTGATTTTTCCCTGAATTTCCTCTTCAGAAAATAAAACTTTTTCAATGTCATTTTTCATCATGATTTGATTGTGCCCCCTAGAAGTTCAATGCTTGTTATATTGTAATAGTATGTATTTCTTTTCATCAGCTTGAACGAAAGAAGATATATCTGATTTCTTTATTCCGGGAATCCAAATGATATGATCATTTGAGTCTGTAACAATAGGCCACCTATTTCTCTCTACTATGGGCAGCTTTAGATCAATAAAGATATCTTTAATCTTTTTTGTTCCTTTCATCCCTTTTACTTTCATTCGGTCTCCCTCTCTCCTTGTCCTGACTTTCAGCGGAAGACTAATACAGGTCATAGGAAGTAGAAGTTGATTAATGTTAGTATATTCTATTTCTTTATCAACATATTCCCATGTAATGAAATCCCCTGTTGGCAATAATGTTTTTCCAACTGATATTTCAATCTCATAGGATTCATCCTTTGGTGGGGAATGTTGAAATTGTAATTGCAACTCTCCATACGATCTAATTACCTTTAATTTTTCAGGTAAATCAATCACACCAGAAGGCTGAGGATTGTTGATTAGAGAAAAGATCTGTTCAATATGAACAGCAGAAAGGGAAGCTGGTTGTTGCTTATAAAGATAGTTTAATATTAGTTTAATCACTCTTCTTTGTAAAGGCATTGGCATTGAGCATAGCTTCTGAATGTCAATAACAAATTTTCCCTCACTTTGAAGCATTACGACCTTTGTTAAATGCTGATTTGCCAAGTCTTCCAAAAACTGCTCTGTTTCTTCCAGTTCCTCACTAAATCTTTGAAAATGCTCATGAACCCTCGGATTTTCAGCTTTCAAAAAAGGAAGGATCGTGTGACGAAATCGATTTCTACTATATTTGCCACTGTCATTACTAGGGTCTCTTCTTGGATCTAGCCTATTCCTTTGGCAGTATTCTTCAATTTCTTGTTTAGAGACGCATAAAAAAGGTCTTATAAGTGTCCCTTTATCAAATGGTCTTGAAAAAGGGATACCGACTCTAGCTTTTCCTGAACTTCCTCTTGTTAACCTCATAACAACTGTTTCCAATTGGTCATCCCCGTGATGTCCGAGCATTAAATAGCGAAGGTTTTCCCTTCTCATCGTTTCTTGAAAAAAGGAATATCGGCATTCTCTAGCAGCTACTTGGGAGCTTAACCCTGTTTCTTCTATGTACAATGGTACATTTATAGAACGAACAGTTACAGGAATGTTCCTCTCTTCACAAAAGGATTGAACAAACCTTGCTTCACGCTCGGACTCACCTCCTCTGAACATATGATCAACATGAGCAACAAAAAGTTTTAGATGGTACCGCTCTTGACGTCTCCACAGGAAGTGTAGGAGTGCGAGGGAATCTGGGCCTCCCGATACACCTACTAAAATGCTTGCTCCCATTAAGTTTATTTGTTTTCGAGTTAGAAAAGCTTCTACTTTTTGTTCAAGCATGAGATTCTTCCTTACTTCATTGTCTTATTATTAGCTTACCATGTTCTATACATTCCTTCAAAAACTAAGGGACCTATTTATCATTTTTTTATAGCTGTCCATAAATATAAAGGAAATAAAGAAAGGACAGTGTCGTTACAATGAGCATTGTTTCGAGCGCATGTCTTTTCTTTTTCTTTTTTACAATGGTTTGACGACTTTGACCCTTTTGATTTTGCACCTGACTTCTTTGATGATGCACAGCTGGTTTGGATCTTTGCTTTTGTGGACTTACATGTGAAGTCTTCGATGTATGGGGCTGAGAGGAAGCATGATTGCCGTCAATTATTGCTTTTCTCATATCCATTGCTGTTTGGTATTTCCCCTGCAGGGCATGAATAATCACTTGCTCAAATTTTAGTAATTCTGGCTTTTGTCTAATCATCATCTGAAGCTGATTAAGACCACCTGATGTTTTCTGGAATCGTTTAGGGTAAGCGGTATTGATTATAATCATAGCAACTGCAAACAAATCATAAGCAGGATCTGCTTTTCTTGAACCTAGTCCCCAATAGCCTCTATCATAAAACTCAGTAAATTCCTTGATTGCTCTACCTTGAATCGTTGTCCCTCCAACATCAATACAGCGAATTTTCGATGGTGGTCCTGTAACAATTAAGTTTTCTGGCTTTAAGTCGCCAAAAGTCCACCCATTGATATGCAATAAATGAAGATCAGAGAGTAACTGTAGGACGAGAACTTCAATCCATACGGCTCCCTTTTGTTGGATAAACGTTAAAAAATCCGGTCCTTTAATATATTCCATCGCATAAAAGGACACCTTTCCTGAAGATCTCATCCAATCATCTACATCAACCAAAGAAGGCCCTAGGGTTGACCCTTGGACCTTCGCAAAGGATTTGAGGACATTGACCTCAGAAGTAATCGACATGCCATTATCACTCAACTTTAACGCTACATACTTATTCAAGTGCTGAGCAAGATAAACAATTCCATTTGCTCCATACCCAAGCTCTTTGATAATTACATACCTATTCTTATGCCATTTCCCTTCGACAATTATTCCTGCTGTTATATTAGACAGATTCTTCAAAGTATTGTTCATCATCACGAGAAAGTAGGCTCCTTAACGAACGTTTTTTCTTAAAGGATGACAGTGCTTCACGAAGTGCGGGACCAGTAGGTGTAATTCCTCCTGTTGTAAGTTTTGCGAAAATACTAGTTAATGATTCTAACCTCGGGGTCCAATCTAGCAATTTTTCGACATCATTCTTTTTCCCGGGAAATACAAAAACGGAAAATTGATTGTCACCTGACCTGGCATTAAGGCTTAACGATAGGTCTAATAAGGCCTCTTTAACAGTTGGAAGCTTATGTTTCATACTTGCGCTTGTGTCGACAAGAATCAACACTTCTAGTTCTACTTTTTCTCCCAGCTCATCGACTACCTCCATGACTTCTCCTCGCTTTTCAGGAGGTAAGTCTTCCATTGTCTGTGAACCACCTAGGATTTGCTGTAATTCCTTGTTCACCACTCCTTGAAGAGTTTGTGTCATTGCCTTTCTTGTAACCATTTGTACGGTTTGAGAAAGCTGCTGTGCATAGACGACTTGGCTTACTCCCCCGCCAGCTAATGCGATATTTTCAATTTCCCTTAATCCTTGATCATCAATAACATCCTGTTCCATTACTCCTATAACATTTACGGTGATCCCTTGTTCTTTTGCTAGAGCTGAAACAGCAATTGGGTCCTCTCCTTGGTTTGAGCATCCATCAGTTATCAAAAGAATTTGTTTTAATGTGCCAGTTTTCATTCGATTCCCCTCCACGTCTAAATGTTGCTAACATTTTCGACTAGTTGGAGAGGAAATATACATATCTTTTCTCTTTACTGTATAAAATAACTAGTTTGCTTTTTGTCGATATTTATTAATTGGTATTGAGGACCACTTTGGCGTGTTATGTTTAATCTTTGAAACAACGACTGTCATATCATCCTCAATATAACCTGAACGCGAGCGAATCACCTCTTCCATAATTAAATCCGCTACCTCTTGTGGATCGTCTGTTGCTAGCTCACCGATTTTCCGCTTCATCCATAGGTCGTAGTTCTCTACATGCTTTGGTCCTTCAAATACACCATCGCTCATCATAATAAGGAGATCACCAGCTTTTAACTGATCACTTACCACATCGACATCAAACTCCTGAATGATCCCCATCGGTAGATTACTCGCTTGGACCTTAATAACAGCATTTCCTCTCTTAATAAAACTTGGGGTTGAACCAATTTTCAAGAATCTTACTGCAGCATTTTGAAGATCAATCATCGCTAAATCTAAGGTTGAGAAAATTTCATCCGTTGTACGGAGTGATAAGACGGAATTGACTGACTTAATGGCCACTTTCTCTTCTATTCCCGATTGTAGAATTTTCTGTAGGAGTTGAAGAGTTTCCTGACTTTCGATATGAGCTCTTTCTCCATTTCCCATTCCATCACTAATGGCAACCGCGTGCTTACCACCACCAAGCTCAATCGTTGAATAACTATCACCTGATACCAAGCCTCCATCCTTTGCTGCGTGAGCAACCCCTGTATCAATGGTAAAAGCCTTCGCCGAGCGGAACGTTACATGACAATAACCATTCGGATAGGAAGCACACTCTTCTGAATTAACAACGATGTTTTCCCCTAAAATGTCTGAAAGCATAGGTGCTATAAGCTTTTCACATTCTCCATGTCCATTACAATATGGAATAGTTATATCGATATCAACATTTCCTTGTTCAAGGCTGTAGATCTCAACATGTTCAATATGAACACCATACTCTCGTAATGCTTCTAAAATAAGCTCTTCTTGCTTATAATGATTATCTCTTTCCCTTTGAATCTCCTTAGCAAAGTTCCCCATGACTGTTGAAACACCCAGGAGTTGATCCGCTACAAGTCTCCTACTTTCCTGCACTTGTTTCTTTAGCTTTTGATTTGCTTGATAAAAGGTTAGCTCCTGTTGAATCGCATCCACTACCTTTTTGGATTTTGTACAATGTTTCTCCCAGTCTCGTGAAAGCTTCAATGGCACAACACCAGAATTATGATCCATTTCATTCATAATATCCTTCATATATTCATAGGTTGTATTAAAGTTTCTGGACCAGCAATTTTCCTTTTTGAAGCAAGTTTGACAGGTCTTTTCTGTTACGTTTCCAAGGAAAAAGTCCAGTTCTCTATCTTTGTCTACTTCACCACTTTCATCTAATGATGAAAAACTGTCTGACAGAGCTTGAAAGACAGAAGAAAATTGTTCCACTCGTTGCGCAGTTACATCCCTCATTTTTCTCATATACTGCTGTTGCTCAGCAGTATACTCAGGTGTTCCAGGGATATACTTTGCTAGTTTAGACGTTAGCGCTTGAGGTGTAAGGAAAAATAATAGAATCGCAGCAGATGTCTCTAAGATGGTTTTATAGAGAGAGCCACCACCCTCTCCGTACATTCCAATTAATAATGTGGCTATAAGAAGCCCAACGGCTACCCCTACTTTTTTTCCTTCCTTTAAAAGCCCACCCAATAGCCCTGAAAAGGCCAATAAACTCATATGATAGAAACTAGTAATGTTCGCTAGACTGAATATTAGTCCCGTCACAACTCCTACCGTAGAACCTACCGTTGCCCCTGCAACAAACGCGAATACCAACACTAAATACCTTGACATAATATGTTCAATAGATAGATCGTACAATGACCATCCAATAGTCCCTGTCATAATAGATGCCAGCATAATAATCAGGCAAACGATTTCTTCGGTTTTTAACGTTTGTCTTCTTTTACTTAGAGAAAGAAGGGGGATACTTTGAAGGAAAATTAGAGTAAGTATGAAGCCAAGGCTAGCCTCAACCCCTGCCATCATTCCATCGTAAAGTGAAACATTGCCTGTTGTTAGATAGCATTTTCCTATCTCACCAATACCCAGAGTGAAGAATACATAAAAGGGGATTGCACGAACTTCTGTTTTTAGCCATTTTTTTGTTAGTCGAAAGGCAAATAAAAAGAGAAAAGCTGTGCAAAAAGCAAATGCGGAATTCACAATTGAAAGGGTTGCTGCACCAGCTACTAGTCCGATTAATGCAAGAGGAGCTTTGTCCTTTTTCACGAAATAGACAGCCGCAAAAAAAGGAAGGGCAAAAGGCGTTAGTTTAGACAAGATTAGGGCTCGTCCAAGCAAAAAACCGATGAGTAGTAGAAGAATTCCTTTCTTGACGAAAAACGTCGCTAATTTTGCTTGTATCTTGTCCAACATATTTCCAAACTCGATCTTATGTTTATTAAAATTGACTTCACCGACAGGATCAATAATATTCCTTTCTACCTTTTCCATAATTTTTACACCCCATTTTTGTTTCGTTGCAAGCATTATAAAAAACATAAATTCAAAATTTTGTCATAATTACTCAGTGTATTCCAACTTTTGTTCGACGTAATTCTTGGATAAATTCAAAGCTTCTTCAATAACGTGACAAGATTCTATAAATTTCATCTCTTTCGGAACTACATTCATAACTTCGGAAGCTAAAACCCCTTCCAAAAAGAAAGGGGTTTTTGTAGAAATTAAAGGAATAAAAATAGTCATTTATTATAAATAAATAATGTCTACATACAAAAAGGCAAGCCGTTTTTCGGCTTGCCTTCATATTTATTAATGTATCAGCAGCAAGTTACCCTCTTCTAGCTCCTCTTCCACCGCGCTTAGATTCTGTATTGCGCTTAAGAGAAGACAGTCGATCTTCACTATCTTTTAAGAAACGAGCCATTTTAGACTCAAAGTTCTCTTTAGGAGGCATTCTATCATTTGTTTTCCCTTGACGAGGACGTCCTGCCCCTCTTGAATCATTTCCGCCACCGCGATACGGTGGTCTTTCCGATCTTTCTGGACGAGAGCTGCGTTCAGGTCTCTCAGGTCGATCTACAGCTTTTTTAATTGATAAACCGATCTTTCCATCTTTCTCAACATTGATGACTTTGACTTCAACTTGGTCACCAACTTTTAGATGGTCGTTAATGTCTTTAACATAATTATCTGCAACTTCACTAATGTGAACAAGACCTGTTGATCCTTCCGGTAGCTCTACAAAAGCTCCAAAATTTGTAATGCCTGTTACCTTTCCTTGTAACTTGCTGCCTACTTCGATTGACATAAAAAGAATGTTCCTCCTTAAGAATATAAAAAATCATACTTTATATATATTATACAGAAAGGAAAAAAAGCGTGTCAATAAGCCGAGTCACTGGTTCATTTTTCCTTGTCTTTTTTTTCCGCTGGGAGGTTGAAAATTATCTCGTTACTATCGGAAAGAAAGAAGTCTTTTCTTGCTAATTTAGCGATATATTCTTCATCATTAAGCTTAATGATTTCCTCTTTAAGGATCGTTTCCTCTTTTTTTAAGGCGACTAGTTCCTGATCCGCCTTTTGCTTTTCTTCCTTCATTGCCTCTAGAGTCGCGGATTGCCTTAGGAGTGTAGATACGATAAAGTATGCTGCTAACCCTACGATTACGATAAAAACAGATAGCCTTCTTATAAGCAGCGTTCTTTTTCTTGCATTTTGAATCACTGCCATTTCTTGATGCTGCACATATTGTGACGGTATTTTTGTTATATTGCGTTTTCTGACAACACTCACCTCGGCGTTCCCTCCTTACTCTTTGTTCTTTCTCCATCTAGAAAGAACGTTAATAATGGTATTCTTTATTACCTGATAATATCCTGCTAACTTATTATATAACTTCTCGACGGTTTTTTTAATATGTTTCGGCAATAAATTCCAAAATAATATCAAGAGCCATTTGACAGGGGTAAAAAGAAGCTTAATTATCATCCAAATGAACTGGATTGTCCATTTTACAAGTACAAAAAGTCCCTTTCCTATTATCGTTATCAGACTTACACAGCCTAGCAAGAGAGAGACAATGGGTCTATAAATGAGCATAAGAAATATTTTTACAGCGTACCGATAAATAGAGATTATCATGGTTATGATAATCTCTAAAACTCTTGCGTACCCACGCTTTAAGAGACTTTGGTAAGCGGCAAACCCACAGAGAATGGCCAAGAAAATATAAAACCTTAATTCTCCTTGATTAATAACAAATAAAACGTAGAAAAAAATCAAACCCTGTAGAACCCAAAAGAATATGTCGTTTAAAAATACAAGCCAAGACTTTCTTTTTGATCGAAACAAAAAACGATTATACGTATCAATCGCAGCACCTAGATAGCTTCCCATGGCGGCCATGGAAATCATTGTTAAAAATTGTGTGGTAAGTGTCATCGGAATAACTTGCTAAAGAAACCTTTAGCCTTCTCCCCATGCTGATCATCTAAGTACACAAGATCAAAAACTTTTCCCTTAATGGATACAATTCCTTTATCAACATCTAGGTTTTTCATCTGCAGATTCTGACCCTTAATGGCAAGAAAGCCCATTACGGTTTCAAGCAGAAACTCTTCATTATCAAAACTTTCAACTTGTTTCACACCTGTGATGTCTAAAAGTCTACGCCCCCTCATGATGACATCATGATCTGGTAACGTAGTTCCCTTTGAAGTATTTGTGTCATAATATTGGCTCATTCTCTCATCCCTCACAATCACTTTGTACAACCTTTTGTACATATGTATGAAGGAGATGATTCAATTAGAACTGAAACGCAAATATACGAATCCTCTTCTAGCTACTCAACGGCTTCTTCAACCTTCTCTTCCTTAACAAGGCTATACATATCTGCTGCTTCCTCTTTTCGAGAAGTTTCTTGAAGCTTTTCAATTTTTACCGTTACGATCTTTTGACCAAATCGGACAGCCAGCTCATCTCCCACTTTTACGGTTGAGCTCGCTTTTGCTTGTTGACCATTAATTGTAATTCTCCCTTGATCACTAACCTCTTTCGCAAGTGTTCTTCTTTTAATAAGACGTGAGACTTTTAAAAATTTATCTAATCTCATAGGAAACTCCTCCTCATTGTTCTTCTTTTTTTGCTTCATTCCAAAATTGATCCAGCTCTTCTAACGTAAATTCATCGAACGTTTTCCCACTAGCATGTACCTTAGCCTCAATAAAGGCAAAGCGCCGCAAGAATTTTTGATTGGTTTGGAATAATGCCTCTTCAGGCTGGATTTGTAAGAACCGAGCAATATTGACCAGAGCGAATAAGATATCTCCCAATTCCTTCTGTAAGTCATCTGTATGCGTCTCCTTAGCAAGTTCTTCCTCAAACTCTATTAGTTCCTCTTTTACCTTTTCCCATGCTTGCAATACATTTTCCCAATCAAATCCAACTTTTGCCGCTTTTTTTTGCAATTCATATGCACGTATTAAGTTAGGTAAATGTGTACCTACACCATCAAGAATAGAAACTTTTTGTTCCCCTTTTTCTTCCACTTTAATCGCTTGCCAATTTTTCAACACATCATCAGCGGTTTCGGCGGTAACATCACCAAACACATGAGGATGCCTTCTAACCATCTTAGCGGATATTCCTTCAATCACTTCATCAATCGAGAAATATCCTTCGTCCTCTCCAATTTGCGCATGTAACATGACTTGAAGCAGTACGTCTCCAAGCTCTTCAATCATGTGGTCAATATCCTCTTCATCTATTGCCTCAATTAACTCATACGACTCTTCGATCAGGTACTTTTTTAAGGATTGGTGTGTTTGCTTTTTGTCCCAAGGACAGCCATTTGGTCCACGAAGTTCAGCAATAATGTTTCTTAACTTAGAAAACTCTTTATAAGATAACTCATCTTTTTGAACAGGTGGTACATATACGGAGGTTAAATTATTTAATGTCACTTCCCGGTCAAGCTCATACAGTGGTACCTTTTTGGTTATTTCTTTAGATGTACCAGCTGCTGTTACGATGACCACATCATGGTCAAAAGGGTATTTTTCCATTAGTGTTAATTTCACTTCTGAGGCAATAAAAGTGTCATATACCTGCCCAATAATCAGATGCTGACTCATATGAATATCATCACGTTTCAGATTTGTTCCATCTAATAATTGGAATCCCTCAATCGGATCGATTTTTACTGCTTGAAACAAGGGATCTAAAAAGCTTTGACCTCCTATAACCTCAATCTCTACTTGTAGCTCACTCGCTCTTTCTAACAGAATTTGAACCGTACGTTCAGCAACCAGGGGATGTCCGGGAACAGCATATATAAGTGACCCCTCATTGGCTTTTGCTATAAGATCATCACATATAGATTCATATACCTCATCAAATGTATCTTTTGCTTCGTATATATGATCATAAGAAGTAAACTGAAAATCTTCTTCTCTAACTAACTCATCCACTACTGGATGCTCTTTCGTTCGAAGAAATACGCTCTTATTTTGTTTTAATCGTTTATATATGCCAAGGGGCAGCTGATCCATATCACCTGCACCAAGACCAACGATCTGGATTTTATTCAAATTCATCAACTCCTATTTTTTTTCGGAAGTAATTGTATTAGTTTGCTTCCAAGAGGCAATAAACTTAATTCACTCTCTTTAAAAGTATGTAATCTTACTATAATGATTAGGTAGCTCAGTCCACCTATAAGGACCCCAACCATTGCCTCAAAACCAGCCTCGACTCGACTTGGTTCATTTAGGAAATAATCCATAAGCCAGTGGTACCCTTTTAATATTAAAAACATGATGAAAGCGGCTACTGCAACCTTTACCAACTCTTTTCCTTTCATAATCTCTCCCTTTACCCTTGTTAGTAGAACAATAAACAAAAGGAAACTCATGATAACAAGCGATAAGACAGAAGCAAAGACCGCACCATACGCTCCAAAAAGTGGCACGAAATACATATTAAGAAAGTATTTTAACAAACATCCAAGACCAATTGTTATCGCAGGAAATACGATTTGTCCCAGTCCTTGAAGTACGGCACATAAAGTGATAATAAGTGAACTTAAAAGGATGATGGTGCTTTGCATAGCAAGAATGGATGACCCTTCACTATTTTGAAACAGAAAAATATTGGTCGGTTCGATAATGGATAGAAGTCCAATACTTGCTCCCAATCCAACCATTATACTAATAAGCAAGGACAAACGAATTCGATCATGTAGGACTCTCATATTGTTTTTCACTTTTTCACTAGAGATGAGTGGTACAAGAGATAAAGACATCGATGTAGCTACTACTGTCCCGAGTTGAATGAGAGGAACTCCTCGATCATATATCCCCTTAATCTCCTTTGCTGTATGTCCGTTTGTCATTATTTTTAATAATAACGAATACAGGTTTAGGGAATCAGCAAGTTGAATAAATAAGAGAAGCATACTACTTACACTAATAGCAAATCCTTGGATGCAAAGTATTTTTATTATTCCCTTGGCTTCAGACCACGATGGAATGGAGGTTTTTTCGAAAAACACCGGGAGATACTTTTGTCTTTTTTTATAAAAGAAAAGCAATACGCACACGGCTACTAGCCCTCCGACAATAGATCCGAACATGGCTCCTGCTCCCACTTTATAGAGATCATCGTTCCTTAGGGCGAAGGCAACCACTAAAATGGTGCTGACTCGAATAAACTGTTCACTGACTTGTGATATTGCCGTTGGCTTCATATCACCACTTCCCTGGAAAACCCCTCTCAAAATAGATAAAACCGGGAGTAAAAGAAAGATAAAAGAAATTGCCTTTAAAAGAAGTGCAATTTGTGGATCCTGCATAAAAGAGGCTATATAAGGAGCACCGTAAAATAAAGCTACAAATAGGATGACTCCAATCAATGATAAAAGAAATGAGGAGATTACAATTAGCTTCTTTGCTCCTCGAACATCTTTTACGCTCATTTTTTCGATATAAAGTTTAGAGATAATAACAGGAAAACCGTATGTACATAACACCAAAGCCATTCCGTAGAAGGGATAGGCTTGTTGATAAATATAAAATCCAACATCCCCAACTAGGTTTTGAAAGGGAATGCGATAAAAGGCACTTAGCACTTTGATAATAAGTGCAGAAACGGTAAGAAGTAAAGTTCCCTTTAGTATGGTATGTGACTCTTTAAGGGGTTTCACCACCCTCACCCCCAATTTATGTAATTCGGAGTTATTATAGCATATCGGAGACATGCATACATGATAAGACGGAAAAAGAGGTAGCTGATATCGCTACCTCTTTCTTTCCCTTAAATCCTTACTTTTATGATTCCATTTGTCTTGCCAAGAATCCAGCCGCTGTTTCTACAGCTTTACGCTCTACTTCACCGATCGTGGATTCTTTCGAGAAGATGATAACAGCGCCGATAGGATCACCGTTTGCGATAATTGGACCGACGGTGTATGAAGAAATCGTTTCTTCAATTCCATCGATTAATGCGACTTCACCCTGTTGTGTAATAATGACCGACGTTCTGTCTTCCATTGTTTTTTCAACAAGATCACTAATATTCTTATTTAAATAGTCCTTCTTTGAGCTACCCGCAACAGCTATGTAAGCATCTCTGTCGCAAATTAAGATTGGATTTCCTAGGCTATCGTATAGAGCCTCTGCATATTCTTTCGCAAAGTCACTTAACTCGCTGATTGGAGAATACTTCTTTAGAATCACCTCTCCATCGCGGTCAACGAAAATTTCTAACGGGTCTCCCTCACGAATTCGAAGAGTTCTGCGGATTTCCTTAGGAATGACGACACGACCCAAATCATCGATTCGACGAACAATACCAGTTGCTTTCATCCAACGTTGCCTCACTTTCATCTGATGATTTAAACGTTTGGCATCCATCTCTCTACGTTGTGAAATGATTGCCATTGTTTGAACTTAGTATCTTTCATATGGAAAGTTCTATACACTTACATAGTTTTTTCTCTAAAATGTTAAAATTAACAATAAAGGATAAATAAACCAATTTACTTTTTTATTTACCCCTTACCATTTCAATTAAACATTACTATGCTAGTATCTATCTCTTAAGAGACTATACTTCCTAGATCCTTCCTTGCATTATGAAGACCTTTCATCATCTTGAAAGCAGCGTCTAGCCACTGATCTAGCCCAACTCCCTTAATATGAAGGACCATCTTTAATTTACTACCTTCCATTCCAAGTCCAACCATACGGCCAAATTGACTACTTACCTCAAATATTTTTTGACCATCTATTTGAGAACTATCCTCTTCTGAGACAAGGATATTGATTTCATTTTTACTTTGCTTAATGGTCTCTACACCAGCCATTCTCGCATAGACCTTTAATTCAGATAATTGGAACAGGTATGCCACTTCATCCGGGAATTCACCGAATCGATCGATCATCTCCTCTTGAAGCTCTTGTACATCTTCAAGAGTTAATAGTCCACGGAATCGTTTATACATTTCTATTTTCTGATTACCATCACGAATATATGTGTCTGGTATATAGGCATCTACTTCCACATCAATCTCCACAGGCTTTATAACAACCTCTTTATCGATACCTACTTTTCTTTCCTCTATGGCTTCCTTAAGCATTTGAGAATAGAGGTCAAATCCGACAGAATCAATAAATCCATGCTGCTCGGCACCTAATAGATTTCCAGCTCCACGAATGGATAAGTCTCGCATGGCTATTTTAAATCCGGACCCAAGCTCCGTAAATTCTTTAATGGCCTGAAGTCTCTTTTCTGCAACTTCCGTTAATACCTTATCTTTTCTATAGGTAAAGTACGCATATGCCACCCGGTTAGATCGTCCAACACGTCCTCTTAGCTGATACAACTGAGACAGTCCCATACGGTCAGCATCAAATACAATCAAGGTATTTACATTAGGAATATCTACTCCTGTTTCAATAATCGTCGTACTTACAAGCACATCCGACTCTCCCTCTAAAAACCCTAGCATAACCGATTCAAGCTCATTCTCCGTCATTTTCCCATGTGCGTACGTTACACGTGCATCCGGAACAAGCGCTCTGATTTCTTCTGCTTTTCTTTCAATATCTTCCACACGATTGTAAAGGAAATAGACTTGCCCTCCACGAGCTAATTCCCTTTCAATCGCTTCTTTTACTAGTCCGCCGTTATACTCCATAACATAGGTTTGAACCGGGAAACGGTTCTCTGGGGGAGTCTCAATGACTGATAGATCTCTTACTCCGAGCATCGACATATGAAGAGTTCTCGGTATTGGAGTAGCCGTTAATGTGAGCACATCCACATTTGTTTTTAACTGCTTAATCTTTTCCTTATGTGTAACCCCAAAACGCTGTTCTTCATCAATAATCAATAGTCCTAAATCGCGATACGTAATATCTTTTGAAAGAATTCGATGAGTTCCTACCACCACATCTACCGTACCTGCCTTTAGACCATTAATGGTTTCGTTCTGTTGCTTTCTGCTCCTAAAACGACTTAATAAACCAATATTGATTGGATAATCCTGAAACCGCTCCCTCATGGTCTCAAAATGCTGTTGAGCTAAGATTGTAGTTGGCACGAGCAAAGCAACCTGCTTCCCATCTGCTATTGCTTTAAATGCAGCACGAATGGCAACCTCTGTTTTTCCGTAACCCACATCCCCACAAAGGAGTCGATCCATCGGGCGCTCTCTTTCCATATCTTTTTTAATTTCCTGGATAGAACGCAATTGATCCTCTGTCTCTTGATATGGAAATACTGATTCAAACTCTCTCTGCATATCTCCATCAGGACTGAAGGCATAACCGACCGAAGCTTCTCTTTCTGCATAAAGCTTAATAAGATCGTCAGCAATATCTTGAACAGATGACTGAACCTTCGTTTTTACCCGTTTCCAGTCATTTCCACCCAACTTATATATTTTCGGTTCCTTTCCTTCAGAACCCACATATTTTTGAACCAAATCAATTTGCTCCACAGGAACATATAACTTATCGGTTCCTTGATAGCGAATGTGTAAATAATCCTTATGCACTCCGTTTATCACAAGGGTTTCTATACCAAGATACTTCCCTATCCCATGATTCACGTGAACAACATAGTCGCCCACTTTTAATTCTGAGTAGCTCTTAATTCTCTCTGCATTCGATAACTTTTGTCTTCTAGTTGTTTTTTTCGAACGCTTATTAAAAAGCTCTTCTTCTGTTATTACAACAATTTTCTGTATGGGTAACTCGAAGCCGGTTTGAAGTCCACCTTGCATAATTTGGACTTTCCCTTTTAAAATATCCTGCTTTTGATTCGCAACAACCGCTTCAATTTCATAGTCTTCTAACACTCTTTCTAGCTTCTTACTTTTCTCACGATCTTCTCCTAAAAAAATGACAGAGTACTTCCCTTTTTTCCAACGCTCAATTTCCCCTTTTAACACATTCATCTGCCCATGGAAATTCTGCATTTGCTTACAAGTGACATTAATAATATTTTGAGGATTTGTATTAGGAACGTGTCTTAGAAAAAGTGACATATATACAATTGATTTTTTAGACTTTTGTAGCATTCCATTCAGATGGTGAGACACAGGAATATCATGGACAATCTTTCCTTCCCCTAGAAGGCTTGTATACCATTCTGCCTCCTCTTTATCCAAAGAATCGCTCATTTCCTGAACTCTACTAATTTCATCAACAAAAATAAGACCGTTTTTCGGCAAATAGTCTAATAGACTGTTTGACTTCTCATAGGCGAATGATAAGTACTTAAATAACTGCTCTGGTCTTTGACCATTCTTTAGTTGTTCGATTTCATAGCCAATGTTTTGAGACAGTAAAGTTTTTACTTTATCATCCTTCAATTTTTTCAAACTTCTGGCTAGATGCTCTTCAAGCCTTTGAGCGATTATTGGAAAATGGGAATCATCTAGTGGAGATTCCGTTGCTGGTCCTATAAAAACCGTAGACAATTTATCCTTTGATCGTTGGTCTTCCAACGAAAACGTGCGGATAGAATCTACTTCTGTATCAAAAAACTCTACCCGAATCGGGTCCGCTTCAGTAAGGGGATAAATATCTAAAATTCCCCCACGCACACTAAACTCACCAGGTGCTGCTACCATTTCAGACCTTGCATACCCCATTTTCACAAGCTGAAGACTGAGCTCACCTAGCTCAATATCCTGCCCAAGCGATATCGTATATTGTTTGGATTTCCAAAGCTCGAGCGGCGGAAGATATTTTCTAACTCCAGCAATAGGAGCAATAATAATTCCACCTGCATTGCTGCTTAAATAATTCAAAGCCTCAATTCTCTGGGCTTTTAATTCTGGACTAGCAATACTCATCTCAGCTGCTATAAGTTCATTAGCTGGGTAAAGGAAGACCTCATCTACCTCAACCAACTGAATTAAATCATCGTATAGCTTTTGAGCTTGTAACAGATTATGAGTAACGATGAGCATTGGTTTTTTCATACGCTCATACACAGAAGCCAAAAATACGGTTCTTGCAGAACCAGATAGCCCTGCTATGAGCTGTTCAGTAATACCCTCTTCTATTCCAGAAAGGACGGATTTTGTATCATCTAGTTCACTGAAAAGTTGCTTAATTGCTAACATGTATGCCCTCCTCCCAATACCTACATATGTATGTAATATAAAAACAGAAAAATGCTTTGGATGTTTCTCCAAAGCGTTTTACTGAATAAGATAGTCTTGTCCATGAAAGTCCGGATTTCTTTCTAGCGACTCCTGACAATCTTCACAAATCGATTTAATATGCATATTTCCCTCTGTATCATAACTTACCATATCGAGTCGCTCTTCACCATTTAGCTTGTGAAGACCTAATCTTTCAGTCTCTAAAGTGCTTTGTTCAATCGTACCCATTGTATGTCCGCAGTGTCGGCAATGGTAATGAATGGCCATTCTGTCCCTCCTAGTAAACAATTCATTAGGGTTAGTATTGACCTTTTAGGACAGACTTTATTCATTCATTACTTATATACGTTATGTTATCCACACCACAATGATAACTGAAGATTCATTTTTTCGTAAGATTATTGATTATAACGATTCATTACCTGCAAGAAAGGGTCCCTTAGCCAGTCCAGGCATGCTTCCCCACTTTTTTTCACGATGAGATTGATGGTTTCTTGTTCTTCCTTCGTAAATCTACTAAGGACATAGTCACTAATACTCATCCCATTTGTTGGCCTTCCAACTCCCACACGTATACGTTTGAACTCTTGTGTTCCTAGATGAGCAATGGCGGACTTTATACCATTATGACCACCAGCACTGCCTTTCTCTCTTAAACGGAGCTTCCCTACTGGCAAATCAAGGTCATCATATATTACAACGATATCTTCAATAGAAATATTAAAGTAATCCATTAACGGACGGATAGACTCTCCAGACAAATTCATATAAGTTAATGGCTTTAATAGAAAAACCTTTTCCCCATTTACATAACCAACTCCATAGGTCCCTTTAAATTTCGATTGATCAAGCTTAATATTCCATTCACTAGATAAATGGTCAATGACTTCAAATCCTACATTATGTCTTGTTTGATCAAACTGTTTTCCAGGGTTGCCTAAACCGATAAATAGTTTCATGTTCCACCTCTTACAACATCAAAAGGGGCTGGCCAAACAATTATGGTCAGTCCCTGTAGTCATTTCTTTGTTATCTTTAATTATTCGACAGCGTCTGTCTCTCTTCCTTCTAGATTTTCAGGAATTCCTGGTTCTTGTTCTTCACCAGTACTAATTTCCTCTTCTTGTCTTGGAGGGAGAATAGACACAATCGTCTCTTCATCTTCATTGTTAATATGGTAGGATGTACGTCCTTGGATATCAGCAATAGACATTGTCTCACCAACTTGTAGACCGCTAACATCTACTTCAATTACTGAAGGAATATCCGCTGGTGTAGCAGTAATGCTTACCTCATGTAATGGCTGTTGGAGAACTCCACCATCTTTCACACCTGCTGCCTCACCTACAAGTGTAACACGAACATTTACTTGTATTTCTTTTGACATATCCACAGCTAGAAAATCAGCGTGTAGTATTTCCTTTTTTATTGGATCCATTTGATAATCCGATAAAATGACATCGTATGTTTCTCCATCAAGATCAAGAGAAATCACACCATTTCTCCCCACTTCTCGAATCGTTTTTAGGAAATCGCTAGCATTTATATATAATGCTTTACTATCTACATTAGCGCCATATACAACTGCTGGCACTTGCCCTTCGTGACGCATAATTGACAAAGTGGATTGACGGAAATCCTCACGTTCCTGTGCATGTAATTGCGTAGTCAAAATCGTTTTCTCCTTCCAATATTAAGGTCTCTTTATAAAAAATGCCCTTAAACAGGAAAGTCTAAACGTAGAAAATTTTAATTTAACCTAAACAGATAAGGCTTGCACTAATAGCAAGCCTCATCACTTTATTAATCAAACAGGATACTTACTGATTGTTCTTCGTGAACACGGATAATAGCCTCTCCTAAAAGCTCAGCAACGGATAGTTCCTTAATCTTCTTAGACGCTTTCTTCTCTTCCGATAACGCAATCGAGTTTGTTACAACAAGCTCTTTAATTTTTGAGTTTTCAATTCTTTCAATCGCAGGACCAGATAGTACGGCATGTGTACAGCATGCGTACACTTCAGCCGCACCATTTTCGACAAGTGCATTTGCAGCAAGAGTAATGGTTCCTGCTGTATCAATAATATCATCGATTAATATAGCAGTCTTTCCTTCGATGTTACCAACAATATTCATAACCTCAGCAACATTTGGTCTAGGTCGACGCTTATCAATAATTGCAATTGGTGCCTTAAGTCTTTCTGCCATTTTACGAGCTCTCGTTACCCCACCATGGTCAGGTGAAACAACAACGATGTCACCACTTAGATCCTTCTTGCTAAAGTACTGAGATAGTATTGGAACACCCATAAGGTGATCAATCGGAATATCAAAGAAACCTTGAATTTGTGGTGCATGCAGATCCAGTGTAATCACACGAGTAGCTCCTGCTGTTTCAAGCAAATTAGCTGCTAGTTTAGCTGTAATTGGCTCACGAGCTCTCGCTTTACGGTCTTGACGTGCATACCCGTAATAAGGCATTACGATACCAATTGATTTTGCAGATGCTCTTTTAAGCGCATCAATCATAATCAATAGCTCCATTAAATGCTCATTAACTGGTGAGCTAGTCGATTGGATAATAAACACATCACAACCACGGATACTTTCCTCAATATTGATTTGAATTTCTCCATCGCTAAAACGAGTAACCGAACATTTTCCTAGCTCTACACCAATGACCTTTGCAATTTCTGCTGCTAGCGCAGGATTGGAATTGAGTGTAAACACCTTTAAATTTGGATCTAAATACTGATTTGACATGATGGACCTCCGATTGCTTATTTCTTTTTGCTATTTAATTTTGATACGTAAGCTTCTTTGTTAACTTGTTTTGCTCTAGCTATAGCGAGTGCTTCTCCTGGGACATCTTCAGTGATCGTTGACCCAGCTGCTACATACGCCCCTTCTCCTACTCTAACTGGAGCTACAAGGTTTGAATTACAACCAATAAATACATTGTCTTCAATTTTTGTTAAGTACTTATTTTTCCCATCATAGTTCACCGTAATCGATCCACAACCAATGTTTACATTGCTACCAACTTCAGCATCTCCAATATAGCTTAGATGGGAAGCCTTACTTCCTTTGCCGAATACCGCTTTCTTGATTTCAACAAAGTTACCTATTTTCACTTCATCATGAATACTCGATTGAGGCCTTATATGCGCAAAAGGACCAATGGCAACCTCATTACCAATTTCACTATCGAAAGCAACTGACTGACGGATAGCCGTTCCTTTGCCAATTTTACAATTGTGAATTTCAGTCTGTGGACCAATAATACAATCTTCTCCAATCACTGTTCTTCCTGCTAATATCGTTCCAGGGTAAAGAATAGTATCTTGACCAATTTCTACATCTGGACCAATATATGTACTTGAAGGATCAATGATTGTCACACCGTTACGCATATGCCACTCATTCGTACGTTCTTTAAAGATTCGTTCCGCTTCAGCTAACGCTACTCGGTCGTTAACGCCCAATGTTTCTTCAAAATCTTCTGTTTGATAAGCTGTTACTATTTCTCCAGCATTTTTGAGAATTTCAATAACATCTGGTAAATAGTACTCCCCTTGGACGTTATCATTTGAAACATTTGTAAGTGCCTCAAAGAGGGCTTTATTGTCAAAGCAATACGTTCCCGTATTAATCTCTTTTACTAATCGTTCTTCATTCGTTGCATCTTTATGCTCAACGATTTTCTCAACCGATCCATCTTCGTTTCTAATAATACGTCCATAGCCTCTAGGATCATTGGTCCATGCTGTTAAAATCGTTACTTTAGCAGAAGTCTCTTCATGATGCTTAAATAATGCTTCCATCGTCGTTTCCTTAATTAGAGGAGTGTCTCCACATACAACAATGGTAATGCCTTCTTTATCTTTTAGTATATCCCTTGCTTGCATAACAGCATGTGCTGTTCCAAGCTGTTGCTCTTGAAGCACATAGCTACTTTCATCGCCTAGCTGTGCTTTCACAAGTTCCGCTCCGTGTCCAATAACTGTTACAATGCTGTTTATATTAAGCTTTTTCACATGATCAATTACATGCTGCACCATAGGCTTACCACCAACAGGATGAAGAACTTTGTACAGTTTTGATTTCATCCTAGTTCCTTGACCTGCGGCTAATACTACCGCATACCGATTCGACATTTACTGGCCTCCAATATACCTTTTTATCCATTAAGAATATATCTTAAATACTCGTATTTTTCAAGAACAGATGAAAAACTACATGATTTTAACATTGAGAAAGGTTTAACCTTATATTTTTATGGGTAGTAGTATGTGGAGAGAAGAAATAGGTTCAAAAACATAAAAAAGAGCCTTACTCATGAAGTAGGCCCTTGTTGTTTATTTTTTTAGGAAGCTCCAGCTTCTTCAAATTCAACTTCTAATTCACCTAAACGGTGGTACTCAGCTAATACTGCTTCTTGAATCTTCCCACGTGTACCTGAATTAATCGGATGAGCGATATCGCGAAACTCTCCATCTGGTGTGCGTTTACTAGGCATAGCAACGAATAATCCGTTATTTCCGTCTATCACGCGGATATCGTGAACAACAAACTCATTATCAAGCGTAATGGATGCGATTGCTCTCATACGTCCGTCTGTATTAACGCGGCGTAATCTTACGTCTGTTACTTCCATCCTGTTCACCACCTTTGCACAATTAGATATAATCTACGTTTAAATATTCAACAAATTTTTCATATCTCCTTCTTCAAATTCAATTTTTTTTGAAAAATTAGTCAAAATCGTGAACTATTTGTAATTTATAAAGAATAAAAAACACTCGTCTTATTTGACGAGTGCAATTACTTCGATTTCTACTAATACATCCTTCGGCAATCTTGCCACTTCCACACAAGAACGAGCTGGCTTATGTACAGAAAAATATTCTCCATACACTTCATTTACTGCAGCAAATTCATCCATGTTTTTAATAAATACCGTTGCCTTTACTACTGTTTCGAGCGTTGCTCCCGCTTCTTTAAGGACAGCCTGTAAGTTTTTAAATACTTGATGTGTTTGTTCTTTTACATCTCCTTGAAGTAAATCACCCTCGGCAGTTAAAGGAATCTGACCAGAGCTATAAAACATATTGTTTACAACGATACCTTGAGAATATGGCCCGATAGCTGCTGGTGCTTCATTGGTTTGAACTACTTTCATACTAACTCCTCCTGTTTATGTAAAAAATAATTTCCTTCATTCACTTGGATTTGCTTTTCTTTTACATCCACATCCGAAAGCTTTACTAAGGATAAATAATCATCCACTAGTCTCTCTTCAATTTTCTCTGCTTCCACGAGTACGGCAATACCAGCTAAATTAGCATTAAACTCATTCAACATACTAATCATTCCGTTAACGGTTCCGCCTGCTTTCATAAAATCATCAACAATTAAAACATTAGCCCCTTGATCCATACTGCGTTTCGAAAGAACCATCGTTTGAATTCGTCCTGTTGATCCAGACACATAGTTAATACTTACTGTGGAACCCTCAGTTACTTTATTATCTCGGCGCACAATAACAACCGGCACATTTAAATGACTTGCAACCGCATATGCCAAAGGAATCCCCTTCGTTGCAACTGTCATAACCAGATCAATTTTCTCCTCTGTAAAAGCAGAAGCAAGTAAGCGGCCAGCCTTTTGAACAATCGCTGGATCTCCTAATATATCTGTCATATACAGATATCCACCTGGTAACAGCCGATCAGGATCAGCAATTAGGCCGCATAATTCGTTAATAATTGGCCTGGCTTCCCCATCTGATACTTTTACAGTAAACTTCACACCACCTGATGCTCCAGGAACCGTTTTCAGCGTCCCGATTCCTCTTTTCTCAAAAGTCTCTTTAATGATTGCTAAATCTTCACTGATAGATGATTTAGCGGAACCATACCTTTCTGAAAAGAAAGAAAGTGAAACTAATTGCTGGGGGTGCTCAAGCAAATAATTCGTCATATCTACTAACCTTTCGCTTCGACGAAACTTCATAATAGACCTCCCATATCCGAATGTTTTAACGATAATATACCATTAATGTACGGATTTAATCAAGGGTATGTCGTTCTCCTAGCATGCGTACAGCAAAAACCTGGTCACAAAATCCTCTCAGCCCATTATACAGTCGGTGCATTCTTGAATCATGGTGAACAAGGGCAAAAACAGTTGGACCGCTTCCGCTCATCAGTACTGCATCGGCGCCAAATCTTTGCATTTGATCCTTGATTTGAGCAACCTCCGGATAAAGCTTCAAAGTGACTTCTTCGAGCACATTTCCTACATTGTCACACACACCATTAAAGCTTCCTTCCTTAATCGCCTCGACCATTGCAGGTAGGTTAGGATGACTTATTCCACTTAATTCAAGCCTTCTATACACGTCTGCTGTTGAAACGCCGATAAATGGCTTTGCTAAAACTACCCAACAAGTAGGAGGTGGAGGAAGTTGTGTAATCTTTTCTCCACGTCCTTTTGCTAACGCCGTTCCACCGTAAACACAAAAGGACACATCCGACCCAATCTCAGAGCCTAATTCCGCAAGCTCGTCCAAAGTTAAATTCAATTTCCAAAGCTTGTTTAACCCTCTTAACGTTGCGGCTGCATCACTGCTTCCACCCGCCAATCCTGCGGCAACAGGAATATTTTTCTCAATAGAAATATGAACTCCAGCTTTCACTTGAAACCTTTCTTTCAACAGCTTTGCTGCTTGAAAGGCTAGATTCCGTTGATCGTCTGGAACAAACCGATTTTGAGAGTTGATTCGTATCGCATCCTCTTCTAAAAAGGTTAGTTCGACTCGATCAGCAAGGTCTATCGTTGTCATGATCATTTCTACTTCATGAAACCCATCTGATCGTTTATGTAATACATCTAACGATAAATTGATCTTTGCAGGAGCTTTTATTAAAAGCTTCAACATCTCCACCTACTTTAAACATTCTCTCTAGTCCATTTTTGTCCTATTTTACCACAAAACAATAAAAGTAAGACCTCTCCACACAAAAAAGCCGGAGAATCAGTTTTCTCCGGCTTCTGTCGCAATGAATTCGAATTGTTAGTTAACTCTCGCATGAAGTAAAAAGGTTGCTTGCTTTTAGCGCTTTTCCGTTAACTGCTGTTGCGCTATTTCGATCGCACGCTTGACCATGTTGCCAGCGTCTTTCGCTTTAATGCCACCCCAACCTTCTTTTTGAACGACATCATAAAATCCTAGCTCCTTCGCTAGTTCCTCTTTAAATCCTTCTGACATCATCCCTCTTCTTCTGCTCACGATAACATCCCCTTTCTTCATCACGACACTCTTATTATGTTGAAGTGGTTAGAAATTCATTAGCTTTTAGAGAAAAATTGATTGAATTTACGTATAGTTTTTCAAAGAAAATATAAAATAAAAAACAAATTAAAAAGCAGCAAACCCATAGTTCACTGCTTACACGATAAGGACAACCTTAACTTAGTGCCATTTGTCCTGTTGTATCTTCATAGAAAGTAATCTGAACCGTCTCTGTTAAAACGTCTGCATAGCTGTACGATACACGTTCGAAAGCATTTTCTTCTTGATCTAACTCAATTACAAACACAGATGGATACGTTTCTGCAAGAATTCCGTATCTTTCAATAGTCTTTCTTCGACCACCATTGGCCTTGAGCAAAAGTCTTTTTCCTAAATTTGAATCAAGAGCTTTTTTAATATCAACCAAAGTTTTTGCCATTCGGTCCACCTCACTATGTAAAGTATAACACGTTTACACTGTATAGTCAAACAAAATAATAAATTATAACAGTGTTTAAAAATAAAAGTCAATATTTTTTGTTCAGCATTTTCTTCTAATTTTCAACATTTTTAGGATTACCTATTTATTTTGAAATATGTACCGAATTTTTAAACAAAAGCTCTTTTCTAAAACATTGTTGCTATATACACACTTTTTAGGGAAAAACAGCCTAATTAAAAAAACACCGTTCTATTTTGAACGGCATTTCTCATTCGTGATTTCCTTTGTTATAAGGCATACCCGTTCGTAGTACGCCTTTTGTTTCGATTCCTCCAAGTCCTTTTTCTCCCGTTAACGTATTTCTCAATACATCCCATACGTTAATTCTCTCCATAAACGGAGTAAAGGAAATTTTAGCTACAATATAGACAGGATCAAGGGCGTGTATGTTAACTCTTGAAGGGGAACTTGCAAAGTTAGCACCTGCTTGAATCAATGATTCAAAATGGGACTGACAGGCCCCAGCAAATATGACCAACTGGTCGAGATGAGGGAACTTCTTTCTGGCCTCTCTTACCGCTTGAACAAAGTGTTTTGAATGTCTATATGCATTGATATCAGTAGGTTTCCCCTTGGCCTTTGAATATGCATCATGACCTGTAATAACGATAATATCAGGGCGATAATAATCAATCAAAGACCCTATTTTATTTGGCATTTCTTTTTCATTTACATGAATGCCTGTTACAGGTACTCCAATTTTTTCATACAATGTTAAGCACTTTTGCAAATAAGAAGGATCTCCATCCAGATGTAATACTTTCCCTGGCACTTGGAAATAGTTAAATGGCTTACTGTACCCTTCAGTTGCCTCAAACTCCTGTTTAAACTGTAAAAGATCCACATCCTGCCGAAAGAGCTGGTAAGATTGTTCTTCAAGTGATTGGTACTCCGATGCCACTTTAGAACGGGTATTTTGATCAATCACGACCAAATCTTCATAGGGGGCATCCGCAATTAGTCGAAAATTTTCCCCGTATAATACAGCTAACTTCTTCCCTTGTTCTTCTCGTATATCTATAACCCGAAAGATAATATCACAATTATACGAAACTCTCCCAACGACATCCAAAAGGTTGATCGTCAATGTAGTCACTCCAATTAGCCCAATAAACTAGAGCATTCAAATAGAATAATTCTTAATTATCCTATGCAAGGAACTTATAAGGCGTGATATACAGAAAAGCGCAAGTGCCTTGTTTAGCCCCGAATCGCACAGGAAAGCCTGTCTTCTGGAGTGATTTGGCTTATAACCTTATATTATTCCTAGAGGGGTTAGGGGCTGGGGCTAGACAGAGTGTAAATCCAGAAAAAAAGACCCTCAAATTTTGAATAATAACCGGAAGAATTCCGTTTAAATTGGGAAATACCCATATTTCCTTAAGAATAAGCGGAGTTTTTCCGCTTATGTGATTCAAATCTTTGAATTTTGGCTTATTTAGAGCAGTTAACCGGAATTCCTCCGCTTATTTCTGCTTCTTAAGCTTCCTCTATATACATTAACCGGAAATTCTCCGCCTATTAAATCTCTTACCTATATGAAATCATCAAGGAATAAATACAGAGCCAAAGTCAAAAGAAAAACGTGGTTTTGTAAACAAAAACAAAGCATTTTGCAGTCCAATTTACGAGGTAACAGAAATCTCTGTAACCTTACATTTTGATATACAAATTGGAATACAGTTTCACGCCTATTTTTATAATGATTCACGTTATACCAATAAAAAATGACCATCAAATTCACATACAAATTAATGGTCATTTTAATATATATGTTGGATTTTTGTGACAGGGAACAGAACCCGTTACTTTACTCAGATGCGTTCTTTTTAAGCAAAATGATCGAGCAAAGCATCGCTAAGTTGAGCAAATTCAGCAATCGACAATGTCTCGCCTCGTCTAGCAGGCTCAATTTCAGCTTTTTCAAGCGCCTGCAATATCATGTCCTTCTTTGCCTTTCCGTCGGGTAATTGGCTTGTTAAGTTGTTTAAAATCGTTTTCCGACGCTGCGCGAAGCTTGCTCTTGTTACTTGAAAGAAAAAGTCTTCACTTCGAACTTTAACGACAGGCTCTTGTCTAACCGTTAATCGAATAACTGCCGAATCAACATTCGGTTGCGGCATGAAGACGGTTTTCGGAACAACCATGACCGTCTCCGCTTCCGTATAATATTGGACAGCAATTGAAAGGGATCCATAGTCCTTTCCACCGGGTTTCGCAGCGATACGATCAGCTACTTCTTTTTGAAGCATACAAACAATTCCTCTAATTGGGAGTTTCTCCTCTAATAACTTCATAATGATCGGAGTGGTTACATAGTAAGGTAGATTGGCAACAACCATGATATCTTCTAAACCTTTGAACTGTTCCTCGATGACCTCTTTTACATTTGCTTTCAATACGTCTTCATGAATAATGGTTGTGTTCGAATAGGGAGCTAGCGTCTCTTTTAAAATCGGTAGTAATCGCTGGTCAATTTCAAACGCAACCACCTTTTCGCTATTTCTTGCTAATTGCTCTGTTAATGCCCCTATTCCAGGTCCAATTTCAATGGCTCCGGACTTTTCAGTTAAATTAGCGTGATCAACAATTCTTTTTAAAATATTGGTATCAATTAAGAAGTTTTGACCTAAGCTTTTTTTGAACGAAAAACCAAACTTCTTTAGTATTTCCTGTGTCCTTACAGGGGTAGCTATATCTTTACTCATCTGTTTCCTCCTGAAAAATAACGGATAGTGCTCTTGAAAACTCTTCTTTACTGATTTGAAACATCAATAGTCGCTTATAAAGTTGCTTTCCATTTGTATACCCAATCGAAAGGAGTTTACCAAGCTTCTCTCTTCTTTTCTTTGCCTTTGGACCACCGATTAGACCTGCTGTTAATAAATCCTCTTGAGTAATCTGTTCTTCCACTTCTTCCTTCATATGGTGAGCATGGCGAAGAGCCTTTCGAATCTCTTCCACTGAAGCGTGTTCGACACCAACACCCTTCCCTCTTTTATGTAGTGCATTCTCCTTTGGGATAAAGGCATGCTTGCAATTTGGTACATGCTCAGCAATTGTTTGTCTTATTTTTTGACCAGGATAGTCTGGATCAGTGAAAACAATAACTCCCCTTGTCTGTTGGGCCCTTCTTATCCGATTGATGGTATCCTCATTTAATGCCGAACCATTCGTTTCAATCGTATCGGCATCTACAGCCCTTCGAATGGCTGTAGTATCGTCTTTACCCTCCACAACGATAATTTCCTGTATCTTCATAAACTCCTCCCAATACACATACCATTAAATAAACTCTGTTTCTGAAAAAAATTTAAAATAATTGAAATAAAAATGAAACATTCTGGCTATTTAATTCGTCTATATAGTATAAACCAATTGTAATGAAAAACGGACAAAAACACAAAAAAGCAGAGGGCAGCCCCTCTGCATAATGAATTAGTTAAGAATTTTAATTTTAACCGTTTTATGACCCCAACGATATGCATCTGCTTTCGACGCAAAAAACACATCGATTTTATTCCCTTTAATAGCTGAACCTTTATCAGCTGCAACTGCATAGCCATAGCCTTCGACATATACCTTTGTCCCTAGTGGAATTACACTTGGATCGACTGCAATCACTTTTGCACCTGGATTAGCATGAAGGTTCAATCCCGTTGCCGTAACGCCAGAGCATCCATTGCAACTTGCGGTATAAGCAGTGGATGTAACAAAAAACTCCTTGCTAACACTGTCACTACCACGTGATACGGTTTGGGTACTTACCTTTGTTCCTACCGCGACAACCTTATCTTGCTTCTCTTTAACCTGTGTTTCTTTTAGAAGCGTTCTAGAGACTTCTTTGCCGTTCTCTAATACCACCTCATACTCCTTTGTCTTCAGTCCTTCTTGACCCGGAGTTACTACCTTTTCTGTGCCTTTTGATAGATTACTATCATTCTTTGTAACAACTGCAAAATGAATCGGTTCTTCCACTACATCGGTGACTTTTTCAACCCGAATGATGCTAACAACAGCATCCTTCTGAATAACTGAGTCTTTTTCAGGCATTACACGGTCTAGTTCTCCTAGAGTGATTTCTTGTTGTAGTAAAAAGTCAGCGACCGTAGTCGAAGTAGTAGTCCATACTTCTTCTTCTGTACCACCGTTATTTAACTTGAATGGAAACGCAATGTTTACTTCAATATTCATATTCTTCTTGATTGCAGTGTCTAAATCAGGTGTAACCTTATCGTGCTCAGTAAGTATAATTTCTTGTTCCTTTAAAAACTCTTCTACAGTATCTGCTGTAGACCAAACTGCTTTTTCCTCGGTATCTTTTACCATTTGGACCTGTTTCGCAGGTTTATATACAACCTTTAAGTTGTCTTTGACCTTTGTGTTTTCCGAGGGAAACACATAGTCTTCTGAACGAAGAGCGATGTCAAGTTCGTCGAAAATACCTTCAATTGTGGCTGCATGTGTCTTGATGATACGTTCTTGGCCATCTAGTGTCATGGTAACAGTTTCCTTCGTGGATTCATACACCGTAAACCCAGTAGCTGTTGTGAAAACTATGAAACTAGCAGAGATAATGGCCCACTTCTTTGTCCTCAAAGACCTGGAAAACAGGCTTTTCATGCTTTGAATAACGATGAAAAACGCCTCCTTTTCTCATGGAGTGATTATATAAAGTATCTTACTGCCTGTCAACCCTCAGGATTTTCCTCTGAACGTACTCATTATTATGACTAATAGAATTCAAAAAAGAAAGAGAGAGTTGTCGACACGGTTATCCTATGAGAGAAAGGAGACATGTAGAACTTTTTAGAAAAAGAAAAGATTTGGACAAGCTTTTATTTTATTCGACAGGATTCCTTATCAATTTATGCCGAATAATATTTTTGCATTTTCTGTTGTTACCTGTGAAACTTCTTCGTAACTAAGTCCCTTTAATTCAGCAATTTGCTCCGCCACTAACTTCACATAACTCGGTTCATTTCTTTTCCCTCTGTATGGATGTGGAGCAAGATACGGGCAGTCGGTTTCGATTAAAAGCTTCTTTAACGGAATCTCTTGTGCCACTTCTTTCGGCTTTTTAGCATTTTTGAATGTAACCGGTCCACCAAGGGATATATAGAAGTTCATTTCCACACATTCCTTTGCAACCTCTACGCTCCCACTAAAACAATGCATAATGCCTCCTACCTCAGCCGCGTTTTCTTCTTTTAAGATTGTAACAATGTCTGCTGTTGCCTCTCGGTTATGAATCACAATAGGTAGTTTCACTTTTTTAGCTAACTGTATTTGTTTTCTAAAGACTTCCTGTTGTACTTCTTTTGGTGATTTATCCCAATAATAATCAAGTCCCATCTCTCCGATAGCTACCACTTTAGGGTGTTTCGCAAGCTCTTCAATCCACTCCAAGTCTTCATCACGCATATCAATCGCATCAACCGGATGCCACCCAATACTTGCATAGATAAAATCGTATTCTTCGATTAATTCCATTGCTTTGATAATTGTAGGTCGGTCGAAACCTACAACCACCATGTATTGGACACCTTCCATCCTAGCTCGGTCAATTACCTCATTTAGATCCTCTGAAAATTGTTCTGCATTTAAATGTACATGTGTATCAAATAACATTTATTTCCTCCAATATTAATTTTCTGTTACATATATTTTATTTGTTTCTCAACTATTAAGTCTCTTCGCTCCCTTATATAAACAGGAAGATAAGAAAAACATAGGAATGAGCCATGTGTAATGTTACACGTGAAACATTTCTATGTTTTATCTTAGTAAGACTTTATTCCTTATTTTACTTTCGCTCCTAGTGGAAGAGAGTCACTCACTGTGGCCAACGACATAATTCCATCCTTTTGACCAGCAAGAATCATTCCTTGAGACAATTCTCCGCGTAATTTTACTGGTTTTAAATTCGTCACACAGATGACTCTTTGTCCAACTAAATCTTCTGGTTTATAAAATTGCGCAATTCCCGAAACCACCTGTCTACGCTCAAACCCAAGATCTAACTGTAGCTTTAATAGCTTATCCGCCTTTTTAATGGGCTCAGCTTCTACTACTTGCGCTACTCGCAGATCCACCTTCATAAAGTCATCAATCGTGATTTCCTCAACCTCTGGAATTTCCTCAACTTTTGGTTCTTCTGCTACAGGCTTCACAGTTGATTGCATTTTTTGTTTAATAAAAGACACTTCTTCTTGGATATCAAGTCGCGGGAAAATGGGATCACCTTTCTCCACCTTTGTACCTTCTGGAATCAACCCGAATTTTTCGAGACTTTCCCAGGACTGAAGACTACTTTCTACAATAGAAAGCTGTTTAAATATGTCTTTAGGTGTTTTTGTTAGGAATGGCTGAAGCAAGATTGCTACTCGACGAAGAGATTCAGCTAAATGAACCATAACACTTGCTAACTCATCTTTTTTCTCCTCGTCTTTAGCTAGAGCCCAAGGCGCTGTCTCATCAATATATTTATTTGTTCGGCTAACTAACTGCCAAAGGGCTGTAAGAGCAACAGAAAACTCCATTTTCTCCATTGCTTCTTCATATTTATTCACCGTTTCCTCATTCACTTGAAGAAGCTGTATTTCGAATTCTCCCTTTGAACCTTCGTACACCGGAATCGTTCCATCAAAATACTTATTGATCATTGCAACTGTACGATTTAATAGGTTACCCAAATCATTCGCTAAATCAAAGTTAATTCTTTCAACAAACCCTTCAGGTGTAAACACCCCATCCGCCCCAAATGGAACTTCTCTTAATAAGTAGTAACGAAGGGAATCTAATCCATAACGATCAATTAATGTTACTGGATCTACCACATTCCCTTTTGACTTAGACATTTTTCCATCTTTCATAAGAAGCCAACCGTGAGCGAACACCTTTTTTGGAAGAGGAAGGTCTAGTGCCATAAGCATAATTGGCCAATAGATGGTATGGAAACGAACGATCTCCTTCCCAACTAAATGTACGTCCGCTGGCCAATATGTTTCATATTTAGAAGCATCCTCTGTACCGTAGCCCAAAGCAGTAATATAATTGGACAAAGCATCAATCCATACATAAATAACATGTTTAGGATTGCCAGGTACTTTAACTCCCCAGTCAAACGTCGTTCTTGATACAGCAAGGTCCTCTAATCCTGGTTTAATAAAGTTATTAATCATCTCATTCTTACGAGACTCCGGTTGGATAAAGCCAGGGTTTTCCTCATAGTATTGCAACAGGCGATCAGCATACTTACTTACTTTAAAAAAGTAAGATTCTTCTTTCACCTTTTCTACGGGTCTACCACAGTCAGGGCAATTACCTTCATTTAATTGCCTTTCCGTAAAGAAAGATTCACATGGTGTACAGTACATTCCTTCGTATTGATCAAGATAAATATCACCTTGTTCAAGAAGCTGAGAAAATATCTTCTCTACTACCGTTTTATGTCTGTCTTGTGTCGTCCGTATAAAATCATCATACGAAATATCAAGCTTCTTCCAGAGTTCCTGAATTCCCTCTACAATATCACCCACGTAGGCTAGAGGGGTAATTCCTTTTTCCTCTGCCTTGCGCTGAATTTTCTGCCCATGTTCATCCGTACCCGTTAAGTACATGACATCAAACCCTCGTAGCCTCTTATAACGAGCCATCGCATCTCCAGCTACCGTTGTATATGCATGTCCAATATGTAAGTTTCCACTAGGGTAATAAATTGGTGTTGTTAAATAAAATGTCTTTCTTTTCTCAACCAAATCACTCACTCCTCATCCGATTATCATTCTGAATCGAGTCACTTCTTATACTCGTCAGCATAACCTCTTATCTCATCAAAATATACCTAATTATGAAGAAATGTGCAATATAATCAACTATATAGCCTTTTCCACTTCCCCCCATGTTTTATACCTTCTTCCGAGAAAAAAGTGTATGTTGATTCTTGTCGAATGATGTATTAGAATATGTCAATTTGTCGACAATCGGTTTATCATTTATTCATAATAAAATTAGGAAACATCATCCTACAGTATTCCAAAACGTTGATTTATCAACGTTATTTAACTGCTAATATTTTCTAAATTAATCAGATATAAAGTTATTGACGTTTTTGGGAATGGCTGGTATTATAAAAACATAAAAGAAATTTGTCGAATAATGACGAAAAAAAGAGACAGAGAAATATAAATACAATGGAGATTTGAGAGGAGCTAAAAAATTATGAAATCTACTGGTATTGTTCGTAAAGTTGATGAGCTTGGTCGTGTAGTTATTCCTATCGAACTAAGACGTACACTTGGTATCGCAGAAAAGGATGCTCTAGAAATCTATGTTGACGATGAGCGTATCATCCTAAAAAAATACAAGCCAAACATGACTTGCCAAGTAACTGGTGAAGTTTCTGATGATAATATCACACTAGCAGGCGGAAAGTTAATTCTTAGCCGCGAAGGTGCAGAACAACTACTTCAAGAAATCCAAAACAACTTTCAAGTATCTAAATAATGATTCGTCAAAAAAGCTTCTCGGTTAAAGAGAAGCTTTTTTTATTCTTGAACATGATAAGCCTGATACACTTCACGCTTTTGTAAATTTCTATCCTTTGCAACTTCCTTGATGGCTTCCTTAGATGACTGTCCTTTAGCATCAATATAATGCTCCACATGCTCAGGAATAGATAAACTCTCCCACCAGCTTTCTTCTTCCACTACCTCTTCCTTACTTCCTTCTATTATGATACAAAATTCCCCACGTACTTCTCCTTGAATGGACCATTCCACCAATTCAGAGACAGTCCCTCTAATAAACTCCTCGAATTTTTTTGTCAATTCTCTACATAAAGTCATCTGTCGGTTTCCTAGAACCTCTTCGATCTGCTGAAGTGTTTCTTTCAGTCGATGAGGTGACTCATAAAAGATCATGGTTGCTTTTTGATTCTTTAGTAACTCCAGTTCTTTTTTTCTATCCTTTTTCTGCCTCGATAAAAATCCATAAAAGTAAAAGGGCTGAGTTTGAATACCAGATGCTATAAGCGAAGTTAGTGCTGCATTCGCTCCTGGTAGAGGAACGACTGCAATTTCTTCCTGTGTGGCTTCCACTACCAACTCATAACCAGGATCTGAAATCGTAGGCATTCCTGCATCGCTGACAAGAGCAATCTTTGCTCCAGCCTTTAGCTTTTCAATTAGTTTTGCTCCACTCACTATCCGGTTATGTTCATGATAACTAACGATCGGTGTATCAATTTCGAAGTGATTACACAGTTTTTTTGTATTCCGAGTGTCTTCAGCTGCTATGTAATCCGCTTCTTTCAACAACCGTATAGCCCTAAAACTCATATCCTCTAAATTTCCAATTGGAGTAGGAACTAAATATAGAATCCCTTTCGTCTCTTCATTTTCAAAGCTTTTTTGTTCCCACATATCGATCACTCACTTCCGCTTTTCCTTCATTTTCTCCATACAATATTTCTTTCATTTCCTCAGTATATTCGTTGTTATCATTATAGACAAACATAGGAGCAAGTACTTTTAAATCTGGGCTTCCGCCCTTGATTGCCTCCACTAATAATATATTCGCTTCTTTTCCAACCTTTGGGTAAACCAATTGTATCCGCTTAGGTTCTAAACGGTATTTTCTCATTACAGTCACAATATCTAACAACCGTCCTGGCCGGTGTACAAATGCGACTTTTCCACCTTGTCGTACTAGCTGACTAGATACCGAAATGGCATCTTCTAAAGTGCATAGAATTTCGTGTCTAGCAATCGCTAAATGCTCATTCTCATTTCTCTCGTCTTTCTCACCAGTTAAAAAATAAGGGGGATTGCATGTAACGGCATCAAATTTTCCATGGCCAAGGCGTTTTGGCATGTCCTTAATATCTCCATGGATCATTTCAATTTGCTGATCAAGGTGATTGTATTGCACACTTCTTACCGCCATATCGTACAGACGTTCCTGTATTTCTACTCCTGTTATTTTCCCTTTTGTTCGCTTACTTAAAAAAAGGGGAATCACTCCATTTCCACTACACAAGTCGATGACATTTCCTTTTTGTATGGGCATATAAGCGAAGCGCGCTAATAATACAGCATCTAGAGAGAATGAAAAAACCGTTGGACTTTGGATAATCCGAAGTTCCTCTGCTAATAAGTAATCCAAACGTTCGTCGCCTTTTAACATATGGTGTCTTCCTCCTACCTGAATTCCTTTATTCTCCGAAAAAAAGGCCCCCTTGTCAAAGGAGACCCTCTTATTTTTTATTTAAAAAGGATAAGCAGAACAAACAGTCATCCTTTCTAGGACTTCCAAAATGGAGATTACAGATATGAAATCCTTCTTGATAAAGGCGAGCAAGGTTGTCATAACCTTCACCAATATCAACTATTTTTTCATTCTGAGTCTCCTCTGCCTTTTTCCCTTTTTTGCTTTTACTTACTTTTGGTTGCTGTTGCCTCTCGATGGATGTTCGATCAAGGTGCCTCCTCAAGTGCTCATTCTCTAGCTTTAAGGAGTTATTTTCTTCAAGTGTTTCAGCTAAATGTTGCTTTAACTCACCTAATTGCTTATATAGATGCCCAATTTGTGCTTCCATATTGCTTACTGAATCAAAAATTTCTTTTTTATTCACACCTTCCACCTCATTAATCTGTGGATTGAATCTATACAGCGCCTTCCTTTAATATCTCATCGAGAGTATATTCTAGGACACGCTCATGATCAGCCAGTTCAACCTGGAGTACTCTTTCCAGTATATTTAATCCCACCACTCGACCAGGGCCTTGTGGTGTGGAGATGACTTGACCTAGATCAGGTAGTAGCTCTTTTGCTGACTCATATTCATCATTTTCGTATTTTAAACAGCACATCAGACGCCCGCATAACCCTGAAATTTTTGTAGGGTTTAATGAGAGATTCTGATCTTTTGCCATTTTTATAGATACTGGATCAAAATCACCTAGAAAGCTGGAACAGCAAAGCATCCTACCACAAGGACCAATTCCACCAAGCATTTTCGCTTCATCTCTTACACCAATTTGACGAAGTTCAATTCTTGTACGGAATATAGCTGCTAAATCTTTTACGAGCTCACGGAAGTCAACGCGGCCATCAGCTGTAAAATAAAAAATCACTTTATTTCTGTCAAATGTATATTCAACATCCACTAGTTTCATATCCAGTTGATGTGTTGATACTTTTTCACAGCAAACATCGTATGCTTCCTTAGCCGCAAAACGATTTTCTTCAACGATTAAACGATCCTTTTGATCAGCAATTCTAAGGACTTTCTTAAGAGGAAGCACAACATCATGCTCATCAACCTGTTTCGGAGCAATAACTACCTTGCCATACTCGACTCCTCTTACTGTTTCCACAATAACAAATTCATCCTTTTGAATTGAGAGATCTCCGGGATCAAAATAATATATTTTACCCGCTTTTTTAAAGCGTACTCCTACTACATTATACAAATGAAGATCCCTCCTGCAATCGTAACACCAGCTCTTCCATTAGGAGCTGGGGGTTCATATTGGCTTGCAGCTTTCTTTTTGCCTCCAATATCCAAGACAATCCATCTGCAACTTGCCTTCCTGAAACATGAAGAGCGTATTGTTGCAGACGCGTCATTTCACTGACATAAACTACTTGGCTTGATTTCTCAAGCTGTAAATATAGTAAATCTTTATATAATAGAAGAAGTAAGTCTAAACCTTGATCAAACTGTTCTTTTTCTTTAAAGTGTAAAAACCATTCCTCTTGGAGCATCACCAATGCTTCGAGAGGGTTCTTTTTTAGCACTTCATATAATTTTAACACTATTTTTTGAGCTTGTGCAAACCAATCGTTATGACTTAGCTCCAAAGCCTCATCTAAATTATTGGTAAGTTGGGCAATTATAGGAGCTTTTGTTCTTTCTATCCCATGTTCACCCAATTTCTTTATTAAAATAGTAGGAGAGAATGGCTGGAATTTTATAATCTGACAGCGAGACAGAATAGTTGGTAGAATTTGTTGTGCTCCCTCCGTTAGTAAAATAGCTGTTGTCTCTGAATGCGGCTCTTCTAAAAACTTTAGTAAACTATTAGCTGCATTCCCTGTCATTCTGTCAGCATGCACAATAATGTACATTTTTTTCCTTGATTCCACACCCGTCTTAGAGAATTCCTCTTGTAAGTTTTGAATTTGCTTTTTCTTTATTGAAAGGCCATCCGGCTCTAACAAATGGAGATCCGGGTGATTCCCACTTGTAATCCTTTTACAATTGCTACATGCATCACATGGGATATAGTTGTCAATAGGACTAGAGCAGAAAAGGCTTTTAGCTAATAAATAACTAGCTTCTTTTTTTCCAATTCCTCTCATACCTTCGAACAGGTAAGCATGAGCTAACCTATCCTTTTGTATACTGTTTTTTAATAGCTTACCCACCATTGGCTGCACTTGATCCATCTCATCCCAAGTTTTAAGCATCGTCTCACTCACTTACGTATATAAATTAATTAAAAGGCCTTTTATTTCACCAATCTTACCGAGTAAATCAATAGAGTTTCCTTCCTTTTCAAGTACTCCCTCGGTTATCTCCACTAACTTTTCATCAATTGTCTCAACAATTTTTAACGATCTTCCTTGTCCGTACTGATTCCAGCTATGTGACTGCTTTAAGTCCATGCCAAAATCAACTGCTTCCTTCACAAACCTTTTGACTAATGTTTTATACTTAGAAAGGTCTTTGAATGTCCTTGACCTCGCTAACCTTTCACCCGCACTTTCAATATCCTTTAGGAGATTTTGAAGTTGACCAATCTGCATTTTTTGATCCTGTTTTTGCACGAGTTCATTAAATTTTAAACTAGTGTTCGCTGCTGTCTTTTGTTCAGATCGAATCTTATCTGTATTTAAACGAATATCCTGATTTATCTTCATAGGTGACCTCGCTATTAAAAGTGATGGAACTGCTCAACAGGTAAAACAAAAACTGTAGCTCCTCCTACTTCTACCTCGACCGGAAATGGAACATAGGAATCTGCATTCCCCCCCATTGGTGAAACAGGAGCCACCATCTGGTCTCTTGATTTACAATTATCTTTTATAATCTGCAAGGCTTTCTCTACACGTATATCTTCCGTTCCAATCATAAAGGTAGTATTCCCCGATTTCAAGAATCCCCCTGTTGTAGCTAGTTTTGTTGCACGAAAATTATTATCAACTAAAGCATTGGATAACCGATTACTATCTTGGTCCTGAACGACTGCTAAAATTAATTTCATATCATCCACCCCTTAGCGGTATAATATATTCTGAATTATTACCTTTATTATAACAGGTAATTAGCGTTGTACCATGCTCTAACCTATAATCTAAAAGAGGAAATTCAAGGATTGCTTTACTAAAAAAATAAAGTGTCTTAACTTGTAAGACACTTTCCCTCTTATTGTTTATCTAACACTTTTAATAAGTTATTTAAAGACTGCTGAAAGACCTGTTCTACAGACTGAGATGCATCGATCAATAAGATTCTATCCTTAAACCGATTGAGGAGGAGATGATATCCTTCTCTCACTTTCTTATGAAAATGAATCTCTTCCAAATCAAGTCTGTTTACTTCCCTTCCTTTATGCTGGCCAATTCGGTTCAGACCAATTTCAGGATCAATATCAAAATAAAAAGTAGCATCTGGCATTTTGCCTTCAATGGCAAAGTGATTAATGCTATATACTTCATCAATTCCTAGTCCTCTTGCATACCCCTGATAAGCTAATGAACTATCTATAAAACGATCGCATAAAACGATAGAACCTTCTTGTAAATGCGGCAATACCTTTTCAACTAGGTGCTGACGTCTTGCTGCAGCATACAGCAATGCTTCTGTTCTCGCATCCATGGCTGTATTTTCTTTATTCAAAATTACTTCTCGAATTTGTTCAGCAATCGGAATGCCACCTGGTTCCCTTGTTACGATGAACTTCAGCCCTCGTTCCCTTAGTGCTGTTTCTAACATTCCAATAATGGTTGTTTTCCCAGCACCTTCTGGACCCTCTATTGTAATAAATAAACCCCTACTCATAATACCCTCCAACTAGTTCACTTGTTTCTAATGATGAAATACTTTTAAGTGGTGCTGCTTTATATTTTCTCCACCCTGGAATCTCGATCCAGCTTCTAATAAATTGTGAATATGATTAATATCTTCACCTTTTATTAATTCTCCGGGTAATAGTAACGGAATGCCAGGGGGATAAGGAATAATACTCTCTGCACACACTCGTCCACTTGCCTCTGACAAAGGAATAATTTCTACTTTCCTTTCTTGCTGTTCCTTATAGGATATATGTAACGTAGAAATAGAAGAACGATTGGTTGCACCTCGGAAATTCCTTCCAAGTATTTCTACTCCCCCTATTCCTTTTTTTATCGCACACCATACTTCCTCAATAGGATATAGATCTCCTCTTTTAAGCAGTGGGAAAATAAAAAGAACATTATGCTCATCTGCTAACTCTGTAAAAATTCCATACTCCTCTAGTTTGGATTGCAGTTCAAAACCAGTTAATGCAGTTCTTGATTGTATCGTTATTTTTAAAGGATCTCCTTCATCTTTATATGAAAGTAGCTTAATGGATGGAATACGATTTAATTTGTCTCTAAACTCAGAAATCATTTGGAGAGTATAATGTAAATCTTCTTCCTCATATGTGGCAATATACTTTCTAGCAAGGTCAAGAGAAGCCATAATTGGATAAGATGGACTACTAGATTGTAACATACGGAGAAACATCCTTACCCTTTCCAAATCAACCCTTTTACTATTGTAATGCAAGTATGATCCCATAGTCATGGCTGGCAGTGTCTTGTGTGCAGATTGTACCACCACATCAGCACCTAGTTCAGTAGCACTCGGTGGAAGCCCCTTGCTTCTTTTAAAATGGGCACCGTGTGCTTCATCCACTAAAACAATCATATTACGCTCATGGCAAAAGGTAATAATCTCCTTTAAGTTCGGTGCCATTCCATAATAGTTTGGATATGTAACAATTAGTGCTTTAACCTGAGGATAGTCCTTTACTGCTTCTTTTATACTATTTAATGTGATTCCTCCGGCTACTTGCCATTCCGTGTCAAACTCCGGCGCTATAAATATTGGTTTCACATTGGCGAAGCTCAGTCCGTTCATAATTGATTTATGACAATTCCTTTGAACAAGGACTTCATCCCCTTCACCTAGAGCTGAAAGAATCATAGCCAGATTTCCAACCGTTGAACCATTTATAAGAAAGAAGCTTTTTTTTACCTCATAATAATCAGCTAACAAAGTTTCTGCTTCGAGAATGGCCTCACTAGGAGAATGCAAATCGTCTAAACCTGATAATTCGGTTACATCAACATTCAAAATGTTTTGGAATAGTGGATGAGCTTCTTTTATAAATACCTCTCCATTTTTATGCCCTGGGACATGAAACGAAATCGCTTTTTTATTTTTATGTTTGATTAATGCATCATATAATGGGGTGTTTTTTTGGTTCACATGATATCCCTCTTATCTTTTTCAAATATCATACTTGTCTATTTTAACAAACTAGTCCTTTTAATTCTTATTTATTTTTTTAAAGTTTCTATGTAGACATACAACGATTTATTTATCAAACATAAAATAGTATTCAAGCAGTCTATCGAAAAGATTATTCGAAAAATTGTATACAAATAACGCATCATGGTAACAATAGGTGTATGGAGGTGGAGTTATTTTGGAACCGATTATGGCGATAAAACAGCTAGGGGAAATTTGTGTTGTTTGCGAGCAGTCCAAACCGAAAGGAATACATCTATACACTTCATTTATTTGCGTCGATTGTGAACGAAGTTTAGTGGCTACACCAACGACAGATCCAAAATATAAATATTATATTTCAAAACTTAGAAAAATTAATAAGCCTGAGATTTTCTCCTAATTTACGAACCAGTTGAAAGTACCTTGATAGGTGCTTTTTTACCTATGTATTTATAAATAAAAAAGCACCCAATCAGGTGCTTTTTTCTTTGCCTAGCGACGTCCTACTCTCACAGAGGGAAACCCTCAACTACCATCGGCGCTGAAAAGCTTAACTTCCGTGTTCGGTATGGGAACGGGTGTGACCTTTTCGCTATCGCCACTAGACTCGTATTCAGTTGAAGAAAATCATTCCTTCAAAACTAGATAATGAATGAAGAAGAAAGAAATACGTTTCATCGTAATTTGGTTAAGTCCTCGATCGATTAGTATCAGTCAGCTCCACACGTCGCCGCGCTTCCAC